>JALRBL010000029.1 GCA_023257795.1 Gammaproteobacteria bacterium
GAAGAATATTGGTCTTTAGAGTTTCTAGCTGCAGAAATTTTTCTACTCATTCTTTGGTAAAATTATGCTTAAATAAGACTGTCAATTATAACCATTATTAATAGCTATGAACTTAGATTTTTCTGACGAACAAAAATATTTACAAGAAGAAGCAAATAAATTCTTCACCAAAGAAGATACATTAAAACGCACAAGAGCCATTATGGAGTCCGATGAGTCGTTCGATAAAGATCTTTGGAATAAAGTAATTGAATTGGGCTGGACTGCAATTCGAATACCAGAAGCATACGGTGGTCTAGGTCTTAGTCACCTAGAACTATGCGTTATTGCAGAAGAAATTGGAAAAAGTTTAGCTCCTATACCCTTCTCATCATCAGTTTACATGTTTACCGAGGCAGTTATTAAGAGTTGTAATGAAAGCTTAAAAGACACTCTTCTTCCTGCTCTGGCAAATGGATCTGCGGTCGGAAGTTTTGCAGCAGCAGAAAGTTTAATCCCAATTTCAGCAAGCAATATTCAAACAACCGTCACCGACGATAAGATTAATGGAACTAAGATTGCTGTTCCAGATGTAGAAGCGGCAACTCATCTGATGGTATTGTGCAAAAATGGCAATAGCATTGAATTGCGTTCAGTTGCTAAAAGTGCTGAAGGAATTTCAATAACCTTGCAGGCAAACATAGATCCATCTAAAAGCTTCTACCAAGTTGATTTTAATAACGTTTGCTCTGAACTAATTAGTCATGATGGTTGGAATAACTGGGAGCATCTCCTAGATCAGGCTGCAGTATTAGTTGCCTTTGAACAAGTTGGCGGAGCACAGGCCTCCTTGGATATGGCGAAATCTTATGCCATGGATAGATACGCTTTTGGCAGAGCAATTGGTTCCTATCAAGCTATAAAACATAAGCTTGCAGATATGTACATCTCCTTAACTCTCGCTAAATCTAACTGCTATTACGGTGCATGGGCCCTGTCATCAGGTTCATCTGAGTTATCGCTCGCTGCTGCAACTGCAAGAGTTGCTGCCACCAAAGCTTTCCAACTCTGCGCAAAGGAGAACATACAAACTCATGGAGGTAATGGATTTACTTGGGAATATGATTGTCATCTTTTTTATAAACGTTCCAAAGTGTTATCACTAAACCTTGGCTCAGAGGCGGCATGGAAGGAAAAACTAGTTACAAATTTAGATAAATCAAATTCAATTGGATCAAAATAATAGGAAAAAATATGGACTTTAAAGATACACCCGAGCAAGCGCAATTTAGAGAAAAATGTTATTCATGGCTGCAAGCAAATGCTGAACTGAAAGCAGGCCAAGGAAGATCAGTTGAAGGAAAACTTGAAGAACACCTGCAAAAAGCCAAAGCATGGCAAAAGAAAAAATATGAAGCTGGTTGGGCTATGCTCCATTGGCCTGAAAAATACGGTGGAATGGGAGCATCTCCGATTGAGCGAATAATATGGTCTCAGGAAGAATCAAAATTTGATGTGCCAGGAGGAGTCTTCGAGATTGGGCTTGGTATGTGTGGGCCTGTAATGATGGAGTATGCAACAGATGAACAAAAAGCTCGATATCTCCCTCCAATGGCAGAGGGCAAAGAAATTTGGTGTCAGTTATTCTCTGAGCCATCTGCAGGATCAGATGTTGCCGGTTTACGTTCAAAAGCTGTGCAAGATGGAGATGAATGGATAATAAATGGACAAAAAGTTTGGACATCGGGAGCCCATTATTCTGATTTTGGAATTTTAGTTGTTCGCCATGATCCAGAAGTTGAAAAACATAAAGGTCTCACTTTCTTCTTTGTTGACATGAAATCACCTGGTATTGAAGTCAAACCCATCAAACAAATTACTGGATCTGCAGGAAGCGGTTCAGGATTCAATGAAGTATATTTTAATGATGTAAGAATTCCTGACTCTCAACGTCTTGGAGAAATAGGAGATGGCTGGAAAGTTGCCATAACTACTCTCATGAATGAGAGACTGGCAGTTGGTGATGCTCGTGGATCGGATATAGAAGACGCTTTGAATTGGGCTAAAGAGCAAGATTTTAATGGTGAGCCAATGATTAAGCATGGAGCTGTCAGGGAAAAACTTGCTGATTGGTTTATTGAAGCCAATGGTCTTAAATATACGAAATTTAGAACCATATCAGCACTATCAAGAGGTGGCACACCTGGTCCAGAGGCCTCAATAACAAAAATAGTAAGTGCCAATAAACTCCAATCTATAGGAAATTTTGGAATAGATTCAGCCGATATGGCAGGAATGCTAAGACAGGATGCTGGTGGAGATTTACATGCATTCCAGATGGCTTGGCTTGGAGCTCCTGGTTTGAGGATTGCAGGAGGAACCGATGAAATTCTTAGGAATATTATTGCAGAAAGAGTACTCGGTTTACCTCAAGATCCGCGAGCTGATAAAGGTTTGCCTTTCAAAGATATACCACAAGGAAGCGCTAACTAGTTACTAAACAAGGAAAGAAACTGTAACGCTTCTGTTGTGCTGCTGATTTCAACCTGATCGCTTGCAAAAAATGTAATTGGGTTTATGGCTCCAGAAAGCAGTTTTTTAAAATTGCTTTCTGATAGTCTAAGTCTACTATCGCAAACGCCTTCTTTAGTGGTTTTAAGTACAAAATTTTCGATCAATAAGTGCATGAACCTGCCGTTTGTAAATTCAAGGCATAACGAACGCACCTCTCCTGATGAAAGTTTTTCAGGATTAAGGTTTACCTTTAAGACAGATAGGAACATATCAAGATCTAATTCATCTAAAATATCTGGGCTTCGCTTAACTAATGTACTTGCATCTGTGTATTCACCCTTCAGGTCCATTGCCTCAGAAAGTAAAAAATTTCTTTTATTTGGGTTTGACTCAGTTAGCGCTAAATTCGTTGCTGCTTGAGCTTTTAGAAAATTAACTTCATTTGAGTTGAATTCTAAAGCTAACAATAAATCAGATATCTCAAGCGCCCATTGGAATTCTTCATTTCTTATAGCTTCTTTCAGCTCGTTGAATAGTTTCTCATTACCTCCCGCAAGAGCTGAAATTTTGCTAGCTCTTGCACTAGTAGTCAGTGGATCTAAGGTTGAAATATTCCCATCAAACCATCCTAAGTAACCATTAAAAATACTCCGAATCGACCACCTGACCGTTCCATAAAACTCATAAAAATATTCAGAATTTAAAAAAATATCTGGGAAAAATAAGCGATTCTCTATTTCTTCTGGAGATAAGCCTTGGTTTATGAGGCGAACAGTTTGATCATGGACAAATTGTATGCCATCTGCATATAGGTTAGTAATTTCAGCCACTTTATCTGCTCCAAGAATTGGCAGAGTATGGCTAGGAAATAAGTAATCTGCCTTGTACTGATGAATCTTTCTTACAGAATCACTCCATTTCTTAACATCCCTATGTGATGTACCTCTGATTGTGTAAAGATTTGGAAAAGTTTTGTAGAGGTTGTCTCCTACAAATATAGACTTTTTTGTGGGAACCCAGACAGCGAGCTGATCATCCGTTTCGCCTGGAGCATGAAACAATTCTAATGGAATACCAGCAATTTCTATTTCCAAGGAATCTTTAAATGTTAATGATGGCTTAATGTAACCTGGAGCAGACATACCAACACTCAAATAAGGCCCTATTCCCACATTTACCAAATCATCACCCAGCTGAGTACCAAACATTTTAGAACTTCTGGTGCTAACAATTGGACTTATGATTCCAAGTATCTTCTCTACATTCTTGTGCATGGATTCTTGAGCAATAACAATGGGTGGTTCTTTTTGGGAATTAAAAAAAGTTTTTGCTCCAAAGACATGGTCACCATGGTTATGTGTATAGATAATTGCTTTAATTGGTTGATCGCTAATCTTTCTGAATTCAGTTAGCACTTTTTCTGCCTGGAAAGTACTATCGGTGGCATCAATAATAATATTACCGCCCTCTCCTTCAAGCATATAAGAGTTGGCTATACCATATCCTATAGCAAGGTGAATGCCGCCAGCGTAACTAATAACTTTTTGCTCAAACTCATTGGTATGTTGAAATAATTTTTCGACTTTTGACGTTTTAGGAATTTTTATGGTCGCTATGTCTTCTGATGAGCAGCTCACATAAAAAAGAATTGTAATAAAATATAGAGTCTTAGAAATATTTTGCATACCGTATCTTAAAGTGTTTAAAAATCCCTTACTAGTAAGTCATCAGGAAATTATTTGGCAAGATGGCATGCCATACTCAAAAATATTTAATGATCGCTATTTTCAAAAAAATGCCTTGGATGAAATAGAAAATGTGTTCATTGAGCCCAATAATTTACGAGAAAAATTTACAAAACATAATTATATTTTAGTGGGCGAGCTTGGCTTTGGTTTAGGGATCAATTTTCTTTACTCCCTAAAGATCTGGATAGAGTCTAAAAAGTTGCCCTTCAGTCACTTTGACTTCGTCTCTATAGAAAAATATTTGCCCACTCCTGCACAAGTTTCCAAAGCAGCATCTCTTTTTCCTGAACTTAATGATGTCACAAAATTATTCCTGGAATATTATCAGCCAGTTCATAACGGTCTCATCAAAATTAATTTTAAAGAACTTCGTGCATCCCTTATCCTAATTAATGCAGATGTTATTGATGCGTTTGATTACTTAAAAACCAATCATTCAAAAATAGATGCCTGGTTTCTAGATGGTTTTGATCCTAAACAAAACCCAGAGATGTGGACCTCTGAGATAGTGGCAGAAATAAAAAAATCCTCAAAGATCAATGCATCATTTGGTACCTATACAGCATCTGGTTTGGTAAAAAAATCTTTTCTAGAAAATGATATTGGATTTCAGCGAGTAGCCGGTTTCAACAAACGCCACAAACTTATTGGAAGAATTAATTCAGGCCAAAGCATTTCCAACTCAAGAGGGTCGAAAAGAGTTGCAATTATTGGCTCGGGAATTGCAGCAGCTGGCGCTGTGCATGCGCTTAAGAAATTTGATCTTAAATGCGATGTATTTGAACAATCTTCTCAATTGCATTCTGGTGCATCAGGTAATGATGCCGCTGCCCTTTATCCTAAATTCCAACTAAATAATTCGCCTTTAAATAGGTTTTTGGTACAAAGCTATTTTTATGCCTATCAAGAAATGCTTCAATTCCAAAATTCATTTTTTCCAGCTAAAGCTTGGTTTTTTGGAGTCAATGAAAGAACTAAACAATGGATTAATGCAGTGAATAGCAATCAAGACTTCACACTATTCTCAGCAATCAATAACGAAATGGATGACGCTTTAAAAGAATATGCTGCAATAAATAGCGAATTCTTATTAGGGGCTTATTTAAAACCAAGAAACTTAATTGAAGAAATTTTTGCAAACTCAAATATTGAAATCCGTTTTAATCATGAATTAGTAAATATTGAACAACAATCAGATTGCTCAAAACTTTTCTTCTCAAATGGTTTTAGTAGTAATTATGACTTTGTGATTTTAGCTATGGGAACAGGATTAAGTAATTGGATCAGTGATCTGCAAATTTCTAAAGGACATATAATTGGAGTTCCTGAGAGATTTGTTTCACAAATTCAATATCCAATCCATCATAGAGGTTATGTATTGCCCACAATTGGTAATTATGTTTGGATGGGATCAACTTACGAGCATGAATATTTTGATCTAACCCCTTCTAAAGAGCAGATACTTGCAATTCTTGAGGATCAAAAAGTATTTATCAAAGATGATGACATTCCAATGGAAGAAATAATAGTTAGAGCATCTGAGAGAGTATCAAGAAAGAATAAATTTCCGATTGCTGGAAAATTAAAGGGCAAAGGAAATGTATTTGCTATAGGAGCTTTGGGATCTAGGGGTTTTTCTTCAAGTTTTCTTTGCGGAGATGTTATAGCGAATCAAATTATGGATGGCTTTATACCTCTAGATTATGAGGTAATGGATCATTTAAATTGTTAAAGCTGGTCAAGAATATACGCAACTGATTCTTTGATTTCTTGGGAATCCAACCCACCATGCATACCACTTCCTCGCCACTTAGTTAAGCCTGTCCAGAGCGTCTTTGAGTCTTTGGCTTCAATCAAAGAAATCCTCATGAAATACTCAGGTATAGTTGTGACTCGATCAAAATCATAGGGTCTTCCCCATCCATAGTAAGAACGAAACCTGTAATCATCCATTCGAAGTTTATCTTTAGTAGATACAGTTAACTCAAGAATATACTTATTCTGATCTGCGCTTTCAACATAACCCATGGCTGCAAAATAACTAGCAGTTTCTTCAGCTGCTATTTCAACTGAAATGGGGTCAATGTTTGCAGGTAAATCAGATTTATTCGTTGTAACAATAAAACTAGCTCCATCGGTGATTACAAAATTATCACGCGCATTGACTTCAAGAAAAGGTGATGAAGTACAAGCAGAAAAAGTAAATAGCATCACAAAAGCTAATGTTATTTTAAGTGGATTTATGGATTTCATACATTGATAGAGTACTATAGTGTTCTCATTATTTTCAATAAGAGTATTCAAAAAAATTATGTTTAAATTAATAGAAAAGCGCCAAATAGATTCACTTGGAGTTAGTGCTCAAAGTTATGCACACACATCTTTTGGATCAACTCATCTCCATTTCGAATCTAAGAATAAAGAAAAAGTATTCATGGTTGCTTTTAGAACTGTTCCATCAAACTCTACCGGTGTGGCCCATATTCTTGAGCACACAGCATTATGTGGTTCAAAAAATTATCCAGTTCGAGATCCTTTTTTTATGATGTTAAGACGATCCATTAATTCATTTATGAATGCATTTACATCAACGGATTGGACTGCATATCCATTTGCAACTCAGAACGATAAAGACTTTAAGAATTTGTTGGATGTTTATATAGATTCGGCATTCTATCCAAATTTGGATCACCTGGATTTTCTTCAAGAAGGTCATAGATTAGAAATTGATGATGCTGGCAATGGGGCCTTCAAGGGAGTTGTTTTCAATGAAATGAAAGGCGCTATGAGTGGCGCTACAGATCAATTATGGCATGGGATAAGTAAACATTTATTTAGAGGAACCACCTATCAAAATAATAGCGGTGGTGATCCTAAAGAAATCGTTAACTTAGAGCATGCAGACTTAATAAAGTTTCATAAAACTCATTACCATCCAAGCAATGCGATCTTCTTTACGTACGGAGATATTGATGTAATTCAAATTCAAGATTATCTAGAGGAAAAAGTTTTTAGCAAACACACACCATCAAATCAAAAATTTATTGTTGAGGATGTCAAAAAACTGTCTAGACCGCAGTTAAAAAGTTCTAAATATCAGCCTAGCCAAGGTGAGTCAGACTCATTGCACGTAACGTCTAGTTGGCTGCTTGGGCATAGTTTTGATTCTTATAACCTGCTAGAAAAATATTTAATGATTAATATTTTAATTGATAACTCATCATCCCCTTTAAGAAAATTTTTAGAACAATACAAATTAGCAAAAGCACCCTCTCCCTTGCTGGGCATAGAGCCCAGTAATAGAGAAATTGTATTCACAGCTGGCTTTGAAGGGGTGAAAAAAGCAAATGCTCAAAAAGCTATTAATGCATTACAAAAAGAGATAAGTGTCATCGTCAAGAATGGCATAAAAAATTCTGCAATTAAAAATGCCATTCATCAATTGGAGCTCAGTAAAAGAGAAGTTAATGGTGGAGGAATGCCAATAGGTCTTCAAATTTTCTTGTCATGTATAAATGCTGCGATTCACTTCAAAAATCCTCTAGATATGCTAGATCTGGATAAAAATATAAATAAATTAAAGAAAAATATTTCAGAGCCTAGGTATATTGAGAAATTAATTAAGGAGCATTTAATTGATAACCCACATCGAATTGATTTCTTACTAGAGCCAGATGACAAATTTAATTTTAAGTTAGAAAAATCACTAAATAAATTAGCAAAAAAAAGAGCTAAAACAGTATCTACTCAAGAATTAAATAAAATTCGTCATCTATCACAGCAGTTAGAAAAAAGGCAATCTGAATTCTCAGATCCTGAATCATTACCAAAAGTTACTAAAAAGGACTTGCCGTCCAAACTAAATAAAAAAATAACTAAAAAGTCAGTAAATGGAATAGGGGTTTATAAAATTGCTTCCAACAATTTAAATTATCTAAATTACTATTTTGGTTTTAATAAATTATCTCCAGCAGATTTGCCTCTTGTTAATCCGCTTGCCTATCTGATAACACATGTTGGTTATGGCAAAAAAAGTGCCGAGCAAGCTCAGGCCTATCAAGCAAGGGTATGCTCTGGCTTAGATGCTTCCGCTGTCATGCTTAAAAATAAAATTGTTAAAAATCCGTTTAATCTTGCGCTATCTGTCTCAACAAAAATGCTTCATGAAAATACACGTGAAACTATTGATCTAATCTATAGCACAATTAAAAATGCTAAATTTACTGATCAGGAGAGAATAAAAAATCTCCTACAGCTTTATCTTCTTAGAGAAGAAGAATATCTTAATCAAAGCGGCCATATAATGGCTATGACTGCAGCCTCTGCCTCTTTGAATTCTTACGCATGGTCGCAAGAAAAGTTGCATGGAATTTCTTCTTTAAAAGATTTTAAGGACCTTTATGCAAGTCAGAATGGTTTTGTGAAGACCCTGAAAAAGATTAAATTGCTCTCTAACAAAATATCCTCTCAACCTCAGGATATTTTTAGAGCTGGTTCAAATATTGAGTCCTTTAATTCATTGAAAAAAGAAAGTATCTCAAATTTAATAAAATTTAATCAAAAGGGAGGAATTATTACCAATAAACAAATGGGTTGGGTTATCAATTCTCAAGTCTGCTTTAATTCACTCGCCTTCAAAGGAGTTCCAATAGATCACAAAAATGCTCCTTATTTGTCATTAATTGCCGCAATATTAAGAAATGGTTTTCTGCATACAGAAATTAGAGAAAAAGGTGGGGCTTATGGAGCCGGAGCTCAACATGATGCAAATTCAGAAACCTTTAAGTTCTTTTCTTATAGAGATCCATGCTGTACTAAAACCATTGAAACTTTCCATAACTCAAAGCAATGGTTAAAAAATCATGCTAAAAAAAGGCATTTGGATGAAGCGGTGTTGAATGTTGTATCTAGCATTGATAAGCCTCTAACTCCCCTTGGAGAGGCAAAATCTAATTTTTCAGAAAACTATACTCAAAGATCTGCGAGATCTAAAAATGCTTTTAGGAAGAACATCATTAATGCCAAACTGAAGGACGTGATCGAAGTAGGTTTAGAAATGTTTGAAGGAGAATATTCCTTGTCGGCTATTGGCAGTGAAAGATATTTATCTGAAATGGAGAATCTAGGATTGAGTATCAAACAATTCTAAAAAATCCAAAATCGTTTCTTTTGCAGGTCCTTAGCACAACCCCAATACTGTTTTTGATATTTTTCTGAGCGTGCATGAACACGATCTGCAACTTTGATGAGCCATTGCTTTTTCCTATAGGTCTTTTTTTTGAAACCAGCGTAACCCTCGTGATAGGCTAGGTAAAGATTTCTGGCATCGGTTCTTTCAAAGCCTTGATAATAGCCTTTGCTTGCATACCAACCAACAAAATCTGCTGAATCAGCAAAATTACTTCTCTTAGCCCTTGAATTACCTGTTTCTTCTTTATAGTCTTCCCAGGTTTTAGTAAGAGCTTGAGAATATCCTTTTGCAGATGATGGCCTAAACCATGGTATAAATCCCAATAACTTTTGACGCTCAGGCTTGGCATCCTGCTGAAAGCTCGATTCTTGATAGACAAAAGCCATTAGTACGTATGGAGGTAACTTCCATCTTTTCTCCGTTTGAATTGCAGCTTTATACCAACTTTTTTTTTCAGTAAAAATATCGCAAATATTTTCAGGGGAATTAGGAGGCGCTGCCTTGCATCCCGTAATTATTAAGATGGTAATAACAAAAAAATACCGGCTATGCATCATTTATGAGTGAAGCTATGTCATCTTCATTATATACGGTTATTCCCAAGGCTTCTGCTTTTGAGAGTTTTGATCCTGCTTTTATACCGGCTAAAACAGCAGTTGTTTTTTTGGAAACGCTTGCTGAAACTTTGGCACCTTTTTGCTCAAGAATATTTTGTAATTCAGTTCTCCCATAGTTTTTAAATGATCCAGTAATTACAAAAGTTTTGCCATCTAGGGAAGCATCCTTCGCAAAATTAGGAAAGGTGATATTTAATAGACCTATAAGTTTAATAAATTCTTTTCGTTGATCATCGTGCTCAAAATAATCCATGATATTTGATGCTACTTTTGGTCCAATATCATCTATTCTTGTCAATTCATTGTATGAAGCCCTTAAAAGCTCATCTGCATTATTAAATTTTTTAGCTAATGCTTTAGCAGTGGCTTCTCCAACTTCATCAATTCCTAAACCATACAAAAGTCTTTCAAAAGAAATATTTTTAGAATTATTAATAGCAGTCATTAAGTTTTGAAAAGACTTATGCCCAAAACCATCGAAATTTTTAATGGTTTCTTCATGAAGATCTAGCAAAAAAATATCTGCAAAACCCTCTACTAATCTCTTTTCAACAAAAAGTTTGATGATTTCATTGCCTAAACCCTCAATATCTAAAGCTCGCCTGGAAACAAAATGAATAAGCTTTCCTTTCAATCTCTCCGGGCAATGCATTCCACCTGTGCACTTAAAACTTGAAAGAGCTTCAGTTTTATTTACAACCACTAAATCATCTCCATTGTGGTGATGGAAATATTCTTCAGCCTCATATTTCGAATATAAAGTCTTAATCTTCTTCTTAAGTTTTTTGTTATGAATTTCCCATACAGTTGAATGGGTTTGCTTAACTGGCATCTTAAGCTTACAAGGGCAAATCTTCGGGGGGACAACTTCATGCTGCCTTTTCTTTGCTGGAAAGACTTTGACTACTTTTGGAATAACATCACCGGCTCTTTTTACTAAAACATCATCGCCAATTCGAGGATCAAGTCTTTTGATTTCGTCAAAATTATGCAAAGTTGAATTAGAAACTGTAACTCCGCCTATACTAACTGGTTTCAATCTAGCAACTGGAGTTAGAGTCCCAGTGCGGCCAATCTGAAATTCAATTGCTTCAAGCGTTGTCCTGGCTTCCTCGGAAGGGAATTTGTATGCTGTGGCCCATCTTGGAGATCGAGAGATTTCTCCAAGAGTCTCCTGATGTCTAAGAGAATTTAATTTAATTACAACGCCATCAATTTCGTAATTAAGCTTATCTCGTTTTGAGAGAATATCTTTATAATAGTCTTCACAATCATAGATTGAGTTACAAAGTTTATTTAAAGGGTTCACTGGGATACCAGCTTGTTGAATTAATTCAAATACTTTCTCTAGAGATGATGGAAAACTTTTGGATGAATGACCAAGACCGTGTGCAAAAAACTTCAGAGGTCTAGATGCAGTTATGCTGCTATCTAATTGTCTCAAGCTTCCTGCTGCAGCATTTCTAGGATTTGCAAATACCTTTCCTCCTACCCTTTGAGCATCATGATTGAGCTTTTTAAAGTCTAAAAGATCAATAAAAACCTCTCCTCTAATATCAAACTCATCAGGAAAATTTGAGCCTGATAGTTTTAATGGTATGCAATTTATAGTCTTAATATTTTGAGTAATATTCTCTCCAGTTATACCATCGCCTCTTGTTAGGGCTTGTTTGAGTAAACCGTCCTTGTAATAAAGAGAAACGGCAATACCATCTATTTTTGGTTCGCAAAAATACTCGATCTCATTAGAATCTAGAACCTTGAGTTGTTTTTCATGGAAGTCAGCTAAATCTTCTGTATTGAAAATATTGCTTAAAGAAAGCATGGGCTTAACATGCGATATGGTTTGGAACTCCGTGAGAGGCTTAAAGCCAACACGTTGCGAAGGAGAATAATCTAATAACAAGTTGGGGTATTGATGCTCAATTTTAAGTAGCTCTCTAAACAAGGAATCATATTCAGCATCAGAGGCAATAGGATCATCGTCTACGTAGTATTTCTTGTTATATAGTGTAATGGTCTCAATAAGCTCTAGATAACGAAAGGATATTTTATCCATCGGCTACAAACTATTTGAAAGCTTACGATCGATGGATAAACTCTGGGCTTTTGATCTCAAATGGATCATCATTTGTTTTGAAATTGGAGACCTTGAACTATCGCACAACACTCCATCCAATTTTAATGTCAGTGTATTAGCAATATCAGTTAATGCATCAAAAGATAAGACGGGATTGATTGCCCTATTTAAGTCAGTGGCGCAAACTATCAGATTGGTATGCGTGTTGATGTCTAAAATTCCAGGTTTTTTTGCATTCGCTACTCTAAATAATTCCTTGCCACTTTCATCTGAAAATAAAAAAAATCCTTCAACAAATTTACCTCCTAAATTTTTTAGAAGCGTGATCAACTGCTCAGGATGAAATGGAGAGCCTTCAGATGAAGAGATGGTAAATATAATAAGTTCTTGAGAGATAGGTGTAACCTTGCCCTCTTCTGCAAGCAATGATCCCTGAGTTGCACTTTGAAGGTTAATCCTTGTGCCTGCATTAGATTTTATTTCCGAGTCCTTTAGCAAAGTCTTTCTCAAAAAAAATCCTAAAACTAGAAGAAAGAATCCTATAGCAAAGGCTATTAGATATATTTGAATATTGGAAAGCCCTTGCATCCTAAGACTCAGCCATCTCCAATGCCTCTTTTACATTTACTGATACCAGTCTCGAAACACCCGCCTCTTGCATTGTAACACCCATTAAATGATCACTTTTCTCCATAGAGATTTTATTGTGAGTGATAAAAATAAACTGTACCCTTGGGGACATTTTTTCAACCATTTCTACAAATCTAAATGTATTAAGATCGTCTAAAGGTGCATCAACCTCATCGAGCATACAAAATGGCGCTGGGTTAAGCTCAAATAGGGAAAAGACTAAAGACAATGCTGTTAAGGCTTTTTCACCTCCAGATAGTTGAGCGATGGTTGAATTTTTCTTACCCGGTGGCGTTGCCATAAAAGCTATACCCGAGTCTAGTGGATTTGAATCCACCAACACAAGTTCTGCTTTGCCTCCACCAAAAAGGATAGGAAAAAGTTCTTTTAGTTTTTTATTGACTTCATTAAAACTATTTTCAAATTTAATTCTAGACTCTGCATCAATTTTTTTAATTGCAATTTGAAGTTTTTCGAGAGCTTCTTCCAAATCATTGGTTTGTTCATTAAGCACCTCCAATCGATCTAATTCTGTTTCTATCTCTTCTGGTGCCGCCAAATTAATAGCTCCCATTGAAATAATTTCACTCTGAATGGCTTCAAGCTTATCTGACAATAACTTAACATCCACATCAGCATATTGATGTTGTTGAATTGAGTGAAAATCGATCTTACTCTTTGTTAAAAGCTGGTTAGCATTTTCTAAGTTAACTTCAAGCGTTCTTCGTTCAAGTTTTTGATGAGTTAACTTTTCTTCAATTGAACGAATATCCAGCAGAATATTACCTCTAGATGATTCAAGAGTTCTTATTTGATCATCTACATTTGATTGCTCTATTCTGAGTTGATTTAACTTATTTTCAGAATTGCTTCGCAAGATTGCCAAAGATGACAATTTTTCAGATGATTCCTCAATTTGACCAGCGATTTCAGACAACTTATTTTTGTTCTTAGCTTTGCGCTCTGCTACCTCTCTTATTAATGTTTCAGTTTGAGATTCAGCAATATTGAGTATTTCAATTAAAAGCTCTCTAAGTTGGAGAGCAATATTTTTAATATTTTGACTGTCTATTCCATTAATGATTTTATCTAGAAGATGAATGGCTTTTTCTCTTGGAGATAGGTTTTCAAAATCTACAACTTTTTGATTGATCTCTTCTTCTCTATGAGCAAGATGAGATGATTCTTCTTTTAGAGAAAGCTGAGATCTATTAAGATTTTCTAGCCTAGACTCATAACGAGCAATCTCTGCCTGATGGGTATAAAACTCTTTTTGAGCTTTATCAAAAGCATCGAGTGTCTCTTTATGCTCTATTTTAATTTGACCAATCTTAGCTTGAATGGTGCTTGCTTCAGAATCTTTAGTTGCTATGTCCCGTTCCATAGATTCAATGGTGGCTTGGATAGAATCTTTTTTAGATTTAGCCTCAAGCATACTTATGATGGCTAAATCGAGTTTAAATTGTTTCTCCTCTTTTGCTAACTCTTGATATCTTTGAGCTTGTTTTGCTTGTTTTTCTAATCTAGAAATCAATCTTCTAATTTCATCCCGTATATCATTTACTCTGGACAAATTTTCCTTAGTGCTTTTTATTTTTTGCTCAGTTTCTTTTCTACGCTCTTTGTACTTTGAAGTCCCTGCAGCTTCTTCAATGTAAACTCTAAGCTCCTCTGGTTTTGCTCCAACAATTTTGCTAACCATTCCCTGCTCAATTATGGCGTAACTTCTCGGGCCAAGCCCAGTGCCTAGAAAAATATCTTGAATGTCCTTTCTTCTACAATTTGTATTGTTAATTGAATATTTTGATTGGCCGTCTCTTGTCATGGAACGTTTTATTGAAATCTCATTAAATTTTGCGTACTCTCCACCTAGTTTTCCAAGAGAATTATCAAAAAGAAGCTCAACGTTACATTGACCAGAAGGCTTTCGGGTATCAGTTCCATTAAAAATAACATCTGTCATGGAATCTCCACGCAGATTTTTAGCAGAAAGCTCTCCTAACACCCATCTTACTGCATCAATTACGTTAGATTTTCCGCAACCATTGGGTCCAACAACCGCCACCATATTTGAAGGGAAAGAAATCCTCGTGGGATCCACGAAGCTTTTAAAACCAGATAGTTTTATATGCTTAAGTTGCATGGTTTTTTAAGAATTATTTTAAACTATTGTTCCTTTTTTAACCATGCATTCTTTTCTATGTAAAGAGTTAGATCCTCACTTAAGAGACTTGCTCCAGAAACTTCAAGAGAAGATATAAAAATTTCATTATCACAGCTTTTCTCGAGACTGATGCCTATGATTTCATTATTTAAAATAGCAGATACCATATCAAAACCTCTAACAATAAATTGGTCTTGTTTTAATATCAGCTCATTGATAAATGAGACATTCTCTGAAATAGGAATCTTAGGTCCGTTTGCAAGAAAAGCAGCCCCAAATAGCTTTGAGATACTGCACGTTTCTTTATCAATCTGTATCTTGATTTGCCTGTTAAGTAATTCTGGGTATTGCTTATCTCTTAAATTTGCATACATCACCAATAAGATAGATTGAAAATCTCCGTTATAAAGTGCAGCGTTTGTAAATGCTAAAAGACTTGCTGCGGATTCTAAAGATTCTCTTTCTAAAGAATCCTCAAAAAGATTATTCAAAAAAATAGCTTTTTCATTAATGCCCAAATCTTTAGTTACAGCAGCAAGATCAATTGAAGATAATGAAATATCTTGTTCGATGGCACTATTAATCCTTGCAAGATCACTAAAAGTTTCAAAAGAGCTAAATTTAGAACCTTTTGCAAAATAGAGAATAAATATTATTACAGATACTAGAATTATTATTAAGAAGTGGACAGTTTTTGATACCTTATCCCTACTTACTATATGAAAAATTAACGGTGATAAGGCAACTAAGAGGCTAAAAAAAATTAGGAAATTCAATATCACTTTTGTTCCCTAAAAAATAAAAACCCAAAAATTAACATGAAAATTCCTGGTCCAATCCATAATAAAATATTCCATGACTCAAAAGATGGGCGATAGTCTGCAAACTCACCGTACCTATCGGTTATAAAGTTTTTAATCTCTAAATCTGTTTTACCATCTATTATTTGCTCATAAACCTTTCTCTTAAGGTCTTCCGCAATGGGTGCGTTTGAGCTAGCAATGCTTCCACTTGTGCATTTTGGACACCTAATTTCATTTGTAAGCAAATAGAACCTATCCTCTTGCTCTTGATTAGGAAATATAAATTCTTGAGATTGAGAGAAAATAGCAAACGATAAAAATATTGAGAAATATATAAAAGACCTAGAGATAGGGTGCAAAGTTCTCCTCCCATTTTTTTTGGTTCAACTCACCAATCACATGTGACACTATTTTTCCATCAATAACTAAAAAACTTTCAGGAGCTCCCGTTACGCCTAAATCAATTGCAAGATTACCAATAGGATCATGGATGTTTGTTGAAAAAAAGTTTCCGTTTTTATTAAGCCAGTTGACTGCATCTGATTTATCATCTTTGTAATTAATACCAATAATAGAAATCTCACTAGCACGCTCACTTAAAAAAGGATGTTCTACAAGGCAGGTAATGCACCAACTAGCCCAGACATTGACTATTGCTTTTTTGCCGATGAAATATTCATGCGAGATTGAGTTGCCATCCAGCGTTAGTTGCTGAAATTGAGGAAAGGGTTTTCCAGTTATATTAGAACTAGGAGTTTTGTCATCTAAAATTAATTTCCCCAGAAAGATAAAAAATACTCCTAAAAGAGTGATTGCTAAGATTTTACTTAGTTGCACTAATAACTCTCCTTAGAAATAACAAAATTCCTGTAAGCATCAAGACAATTCCAACCCAAATAAAAGAAATAAAGTAATTGGATTGAAGCCTTATCACCCATTGATTTTGATCGTTAAGCTCGCCTAAATTGACGTACACATCCTTAATCAAACTGGAGTGAATATCGGTTTCTGAGGTTACTTGCCCTCTTGTAACGTACTTGCGCTTTTCTGGTCGAAGTAAAACGGCATTAGGTCCAGGATTAATTTCAACTTCTGCAATGATGCTTGAAAAATTTGGACCATCCGCTTCGCTAATTTCATTTAACACAATGATATTTTTATTAGTTATTTTTGGGTTGTTAGGAACTAAAGCAACAGTTTCTTGAAAGCTAAGATTAGAGTTTAGAGCGATTCCTATCAACAATACGCCAAAACCAATGTGCGCAATTAGGCTTCCAGTATTGATTATTCTTTTTCCAAATTCAGTCATCAGATGTTTGAGAATATATGAAATTAAAATGAAAGTTCCTGCAATAAATGACATTAACTCCAATATAGAAAATGATATATTTAAGAAGTAATGAAGTATGCCTGCTAGCAATAAAACAACCATTACGCCTAATAGTGGTTGTAAAAAGCTTGAAAGTCGCATTGATCTTTGCCATTGAGCATTTAATGAGGATCCAATAAATAATCCAGCAATCAATACCATTGGAGCAAAGATACTATTATAAAAAGGTGGTCCGACGCTTATTTTAGAGCCATTAGTAGCCTCATAAATGAGAGGATACAACACACCTAAAAATACTGAAAAAATAGCTGTCATGAGAAGTATGTTGTTAAAGGAAATAAAAGATTCTTTGCTTCCAAGAATAATTATCTTTTTTTGAAACTCCGCCCCACGAACTGCAAATAAGGTGAATGAGAAAATGGAAATAATTGAAATAAGGCCAAGAAGATAAAGCCCCCGAGTTGGATCATTTGCGAAAGTGTGGACGCTATCAATGATCCCTGATCGAACTATAAATGCACCAAATAAACTAAGAATAAATACTAGAATTGCTAAAAAATTAACCCATGTTTTAAAATTTGAAGTCTTCGAAGATACTGCCATCGCATGAACTAAAGCAGTACCACAAAGCCATGGAAGAAGAGCAATGTTTTCAACTGGGTCCCAAAACCAATAACCTCCCCAGCCTAATTCATAATATGCCCAAGCGCTTCCAAGACCAATTCCAGCAGTTAAAAATGCCCATGCAGCCAAGGTCCAACTTTTAACTGATTTCTCCCACAAATGATTTGATTCTGAGGTTAAGTTAGCCAAGGCAGCAATGAAAGGGATAACAAAACCAACATACCCCATATATAACATGGGGGGATGTATGGCTAATCCTGGATCTTGGAGTATGGGGTTAATATCGGCACCATCTATAGGAGAAAGTGGTAATATTCTCTCAAGAGGGTTTGAAGTAAAAATTAGAAAAGCTGTAAATAATAATAAAATCAAGCTTAGTATTGTGGTCATATCAATAGAGAATACCTCTGCAAAATCCTGCCTTCTTATAAATAGCAAGCTCCAACTTGCTAGCAAAGTTATCCAAAGAAACATAGATCCTTCATGAGCACTCCAAATGGAGCTAATTTTATAAAATAGTGGTAGTGAAGAATTAGAATGAGAAGCTATATAGCTCACAGAGAAATCATCGACTGCAGCCAAGTAAACAAATAAGCCGAAAGATAATAGCAATAGCAAATTTGCATTAGAAAATAAGGACCTTAAAATAATTCTAGATGATTCTACTTTTCTTGCATAAATACCAAGCAAGAAGGAACCAAAAAAAGTACTCAATGAGGCAATTAATAAAAAATTAGCTAGTTCAGCAATCATGTCTTAGTGGATTTTGGCGGCATATAGTTTTCATCATGCTTGGCATAAAGCTCTAAAGCAAAAAATTCATCCGATTCTAAATAGCCATAAACCACTGCCCCAGAGTTTTCCTTAAATAAATCAGGAGTGACTCCCGTAAACCTAACTTTTACCGAAGATTCAAAGTCAGTTAATATAAAAGATGTTTCTGTGCCAATGATCTCGATAGAGCCTGTTTGCACCATGCCACCTAACTTAAAGTTTCCTTTAGGAGTAACATTGCCCACGAGGTCTTTGGGTGAGTAAAAGTAATCTAATTTATTATTTAGCGAAAATAAAATAAGAGTTGCGCCTAGCCCAGCTAAACTAAGTATTCCGAAAATTTTGAGACCCTTTCTCGTTCTAGATTTATTCATCTTCTTTTAAATTTCTGAGCTTCCAACTAAAAGTAATTGAAAAGATTGAAAAAACCAACCCGGTTATGATGTAGGTACTCCAAACATATATACCATGATCACCCATTAACAATGCTTCCTCGAGAGTATGAAATTGCAATATAATTTTTTCCATCTAGTCTGACTCTCTTCTATAAATTACCCATCTAGAAACCTTTAATCCAAGAGAAAAGAGAAATATTCCAACCCCGATAATAGATATTAAAAGAGGTATCAACATGCTTAAATCAATCGATGATTCAGTCGTTAAAGAAATAGAAGCGGGTTGGTGTAATGTGGACCACCAATCTACTGACTTTTTTATAATTGGAATATTAATGACACCGACTAAAGCAATCCATGCAGTAATTTGATCAGCTGTATTAGTGTTTTGAAAGGAATTATTAACAGTCAATAATGCAAGATACATAATAAAGAGGATAAAAGTGGAGGTAATTCTTGCATCCCATTGCCACCAAGTGCCCCAAGTTGGTATACCCCAGACTGAGCCTGATAACAATGCAAGAAAAGTGACCATGCAGCCGATGTATGCTGCTGATAAAATCATTGAGGGAGCAATTTTAATTTTCCAAATTAGGAAAGAAAATGACCAAATTGCCATAAACCAGTATATTAATTGAGAATAAATAGCCATAGGAACATGAAGGTAAATAATCCTATAGGAGTGTCCTTGCACAGCATCAATGGGGGCAAAAAGTAACCCAACAATCCATCCCAATAACATAAAAAATATCCCAAGAAATAAAACATATGGATAAATCATCTTATTAAGATTTAGGTACTCCTTTACAGAGATCAATGGAAGCAAGAGATTTTTCATTTATTCAATATGTAATTTAATTATCCTTGAGCAGAGCCAAGAGAAAATTAAGAAAGTAATTATGGAGGTCCCTCCCAGAAGTTGTAATAAATTTATAGATGATATATTAGATGAAATGCTATCTAAAAAACGTCCAAATAAAATAATAGCTGGCATTGAAAAAGGTAAAACGCTTATAACCCCTAAAATAGCGCCTTTGTTTAAACTGATGGCGCTACCAAATGCAAAAATAGAATTTAAGATTATATTTACAAAGAAAATTCCAAGTAAAGCAATCATATAATTTTGGTTAATTGCTCCATTTGCAATGGAAAAAAGTAATCCTGCCAGTGCTATGGGAAATGAAATCAATACGAAGGAAGCACATAACTTCTCAAAAACTGCTTGAAAAAGAGACCCTCCCTCACTAATGAGCATCTCAAAACTCCCGTCTAAAAAGTCTTCATTAAAAATTCCATCACAAGAAATGAATGCGATCATTAAAAGCGAAATTACTAAAACAGACTCAAAGGAAGAAATAAGATCGGCGGAGTAGATATTTAAACTTAATGGAAAAGCAATCATGATCATAGTAAAAATAAGAATTGGTCCAAGCCAATCTCTTGTCCTTTGAAAGAGCTTAAATAATTCAGTGATCATGAGATCTCACCTTTATCTAAATCAATAAGAACATCGCCTTCAAGTGTTTCTTGATGGGATGTTAAAAAGATCCCAGCTCCCTTCTTTTTCATTTCAAGAATCTGCTTTTTGATTATCATAACTGTTTCAGCATCCAGCCCAACGAAGGGCTCATCTAAAAAAAGAATGTCATACGATTGATTAAAGATTTTTGAGAGAATTAATTTTTTTTTCTGCCCGAAAGATAGATTGGCTGAAAGCATTGATTTTGGAACATTGAGGTTAATAAGATCACAGTATGCATCATAATCCTTCAAGGTATCTTTTCCATTAAGCAAGTAATAGTTTTGTTCGCTAGTTAAATAATCTTTGATAGGTATTTTGTGGCCCAGATATAATTTTCTTATAGATCCTTTTAACGTTACCATGCCTTTTGTAGGGTTTGTAATTCCAGATAAAATCTTTAAAAGACTTGTTTTCCCAGATCCGTTAGAACCTAAAATCTGAAATATATTTCCAGATTTGCAATCAAAGTTTAACCCTGAGAATAAGGTATTTTTATTGATCTTATAAGACAAATTATGTGCGCTAATCATTGGATTGATTTATTTTTGTATATCAGTGATATATTGGTTTTCTGAGGAACAAACCTCGCATTTAATTTACTATACAGCTGCTTAAAACTCTTATAACTAAGCGTCTCTAGTCCACCGATTGCATAATAAATTCTACTTGTTAGAAACATTCCTGATTCTACAAAATCATATCTTTTGGCGATAAGTTTGAAACTGCTATGATTCTCTTTTTTGTATTTAAACCATCCCCAAAAATCTTTATCTGTTGCAGCATATTCTAACAGTCTTGTTTGATTTGCCTTAGACAAAAACTTCCCTGATGGAATAAAAGCAAAAACTTTTGCATCTAAACCCGCCAAGACAGAACTAATAGAGTCCTCACTATCTTTTGATAGATTAAAGTAAATGCAGTCTGTAGACTCTATTGTTTTATAAATTCTTTTCCTGGATGCATGAGGATCTTCTTCTAAAACTATAAATACTAGATTATGTTTATAAGCTTGAAAGTCTATGCTAATTAACCGCCTTAAATGCTTTTTCTAGATCAGCAATTATATCGTCTATGTGCTCTAAACCTATTGATAGCCTAATGAAGCCTTGGCTAACTCCTGCGGAAAGCATCTCTTCTTCGCTGAGCTGAGAATGAGTTGTGCTGGCTGGATGAATAGCTAAGCTTCTAGAATCACCAATATTGGCAACGTGATAAAACATCTCTAATGAATTTATAAATTTCTTGCCAGCCTCCAATCCACCAGCAATTTCAAATCCTAATAGACCGCCATATCCGCTAGTTAAATATTTGTTAGCTCTCTCTTTGTGGATCCCTGTTGCAATGCTTGGATGCGATACTCTAATTACTTTTGAATGCTTTTGAAGATATTCTGCAACTTGAGCTGCATTTTTACTGTGTTCCCTCATTCTCAATGCTAGGGTTTCTGTGCCTTGAATAAATTGAAAAGCATTGAAAGGGCTCATTGCTGCACCCATATCTCTCAGCAGAGTGGTTCTTGCTTTTAAAATGTATGCAATTGGACCAAGAGGTTTAACTGCCTGAGTCCATATTGCTCCATGATAAGAAGGATCTGGAGTGTTAAGTGCTGGCTGCCTTTCAGGAATTGCTTCCCAATCGAAATTTCCGCTATCAACAATAATTCCGCCTATTGATGTCCCATGACCTCCAATATATTTGGTAGTGGAATGAATGAGAACAGCTGCGCCATGATCAAATGGCTTACAGATGATAGGTGCAGCAGTATTATCAACGATCAATGGTATACCCAAGGGTTTGCCTAGATCTGCAATCTCTTCAATTGGCAGCACTGTAAAACTTGGATTTGGCAAAACTTCTCCGTAATACGCCCTAGTTTTTGAATCAGTAGCACTTTTAAAATTTTGAGGATCTGTAGGATCTACAAACCTTACCTCTATTCCCATATCCGCAAATGGGTTTTTAAACTGATTGTAGGTTCCACCATAAAGCTGTGATGATGCAACAATGTTGTCACCTTGTTTGCATAAATTTTGAATTGCGTATGCCGATGCAGCCTGACCCGA
>JALRBL010000041.1 GCA_023257795.1 Gammaproteobacteria bacterium
TTTGGTCCAATTTGGAGCTCATGTTGACCTGCCCAAATCGATTTCATGATATTAACATTATCTCTTAGATTGCCCCATCGTCTCTTAGACCAGTCAGCTCCAATTGCATTGTAATCTTCTTCTCTTCCTCCTACTCCTACACCCAGTGTGAACCTCCCTCCAGAAAGAATATCAAGTGTAGCTATTTGTTTGGCAAGTAAAGCTGGATTATGCATTGTAGCGACAGAGATAGTTGCAATGATTTCAACTTTGTTGGTTAGCAACGCCACTCCCCCTAACAAAGTTATAAACTCAGGATTATGAAAAACAACTCTTTCGCCCATTGCAATGCTCGACCAAGGTCCTTGATCAATAGCATTAATCCAACCAATTAATTCATCTCTGGAAAGATCCTTCTCCATCACTGGTAAGGTCATTCCAATATTCATGATTTAAGATTTCTTTTTCAGTAAATCAAGAGCAACATCTACGATCATATCTTCTTGGCCGCCAACCATTTTTCTTTCACCTAACTCGACAAGTATTTCTCTGGTATCCAAACCGTAGGTCTCAGCAGCAGATTCAGCGTGTCTCAGAAAAGAAGAATATACTCCAGCATATCCCAATGTAAGCGTTTCTTTGTCCACTCTCACAGGTCTATCTTGCAGAGGTCTCACTAATTCCTCAGCAGCATCCATGAGGGCAAATAAATTAGTGCCATGATTCCAACCAATTCTGTCTGCAGCAGCAATAAATACTTCCAAAGGAGCATTGCCTGCTCCAGCTCCCATCCCGGTAAGACTGGCATCTACTCTATCTGCACCATTTTCAACTGCAACAATTGAATTCGCTACACCTAGAGATAGATTGTGATGCGCATGAATGCCTGTTTGAGTTTCAGGATTAAGACAATCTTTAAAAGCTTTAAACCTATCAGCAACATCAGACATGTTTAGAGCTCCACCCGAATCAACAACATAAACACAATTGGCTCCATAGCTTTCCATTAGTTTGGCCTGTTGCGCTAGATTTTTTGGATTATTCATATGAGACATCATTAAAAAGCCAATAGTATCCATCCCTAAATTGCGAGCGTATTCTATATGCTGCTTAGAAACATCTGCTTCGGTACAATGCGTGGCAACTCTTACCGATCTCACCCCAACACTGTAGGCCCAATCTAAATCTTCTTTGACTGCTATTCCAGGCAAGATCAAAGTTGTTAACTTAATATTTTTTACAACATCTGCTACTGCCTGTATCCATTCTTTGTCGGTGTGCGCACCAAAGCCATAATTGAAAGATGACCCAGATAGGCCATCGCCATGCGCTACCTCAAGAGCATCTACGCCTGCTGAATCCAATGCTTTTGCTATTGATTGGACATGATCAATGCCATATTGATGCCTGATAGCATGCATGCCATCTCGTAAAGTTACATCTTGAATATAGATCTTCTTCATCTTTAAAATCTTTTTCTAGCAAGCGCTTCTGCTGTGCCAAGGGCTGCTGAAGTCATGATATCCAAGTTTCCAGCATATTTGGGAAGGTAGTGACCCTCCCCCTCAACCTCCAAAAAAATAGATGATTTAATACCTTTAAATTCTCCATAACCTGGTATCTTTACAGGGTTATTTGAGCCAAATCTCTCAAATTGAACTTTCTGTTTCAGCCTATATCCAGGAACATACTCTTGAACTCTTGCCACCATTGCGTGAATGCTTTTTTCAATAACATCAGTGTCCATTTCTTCAGAGAGTGTAAAAACAGTATTACGCATTAATAAGGGAGGTTCTGCGGGATTTAACACAATAATTGCTTTAGCTTTTGCAGCGCCTCCAACTTTTTCTAAACCCAAAGCAGTCGTTTTAGTAAATTCATCGATATTAGCCCTCGTTCCTGGTCCTGCGCTTCTGGAAGAAACGGATGCTACAATTTCTGCATAATTAACCTTCGACACCTGGTTAACAGCTGCAACCATTGGAATTGTTGCTTGCCCACCGCAAGTAACTAAATTGACATTATTTTGGGTAAGATGCTCGTCAAGATTTACTACAGGAACACAATAGGGACCTATAGCAGCAGGAGTAAGATCAATGAGTTGTTTGCCAGCGCCAGAAATAATTTTATGATGCTCCGCATGGGCATAAGCGGAAGTTGCATCAAAAAATATTTCAATCTCCTCAAATAAGCCAACACTAGAAAAGTCTTCTAAACCACTTGAGGCGATGTGCACACCCTCAGCCTTTGCTAACGCAAGACCCTCAGATTCTGGGTCTATACCAATAACTGCGGAACACTCTAAGATGTTGGAGTTTCTTAAAATTTTATACATAAGGTCTGTACCAATATTCCCAGACCCAATAATTGCACTTTTCACCATTTTCTAATCAAATAAACGTTAGTTCACATCCACCAACACCAATAATTTCCATTCTAAATTCATCGCCTGATGAAATTGGCTCCAATGGAACAAGCGACCCTGAAAGGATAATATCATTTTTATTTAATGAGATACCGTAATTGCCTAATGTATTGGCTAACCATGCTACTGCTTCAGCAGGATGACCTTGAACAGCAGACCCCAGCCCTGAAGAAATTTGATTACCATTTTTAAACACTCTAGCTTCTAGTGTTGCCAAATCAAAATCACCAGGATTTACTGATTGATCACTTAAACAGAAAATTCCACATGAAGCATTGTCAGCGACTGTGTCTTCAATTTTTATTTCCCAATTATTAATTCTTGAATCAACAATTTCAAAACAAGGGACTATCGCTTGAGTTGAATTTATTACATCTTCTTTAGTAATGCCTGGTCCATTTAAATCTTTAGAGAGAATGAAAGCAATTTCAGCTTCAGCACGAGGTTGTATTAAAGTATCAAGTTTAACCTTGGATCGGTTCTTAACTTGCATCGCATCAGTTAGAAACCCAAAATCTGGTTGATGAACTCCTAACATTTCTTGAACAACCTTTGATGTAACTCCAATTTTCTTACCAATTATTTTTTCTCCATTTTTCAAACGCAGAGAAAGAAATTGCTTTGAAACCTCATATGCATCATCGATTGTAAAATTATGTATCTCTGAAGATATTGGAGTAAGAGTCTTTCTATGCATGAGAGCATAAAAAAGACTATGACTTATATCTGAATTAGAGGGACTCATGAGTTCTGCAAAAAATTCACGCAATATGCATTAAATTCATTTGCTTTTTCAATCATTACCCAATGGCCACACTTATTAAAAGAAATTGTTCTTATGTTTTGGCAATTCATTTGAAGAGTTGCAAGTCCCTTTATGGGAATAAATTGATCATCCAATCCCCAAATACTTAATATTGGAGCCTGTATCTCATGAAGCCTTTTGGTTAAGTTAGGAATCTGCATAGTTGCTAAAACCTGTTGATTCATCAGCGGAAGAATTTCTAGTCTATCTTCAATCATTTCTTGAGTCACAATTGTTGGATCATACGGAAAAAGTTTTAATAATCCCTCTATTTTTTCAGAGTTCATTGGACCACCCAAAAAATCACCAAGTAGTTTTTTTATTCCGGGCATATTGTTGTACTCAGATTGATCTTCTAAACCGCCAGGAGCCATCAGAATGAGCTTTTTAACCCTGTCAGGGGTATTAATTGCCATACCTAAAGCTAAAGCTCCTCCCAAACTGTTGCCTACTATTGAAACATCATCAATGTTCAATGCATCCAGAAGACCGATTAATTTTTCATTAAAAAAATCCATGGAATACACAACATCATCGGGTTTAGAGCTAAAGCCATAACCCGGTAAGTCTGGTATCAAAACTGAGAATCCTTGATCAACAAAACTTTGATAATTGCCTCTAAAATTTGTCATTCCTGAAGCACCTGTTCCGCTGCCATGCAAAAACAATATACATGGACCTGAGCCAATGTGATGGTAGTGAAATTCAAACCCGCATTGAAGCGTTAAAAAATTACTCTTCTCGAGCATTAGATTTCCTCTAGTACTATTGGTAATTTATCTTTGGGTCTTGGCAGATGTACGTGCATAAACTTAGGATTATAGTTATCTCTTAACTTAACGCGATATTTTTTTAATAACCTAAATAGATACAACTTTGCATTCAATTGGGCAAAATGCATGCCGATGCATTTATGCGCACCACCGCCAAATGGAATGTAGTTAAAACCGTGTCTTTTATGTTCTGCTCGTTCTGGAGAAAATCTAAGAGGATCAAAAGTCTCAGGATTAGACCACCATTCAGTCATCCGGTGGGTAAATGCTGGACTAAGCATCAGTATAGTATTCTTTGGAATTTCATAGCCAGCAATCTCAATATCCTTAGTTGTTCTTCTATTTAGAATCATCACAGAAGGGTAAAATCTCATGGTTTCATTGAAAACATACTCTGTCTGCAACATAGAAGAAGCATCCTCATAGGTCAAATCTTCTTTTCCAATTTGGTTAATCTCATTACGAACTCTATCTTGCCATTCAGTGTGGGTTCCCAAGTAATAGAGGATATTTGTAAGAGCACTAGTAGTTGTATCAAATGCTGCAAACATTAAAAAAGCAATGTGTCCGTCTATGTCTATAGGATCAAGAAAAGAACCATCTTCATCTTTTGCATTGCAGTATCGAGTAAACATATCTACATCATCCCTTCCTCTTCTCTTGGGGATATTGTTTTGAATGTATATTCTCAGTCTTTCACGGGCTTTTAAGGCTCTGCTATATGTTGAAAAAGGAAATCTGTATGGTAAAGGGGTGATGAGGCCTTTATTAATTGTGGTAAATATATGATTTAGTTTTTTTGCCATTCTACTTGTTTCATCTAAGCCTAAAAAAACTCGAGCAGCGACATCCATCAGCGTTTGCTGGATAGCATCGTAAAATAGAAATTCTTTATTGACTGGAAGTTCTTCAATTCTTCGCTGTTGAATAGGGAGTAACAAATCAACATACGACTTAAGTGCATCGGTTTTGAATGATGGCTGAGATGCTCTTCTAGTTTTTTTATGAAGACTACCATCCCTCAAAAGCATTCCCTCAGGATAAAGAGTCCCCAGTGAATTATGGTATCCAGCTGCGGAGCTAAAACTTTCGTCTTTATCAAATAAAGCAGCTTCATTAAATTCTGGACCAAGGCATAGCAAAACTTTCTGATTTTTTACCAAATCTATTTTTGAGACAGGGCCAAACCTATTGAAGTGGTCCTGGCACAGTTTTACGGAGTCATCGACCACTTGAATCATCTTTCCAAAAAAAGGAATTCCATATTCTCCAGGAAAACTATCTAGATTTGAGTTATCAGGTTCTTGGAGTAATCTTGAATATTCCATGCTATGAGTTTTTTGAAATAAGCTTCCACCAATAGTTCGGAAAAAATCTTCTTATCCTCGTGGCATAAACCGCATCAGGGGTTGGGTAACAAATAAGATCCTCTTTGGTTAAAGCTTTCTCAATTGCATCTACGACTTTCTCTGGATCATTGAGTTTCCCCTTAGCAAGACTATTTTTTAAAGTGTTTGGAGCATTTTCATCTGTGACAAACCTCATCAGAGGGGTATTAGTTATTGCAGGACATACTAATAGTACTTTAATATTTGTTGATTCCAGCTCCTTCCAGAGTATTTCTGCAAACATATTCACGGCTGCTTTGCTAGCACAATATGCAGACATATTCCTTTCTGGGCAAGTGCCAGCTATAGACCCAAAAAGAATAATCTGACCGGAATTCCTGGTTTCCATGCTGGGAAGAACAGCTTTAACCATATTGACAGTGCCTTCATAATTGATACGCATCATGTTGTTAATGTCAGCTGCACTCATTTTAGATATGGGATTAAGGGGCATAATTGCACCTGCGTGAGTAAGCCTATCAATCGGGCCTAGCTCTGCTTGAACTTCCTCAACTGCATTGATCACTTCCTCGCTAGAAGCAATATTGCATGCAAAGGTCTTAACTAAGTTAGATGACTGCCTGACTTCTTCGAGTCCAGCTTCATTGACATCCAGAGCAGCAACTCTGATACCCGCATCAGTTAATCTTCGTACAGAAATTCTTCCCATGCCACTGGCAGCACCAGTAACAAGAGCAACTTTAATATCTTCCATATGCCACCCCTATTCTTCTAATATTACAGCAAATTAAGCTGCCTAGTCGGAAATACAATTATTTCCTCAAAGTTTAAAAACTTTTGGCATGAGTGCATCATGAGATCCAAGTTATCTTTAAGCGTCTCTTTAGAACTGGCTGCATAAAAAACCATAGGATCATATAAAGCTTGAATAGGAAAACTTTCTTCAACAACTGCAAGATACGTGCCAAGGCTTTTAGAGCTGCTTTTTATTATAGTATTTTGAATATACGAAAAAGTTGATTGAGTTTTAATGGCAATCTCAGTGTGATGATCATGCCAATGTTCAAAAAAAGAATCTTTTGAAATATCAGGTCTCTTAGAAATCAAAGCGTATTGAGTAAATGAACTACTGCAATCCATTTCATGTTTATTTAACACGATTTTTTCTTGAACTTCAAAATACCATACATCATCAAAACTATATTGTGCTTCACTTTTTATCTGCTCAATCTTAATTTCATCCATTGATGTTAGCCAAAGCGTTATAGCTGCAACTGGCTGAGAACCCTCTCTAGTCTGGCGATGGTGTCTCCCTTGTTCAATAAAATCAGAAATATCATTGGCCCTGTATGCTGAGAGAGCAAATAGTGTCTTAGCCAGATCCAGCGTTGGCTTTATATTTATATCTAAGGGATATAGATCCCCTGATGTAATATTTTTAAAAAGTATAAATATGATCTTATGCACTATGCGCGCTGAGAAGATACAGAAATGACCTCACCAGTTAAATAGCTCGCTAAGTCGCTAGCCAAAAAAAGGATGACATTGGCTACCTCCCAAGGCTCTGCTCCTCTGCCATAAGCCTCTTGGCTTGCTAATTTATCAATCAATTCATTTGAGCTTGTTTTTGCTAAGTGAGGATTGATAGCAAGGCTGGGTGCAACAGCATTTATTCTAATACCTTTCTTTACTGTTTCTAATGCCACGCATCTTGTGAGAGCCATAACTCCAGCTTTGGCAGCTGCATAATGCGCTTGTCCTGCTTGTGCACGCCATCCCAAAACTGATGCATTATTAACAATACATCCCTGTGCCACTTCAAGCACCGGAATGGCCTCGCGCATTATTTTCATGGCGCCATTAAGTGTTATATCAATAACCTTATGCCATTCATCATTTGACATATCAACTAGATTACATTCACCGCCTAATCCCGCATTATTAATGACAGCATCGACCGATTCTAAGTTATGTTTAGCAAAGTCAAATAATTCCTTGATATTCTGATCATTTGTAACGTCGCATGTTATTGCATTTACGGTTCCAAGTTTTAAAGCAGACAATGATTCACAAGCAGCTTTTAATCTGGTCTCGTGAACATCAGAAATAACAATATCAGCCCCTTCTTCTAAGAATCTCTTTGCTGTTGCAAATCCTATACCAGCTCCAGCTGCTGCAGTTAGTACAATGCCTTTTCCTTTAAATAGATTTCTTCCGAGAGGGTATGAGGGAGTTTGGAGCTTATTCACAGTTTTCTAAAATAGTAACATTCGCTTGGCCTCCGCCCTCACACATAGTTTGCAGGCCATACTTTAATTTATCTCTTTTCATTGTATGCACCATTGTAGTCATAAGTCTAGCACCGGTTGCTCCCAAAGGATGCCCAAGAGCTATTGCGCCGCCATGGATATTTACTTTTGCTGGATCAATATCTATTTCTTTGTTCCAAGCTAAAACTACTGATGCAAATGCTTCATTAATCTCTACCACATCAATATCAGAGGAATTAAGTCCCGATTTCTTAAGAGCAGTCTTTGTAGCTGGTATTGGAGCAGTTAGCATCCAAATTGGATCATCAGCAAGAACACTAATATGCTTGATCTTAACCAAAGGCTTCAAATTATGTTCTTTTAATATTTTTTCAGAAACAATTAGCAAAGCAGCAGCAGCATCTGCATTTTGAGAAGCCATGGCGGCAGTAATGGTATGACCTTCAATTAAAGGAACCAATTCAGCCATCTTCTGCAGTGAAGTTCCCTGCCTTGGAGTTTCATCTGTATTAAAATCATTAAAAGCTACTATTTCATGCTTAAATTTACCCTCGCTGATTGATTTAAGAGCTTTTTCATGACTTCCTAAAGCAAATTTTTCCATCTCCTCCCTAGTGATATCCCATTTTTGAGCAATCATATTAGCTGAATTAAATTGACTGACTTCCACATTACCAAATCTTTCCATCCATCCTTTTGAGCCTCTAAAGGGATCATCAAATCCAAGTTCTTTTCCAGCTATCATGGCATATGAAATCGGGACCAAATTCATGTTCTGGACTCCACCAGCAACTACTGCTTCAGCTGTTCCTGACATCACTGCTTGTGCAGCAAAATGAACTGCTTGCTGAGAAGAGCCGCATTGTCTATCTACAGTTGTTCCAGGAACATGTAAAGGAAGACCACCAGCCAGCCAACAAGTGCGGGCAATATCACCTGCTTGAGGACCAACTGTATCCACGCATCCAAATATGACATCATCAACTAATGCTGGATCAAATTGAAGGTTATCAAAAAGAGAGCTAAGAATATGACCTCCTAAATCTGCGGGATGAACATTAGATAAGCTTCCCTTTTTTCGACCAACGGCTGTTCTTTTTGCTTCTACTATAAATGCTTCTCTCATATTACTTTTCTCTGAATGTGAAGGTTGAACCCAGGTCTTCTAAATTTGATTGCAAAAATCTATCAATTTCGAGTTCAAGTGCTCCAGCAGATGACCACTGCGAGGTAATCGCCCATATTCTTCTCATAAAAATATGTAGATCTACTTCCCATGTATAACCCATTGCTCCATGAGCCTGTATTGAATTTTTGGTAGCAATTTCACCAGCTTGCGCTGCCAAATACTTAGCAATATTTGCGTGCAATGCATGGTTTGCATTGTCAGCATTTATTGAGTAAGCAGCTCTATAAACGGCTGCTTTTGCAAATTCAATTTTAACTGCAACATCAGCTAACATGTGTTTGACAGCTTGAAAAGATCCAATGGGCTTGCCAAACTGTTCTCTTGTTTTAACATATTCTGAAGTTATATCCAAACATCTTCTGGATAAACCAAGCATCATAATTGCCGTCATCACTTTGCCAGAGGAGACGATTTTTTGTTCAAGATTTTTATCAATTTGGAATGCTTGAAAGCTCTCAAGATTGTCAATTCTTGACAACTTCCTTGAAGGATCATTCGATGGCAATATTGTGTGACTTACGCTGGCAACATCCGTGTAAATTATCGAGCTTTCATTGATGCTCAGTAATCCAGCAGCTTGAGTTAAATGATTTACAAGCGGAGATAATGGATGAACTACTGCTATAAAACTATCAACAAGTTTTGAACTAATTAGTTGTTGAAGATCGTAAGGAAAATAATGTGCAAGATTATTAACTAAAATGCTATGCTCAATAATGGGTTCAATTACTCCACCATATGCTAGCTCTTCATAAACTAAAGCTGCCTCATCTAGAGATAGCCCCATTCCGTTAAATCTTTCATCTAAGGTCATTTGGGTAATTCCCAATCCAACCATAGATTGCCATTTTTCTTGTGAGAAAGGGCTTTCTTGCTGCCAAGCATTTCTAATATGCTGAGGTGAATAGTCCTTAGTTATAAAATCTGAAACCGTCGCAACAAAAGAATCTAATTCACTGTCAAATGTAAAATTCATTATCTTGGTAATCCTAGCAATCTCTCAGCAACAATATTCTTTTGTATCTCATTTGTGCCGGCATATATGGGGCCAGCCAAGGAGAACATAAAACCCTTAATCCAAGAAGAAATATTTTTAGCCTCCTCGTTTTTCAATTCTGATTGAGTTCCAAGAATTTTTAATGCTACAGCATGCATCTCGAGATCTAAATTTGACCAGAAAATTTTACCTAAACTTGATTCAGGTCCTATCTTTTTACCAGCTTGTATTTTTGATGCAGTTTGATAGATATTAAGGGCATAAGCTTCTGCTCTTACCCAACAATCAATAAGCGCAGCATTAATAGAAGGAGCTAAATTGTCATAATTACTAGCAAGTTTAATTAAGTTTGCTGCTGTTTCTTGAAACCGCGCTGGTGACCTTAACATTAAACCTCTTTCAAAGCCTGCTGTTGCCATGGCGATATTCCAGCCTTGCCCCTCATTACCAATCAAATTATCTGTAGGTACTTCAACATTATCAAAAAATATTTCTGCAAACCCTGGCTCTCCATCAAGTTGAGGAATAGGTCTAACACTAACTCCAGAAGCATCTAGTGGTACCAATATAAAAGAGAGGCCATGATGTCTAGAGGTTTCTAGATCCGATCTAAAGAGACCGAACGTCCAATCAGCAAAAGATGCTCTAGAAGACCAAGTTTTCTGGCCATTAATTATAAATTTATCACCTTGTTTGATAGCAGTGCTTCTAATTGCTGCCATATCGCTCCCAGCATTTGGCTCAGACCAGCCTTGAGCCCAAATATGTTCTCCCCTTGCCATAGCACTTAAAAATCTTTGCTTTTGAGCCTCATTACCATACTCCATAAGGGTTGGGCCTAATAAAAATACTCCGTTTTGATTAACTCTAATGGGTGCTTTTGCTCGGTAATATTCTTCTTCAAAAATTAACCACTCAATAAGATCTAATCCCCTGCCACCATATTCTTTTGGCCATGTAACCATAGACCAGTTCCCTTTGTTTAAAGTTTTTTCCCAATGCCGATGCTGTTCAAACCCTTCTTTAGTATCTAAAGAGAGCAATGGTTTCTTGGGCACATTGCGCTCTAACCAAGACCTTACTTCTTGTCGAAATGAATTTTGATCATTTGTATAGTTAAGCTTCATTTTTAAAATCTGCGTCTCTTTTCTCAACAAAAGCATCTCTTGCTTCTTGAGAATCTGAAGATTGATAGAGCTTTAAGGTATACCCCTGTTCCTTTTTATACTCCGCATTTACATCAGTAGGCTCAATTTCATTTAATGCCTGCTTTGCAAGACGAACAGCAATAGGGCTTTTTGAAGCAATATCCCTAGCTATACTAAGTGCAGCAGTATTTAAATCCTCTTGATTAGCATGAATGGATTCAAGCGCTCCATAGCTAAATGCCATTTCTGCTGAAATAGGTTTTCCTGTGAACATCATTTTTCTAACTGCTTGAAGTGGGAACAATCTGCTTAGATGAGCTCCTCCACCCAGAGCACCTCTATCTATTTCAGGAAGTCCAAAAAAAGCATCCTCAGTAGCAAGCACTATATCCGAGGCCCCTGAAATCAAAATGCCGCCACCTAATACAAACCCATGACAGGCAGAGATTACCGGAACAGAACAGTGATGAATAGCTTCAGCAACTCTCCAGCATCCAGCATTTACATCAGTAATCTTATCAGGATCTTGTTGTAATTCTTTAATATCTACCCCAGCGCAGAAACCTTTACCAATGGCTCTGATTATGACTGCATGCACTTCTTTA
>JALRBL010000074.1 GCA_023257795.1 Gammaproteobacteria bacterium
TCGTTGCTATTAAAATTAGTAATTGCTAAAGCATACTGCCCAGACTGTTTGGGACGATAGTTAAAGGATGGTTTAAAACAGTCCCTACATTGATTTGCGTCCAGCCACTCTTCAGGTTTAGCTTCAGGAAAAACCATATTACTGTATGGCCCAGCTTCAATTGTATAACGTTTGGCTAGTTCAATTCTGGCTGAGCATTCTGAATCGCTTAACCCCTGACATCGCAGTCTCATCAATTCCCCAGCTCGCTGGCAAGCTGGTAAAAAATTGTTGTTAGGTTCTGGACACGATAACAGACCATCTGGGCTCTCTAATACTGCGCTATAGTTTCTGAACTCTTCACTATTTCCATGACCGGACATAATTTCTAGCAGAATTTGTTTAGAGGGATCATGACCATTTTCATTGAGTCGATTGTCCCATGAAGCGTTATATGGCACATGAAATCCCCAAGTTGTACCGTGGGGAATCACAATACTATCAAAGCCCCATTCATCTATTTTTGAGAAAAGGTCTTTAGGGGTTTTAGCGTATTCATAACAAGACTGAGGCAAATCCTTGCTTGGCGTATTGGGATCGCAAAACGGAATGCTCTCAACTCTGTCTAAGAGCCAGCCTAAATCTGAATAGCGTTTAAAGTGGAGCGGATCAATAAAACGAGCGTTGACTGCTGGTCTTGTGGCATTAAAAATTCCAAGACCGCTATCAGGGTGACGGGCCCCAATTGGTCTGGGTGGAATTTCTGAAGTAGACTTAAAAATTACATTTCTATGTCCCCAATGGTTTTCTTTTGAGGTACCAACTTGGGTCCACTCCCACCCTGGAAAAACCACTAGATCATGTTGTCCCAAATCGTTAGGAATATTGCATTGGTTGATAATTGTTTGTTGTTCACGCCAATGCTCAGGGGTTAACGATTCCGCATGATCATTGAAGCTAAAGAAATCTAAACTTGCGCAATATCTTGCAAAATCACATGCCATCGCACTGTCGTGAACCCCCTGGAGACCCATCATGGGAAGCTCTAAAGTAAATGCATCAATTGAATAGGAGGTATGAACATGCAAATCTCCAAACAAAATCTGATACTCATCTTCTTCCTTTGTGGGGATTTTGTGCATGCTGTCTATAGTTTTAAGCATGGAATCTGATCTTGGTAAGCCTTCTACTTTTCCTGGTTCAATATCTGAACCACAGCCTGCAAGAAAAAGGATGATAAACAACCAAAAGTTATTGATTAACTTCATAATACAGAAAGACTTCCATATTTTTGAATCAATTCTTTCTCTAGCTTTCGATACTCTTGATCTAGATCATATGCATTGCAAAGACCAGAAGAAAGCTTAGGAAGTTGATGGAATAAACTATCCCCAATATTTTTAAGGGAATCTCTTGCCATTAAACACATTTGCAAATTACTTAATCCAACATTTGAAGTAAAAATTCCTGCAACCAATTTATCTAAATTGTTATCTTCATTAGCGATTGTAAAACTACTGTCTAGCTTCACGTAAGGTTGGTCAGCGCTGTTGTATCTAGGCCAATTAATCTTGTCTTGAAAATTAGGATTGCCTGTTTTAGCAAAATTTGCCCAAATTGTTCTCATATTAACACCCATGGAATCCCGAGAATCAGACTTAGGATAAACGTATCTAGTTATGGGGCCGTATTTAAACTCTCCTGTTAAGAAAGCAATCTCATAACCATGAGCAGCGCCCATCAGTGCTGGAAAATCAGCAAAAAAGCTTTTTCTTTGCTCATCCCAATCAAAACGGTATGCGTAAAGATCAGTTGCACCAGCTTGCAAGAGCTGAAGCAAAGGTTCATCGACCCCTCTAACCTTCCAAGCATCTGATCTAACTTTAAGCCAATATGCATAAAGCTCAGGTTGTCTAATTTTTAGGCGAGGAATAGGTATCACTTTCGTGAATGGATAAGTTTTCTTTATAAAATAAGGGCTTACGCCAATGTAAAGAGAAATTTCATCTTTATTACTTCCCAACATCACCGGAATATTCTTATTCAAACTTGGATTGCCAAGCGCACTTTTTAAGCCTTCTTCAGGAATAACAATACCATCACGAATTGTGATGGGAAGATAATCGTAAGTCTTTGAATCCAGTGATTGGTATGCCTCAAATAAGTCTATAACATTAGCATTACGAAGATCTGTATCACTCTGAATAGTAAAACCTGTTTGCTTTTCTAGTTCTTCTAAAGCATTAAGACTCGACATTGCTGAACCTGATGATTGATAAGCATCATCAATAGAATAGCTTGTAGTGTATCCAGATTGGCTGATAGCCTTATGAAATAAATTGTTGCTCAGAGGTGAAGCTAATAAAGCTAGCACGTTATGCCCACCAGCAGATTCCCCAAAAATGGTTACATTATTTTTATCACCTCCGAATAGCTCAATATTTTTCTGAACCCATTCTAATGCAGCAATAGAATCTTGGTTAGATGCTCTCTCTAGCGCTCCAGATATATCGCACATGTTGGTTCCGCGAGGAAGGGTTGAATCAGGAGTGGCAGCTTGGTTGGGTGTAGGTAGGCTTGAAAAAGGCGAGGTTTATAAGCGCGGCT
>JALRBL010000022.1 GCA_023257795.1 Gammaproteobacteria bacterium
CAAAGAACTCTGATGCTCTTTATCCTAATAGCATCGTTGCCTGTTTCGCTTGTCGGGCAAGTAAACTATATTGACTACCCATCCCCATATCATGATGTAGTGGGTAAAGGAGGAATGGTAGTTTCGCAAAACCAGGAATCCTCAGAGCTTGGATTGGCCATACTAAATGCTGGCGGGAATGCTATAGATGCTGCAGTTGGTGTTGGTTTTTCTTTAGCTATAACTCTTCCAAGAGCAGGCAATCTTGGTGGCGACGGATTTATGCTCGCTTACTTTGATAATAAGGTAACAGCCATAGATTATCGAGGCACTGCAAGCCTTTCCATAGACTCTAAGAATTATCAAAAACTAAAAGCCGATTCCGAGCTTAGAAAATATGGTTACAGCGCATCCACAACTCCAGGCACCGTCCATGGTCTGCTTAGTGCTCACAAACAATGGGGTAACTTAGCGCTGGACAAGATAATGCAATTTGTAATTCAGCAAGCATTAGATGGTATTGAGGTAAGTTATGATCTTCATCAAGCAATTAAAAGCGCACCACAATTAAAACAAGATCCAGAATCAAGAAAAATATATTTTTTAGATAACGGAGAATCATTGCCTGAGGGATACGTAATGAAAAGGCCTGATCTTGCAACTACCTTTAAACTCATTGCAGAAAAAGGCATAGAAGGATTCTACAGTGGTAAAACAGCAGAAGCTTTTGCTAAATCCATGAGCAAGAATGCTGGCTATATAACAAGAGAGGACTTAAAGGAATACCAAGCAAGACTTGTAGAGCCTCTCAACACAACCTATAAAGGAAATACTATCTTCGGACATCCAGCTCCTTCCGGGGGATCATACGTCATCCTAGGAGCATTAAATACGCTAGAAAACTTTGACCTTAATAAGATGGATCCGATTTCAGCCAACTATATTCATCTTTTCTCAGAAGCGCTAATGCGAGGCCATCTGGATAGATCGAGATACGTTGGTGATCCTGAATTTTATGAAGTACCAAATATAAAACTGCTTTCAAAAGATAGAGGAGCAAAACATGCTGATTCGATAAGCATGAATAGTGCTACCGATGTCGATCTCTTAGAGCCTGATTGGTTGAATCTTGAGGGCGAGAATACTACTCATTTTTCTATTATTGATAAAGATGGAAATGCTGTTTCGAATACCTATACCCTAGGATATTCATTTGGTTCTGGTGTAACCATACCTGGAACGGGGATTTTAATGAACAACCAAATGAATAACTTTGCATATCAAGTTGGTAATAATGCATTAATATCAAGAAGTGTAAGTCCAGGAAATGCATTTGAACCAGGAAAAAGACCCATGAGCACCATGACACCAACCATGGTATTCAATCAAGCAAATGAGCTTATGCTTATTACTGGTTCACCTGGGGGATCGCTTATACCTGCAGCCGTATTAAGAATAATACTTGGCGTTCTAGATAACAATCTAGCCATAGGGGACGCTACTATGCTGCCCAGAATTCATAGAGATTGGCCCAACGATACTTTAAAATTAGAAGGCGGAATCAGCGAAGATACGAAGACCATTCTTAAAGGCCTTGGCTACAAAATTGATGCAAATAAAACCATGGGATCAACCCAATCAATATTGATCAAAGATGGCATTAAATACGGTTATGCAGATTTAAGAAGGCCCAATGCTGGGGTTGCTAAACAACATTGATTAAAGCCATCTCCTTTATATTTAAAAAAGAGGATATCACCTTTCCTGCATTCAGAAATCATTATGAATTGATACATGCTCCTTTAGCTCAAAGCCTTCTGAGGCCTCCTTTTTACGAGAGAAACTATGTCTATGAGTGCATAAAGGGTAATGATGCTATAGGGTCTATAAGTATCTTCAAATATCCTGATATGCAAGCGCTTCAGACAGTGAATACTATCTTACAATCAATAGAAGCCAGTCCATTAAGAGAAGATGAATTAACATTCATGCAACCAGATAAAAACTATTTTTATTTAGTCAAAGAAACTGTTCTCAATCAAGTAAAACCAACTGAAAAAATATTTGTAATTCAAAAGAACAATAATGAGCCTCTTGATTTTGAAAGTAGCATATTGTCAAAAAATATATCTGATGACTTATTAATTATTGAATGTGATATTGATGTTTTAGAGACCAATATTCTTAGTCAGCCTGATAAAGATATTTATATTTGCTCAACTAACCCAAAAAAGTAATCAGAGCATCTATTCTCTCTAATGCTTCACTTTTATTAAATAAGCTAAGCGTTAGTCCCAACGAAGGAGATTTGGTCCCCCCGGTGAGCGCTATTCTAATTGGCTGATTGATTTGAGGAGTACTTAAACCAAGTTCGGACTGAATAGCAGCCAATAGCTTATCAAGCTCTGCTTCTGTCCAATCCTCATGACTTTCTAACTTTGACCGGATAGTAAAGAGGATAGAAGTATCTTGTAAAAATTTATCTAGAGCTTTTGAGTCGTAACCCTGCACCCCATTAAAATATGGGAGTAAGTCATGCGCCAAGCCATCAAGCGTATCGCTGCTTGATCTCATCGCTGTCACAATTGCATGATAATTGGTTTTATTGGTAATCTTTATATTCAGGGCATTACAAAATGGTTCCAAATGATCTAAAAAATCGGATAGCTCTAAACGAGCAAGATGTTGGCCATTAATCCAATTCAACTTAGCTAAATCAAAAATAGCCCCAGCTTTTTGTACCTCTTGAATTCTAAAGTTATCTATGAGATCGCTAAGATAAAAAATCTCTTGATCGCCCTTAGACCAGCCAAGTCTGGCAAGCATATTTAAAATAGCAGAAGGCAAGTATCCTAAAGCTAAATATTCATCCAGGCTAGTTGCCGAATCACGTTTTGAAAGCCTCTTCTTATCTTTACCCAATACGAGTGGAAGATGAGCATATTCGAGGGATGAATATCCTAAAGCATTTTGGATATGTATTTGCCTTGGGGTATTGCTTAGATGATCTTCTCCCCTGATCACGGTAGTAACACCTTGCTCAAAATCATCAACCACATTGCATAAGTGATACGTTGGAGTATGGTCGCTTCGGAGTAAAATCAGATCATCTAACTCAGAATTTTGAAAGATCATTTCTCCTCGGACCATATCATGAAAAACTATCTCGCCCTCCCTAGGAGTTTTTAGTCTAAGAACTCGGCCAGGACCTTTATCCAAGGCAAGGTTTCTACATTTTCCATCGTAAGAGGGTTTCATACCTTTGGCCTGTTGTTTCTCTCTTAATGCCTGAAGCCTTTCCTGGCTGCACTCACAATAGTACCCTTTACCTTTGTTAATAATTGTTTCTGCCGCTTTTAAATATAATTCTGTTCTTTCAGATTGACGAACTGGCATCTCATCAGGAGAAAGGCTAAGTAAATTTAAATTATCTAAAATATTTTTTTCAAATTCTTTGGTTGATCTTTCTAAATCGGTATCCTCAACTCTTATCAGAAACTTTCCATTGTGTTGCCGCGCATAAATAAAATTAAATAATGCGGTTCTCACTCCACCAATATGAAGAGTTCCAGTTGGGCTTGGAGCAAACCTAGTCACTTTTGACATATTTAATTCCAGGTAATTTTATTTCCAGATATTTTTTCAATCTCATCAAGGCGAGCATTATGAGCTTTAAGATCCTCGTCATCAATATCTACTGATAACATTTCTATGGATCTTAATGATGCTTCTGATAAGGCGTTTGCATTGTTTTGCTGATCAAGACCTAAGGCATCAAAATTCATCTTGCTTTGACCACCAGTCAGTAACATATAAACGTCTGCCAAAATATTCGCATCCTTTAAAGCGCCATGAAATGTTCGATCATAACCCGTAACTTCAAACCTTCTAGATAAAGCATCAAGAGAATTTCTTTGCCCAGGAAATTTCTTTCTTGCTATAAGCAATGAGTCTTCAATTGTACAAATGTCTTCTAACTTAGGATATTTGGATGATACTAAATTAAGCTCATGGTTAATAAACCCAATATCAAAAGATGCATTGTGAGCAACTATGGTTGATCCCTCCAAAAACTCAATTAACTCATCTGCAATATCAGCAAATCTAGGTTTATTAATCAGTTCTTCGTTGGAAATACCATGAATCTGTTGCGCTTCTTTATCAATAATCCTCTCAGGGTTAATGTAAGTATGAAATATATCTTCAGTTTTCTTTCTGTTTTGCACAACCACCGCACCTATTTCAATAATCTTATGGCCATCATTGAAGTCTAAACCAGTGGTTTCGGTATCAAGGACAATATATTTTTTTGCACTCATAGTTATAAATTATCAATTCCTAGATTAGCAAGCTCATCTGCCCTCTCATTGCCTGGAATACCTGCATGACCTTTGACCCATTTCCATTCAATGTTATGTTTGCTAACCAACCCATCTAGTTCTTGCCATAGCTCCTTATTCTTTACAGGTTTTTTATTCGCAGTCTTCCAATCATTCTGCTTCCAACCATGAATCCAATTAGTGATTCCATCCATGACATACTTCGAGTCAGTATACAGAGTTATATTGCATGGTTCTTTCAAGGCTTTCAAACCTTCAATGACTGCCTGCATCTCCATTTGATTATTTGTAGTTTCATGACTTCCCCCAAATAATTCTTTAGAGGTGTCTAAATAATGAATGATCGCGCCCCAACCCCCAACGCCAGGATTTCCTCTGCATGCGCCATCTGTATAAATTTCTATTGATTTCATGGGTTAAAATATACCAATGAGTGAGATTTTATCTATTTTACCAATACCAGCCTTCAAAGATAATTATATTTGGTTAATCGATACTAATGAAGGGTATATTGTCGTTGATCCAGGTGATGCGGTACCTGTTATGAAGGCCATTGGATCATCCATAAATAAAGATCTAACAATTCTCATCACCCATCATCATTTTGATCATACTGGTGGAGTAGAAACCCTAAAAGATAAGTATCGTGCGAATGTTCTGGGACCAAAAGGATCGCCCTTCAAAGCAATCGATCAAGCATTAATCTCAGGAGATGCTTTTAATCTTTATGGGTTGTTTATAGAGATAGATCATATACCTGGTCATACCCTTGATCATATTTATTATCTTATCCATGATGATAATAAATCACATTTATTTTGTGGTGATACCGTTTTTTCAGGTGGCTGCGGAAGAGTCTTTGAGGGAACTTTCAAACAAATGCATGATTCGCTAAATAAAATTTCCGCATTACCAAATGATACGTTTGTTTACCCAACTCATGAATATACCCTCTCAAACTTAAAATTTGCTCTTCAAGCTGAACCCAATAATAAAGATTTGCAAGATTATGAAAATCATTGCCAAAAACTACGTGAGCAAGGAACTCCTACCCTTCCAACATCTATCAAGCAGGAATTACTTATAAACCCCTTCTTGAGGACCCATTCTAGTGACATACATGCTGTGTTAAAAAATATACGTGGAATTGAGACTACAGCTTCTGAGGATGTATTTAGCGGACTTCGAGAATGGAAAGACTCCTTTTAATAAGCACCCTTACAGTAATAATTTCCTCCTGTGCTAATCAGCAAATTATTCCAGCTGAACCGTACATTGATATTGAACCCGATGTAATCACAGAAAATTTTGAAGAAGACTATAAAACTGTGTGGGAAAGAATTTCTAGGGAAGGAAATTTAAATTATCCTCTCAACGATGAAATTAATCACTATGTTCAATCCTATCTTAAAGAGGATGCAAAGATTAATGAACTACTCTTAAAAGCAAAGCCTTTTATATATGAAATATTGGAAGAAATAGATAAATATCATCTACCAATTGAATTTGCTTTAATCCCGTTTGTAGAAAGTTCTTATGACCCATTTTCCGTATCCCCAAGTGGTGCAATTGGATTATGGCAATTTATGCCTGCAACTGCTCGCGTGTATGGTTTAAGGTGGAGTTGGTGGAAAGATGATAGGCATAATCCGTTTCTCTCCACAAAAGCGGCCATCAAATATCTTGCTTATCTTTACAATAGATTTAACAAAGATCCCCTGCTAGCAATTGCGGCATACAACGCTGGTCCAACTTTCATCGAAAAACAAATTAAGCTAAATAAAAGAAAGGGGTTGAGCGGAGATTTCTATGCGTTAAATGTGTCTAAACAAACAGAAAACCATATTCCTAAATTTTTAGCCTTAATAGAAATTATTAACAACCCGGATTTATATAGCTTAGAGCTCCCCATAATAACAAATGAGAAATCAGTCCAATCTGTAAAAGTTTCAAACCAATTTGAAATTCTAACCTTCAGTGAATTTCTCGGCATTACTCCAGAAGAATTTTATACTCTCAATACCGGTTTTACTAAGTGGGCTTCACCACCCTCAGCAAGTATTGAGGTTTATCTTCCAATAAATAAAGTTGAATTTTTTTTAGCATCTCAAGAAATGTATTTCTTAAACCATCAAATGCGCTGGGTTACCCATAAAGTTGAGAAAGGTGATTCTTTGTGGAAGATTGCGTCTCAATACGATGTATCGGTTGATGATTTAAAAGTAGTCAATACCCTAAATAATGACTTGCTCTCATTAAATCAAATAATACTAGTTCCACTCAGTCATGAGTCTGCAACGCTATTTATCCCTTACCAAGCGCATATAGTAAGTGAAGGAGATACTCTTTGGGCTTTAGGTGAAAAATATGGCATCAGTCCAAGCACAATAGCCAGTAAAAATGGCTTAAATCTGACTAGCTCTCTTCAAATTGGCAAAAAACTCAATATTGGTAACAAAAGTATTTATAGAACCCTGGAAGCTAAGCAAAGAACAATCTTATACAGCGTCAAACAAGGCGATACCCTCTTTAGAATTGCCGATATTTTTAATGTAGATATAAATGAAATAAGAAAGATTAATAATTTAGAAAATGACTTCCTTGAACCCGGTCAAGTAATAAAACTTGTTATTAGCCTTATCTAGATGACCAGGTCATAGGAACTTGTTGCTGAGGATTAAATAGTCTCTTGGGACCAATAGCAGGTCTAGCCTTTTGAGCGCTTTTGATATCATCAACAGATAAGTATTCACTTGGTAGCAGTTTAAAGACATCAATTCCTCTAACTATTTCGGTAGCATAAATAAATCCTTCATAGTAATACACTGACCAATAGCCACCTGTTAATAACCTATCATCTGAAATTGGTCCTCTATCAAAATAACCTATCTCAATTGGGTTTTTTGAGTCGGTAAAATCGATTAGGGAAACTCCGCCTTGGTACCAAGCTTGTACGAAAATATCTCTACCTTGAACAGGAACTATTGAGCCATTATGAGCTACGCAATTTTCAGTCTCTTTTTGTGGAGCCGGCATTTTGTAGTGGCTCTGAAAAATTAATTTTCCATCTACTATGTCGTAAATAGCGTCAGCACCCCATGTTAGAGGATCCCATGCTCTGCAACGTGGTCTACTGCCTCCACCCCACTCATCCGTGAAAATAACTTTGGTACCATCATTGTTAAAAGTAGCTGAGTGCCAATAAGCAAAACCTGTATCAGTAACCACATCCAATCTCTGCGGATTATAAGGATCAGAAATATCAAATAAAATTCCATTACCAGAGCAAGCGCCGGCAGCTAATTTTGCAGATGGAAATACAGTTATGTCATGGCATTCTTCGGTTCGAGAGGTATCCTGAGTGTCATCTCCATGGTCTCCACCAGCCCATAACCCGCCCAAAGCCCCTGATTCAGCATCAGCAAATACCGTTGGACTTTTTACAATTCTTGCGGCAGCTGGGTTCTTAACTGGAATTTCAATGACATCAATTCTAAATAATGCTGTTCGTGTATCACCTGGAACGGCCTCATAACAGCTTTCCATTTCTTCTTGATCTCTAATACTTGATGTACCTGAATTATAAACAATAATCATCTCATCATTCGAGTCGACAGATACAACGGAATGAGTATGCGATCCTCTGCATGTTTGAACTATACCTACTTGCTTGGGTTTTCTAAGATCCGAAATATCAAAAATTCTAATTCCTCTGAACCTCTCAGGGGTAGGTTCAGATCCTGCGCCTTGAAGCCCGCAATCCACTCTGCCACGTGTTTGCTCTACTGACATGATTAGTAGATTACCCACTATAGAAACATCCCCTTGGCCTCCAGGGCAAATCACAGAGGAAACAAGTGTTGGATTACCTTGTTGTGAGAGCTCATAGATATTAAAACCATGGTAGCTACCAGCTACCATGATGTTATCTTTGAACGCCATATCCGTATTCGAAAAACTAAGCATAGGCGATCTGGAATCCCTTGAGCGTTCCTCTACTGTTTTAACTTCATCATCATCTTCTTCATTATTGGAAATTTCTTCCTCTAAAATATTATTGGGATCGTAAAATCCATCGGGTTTCTTAAGAGATGCAACAAGATCAAGGTTTAAAATTGCAGATTCAGCGGTATAAAGACCGCTTTGCAAAGAGGCTCTAGGATCAGAAGAAAGACCGGTCAAGAAACCATTCATGCGCTCAATTTCAACCAAAAGCACCAACTGAAGAAGAAGAAGACGAAGAACACGAAGAATTTGAACACGAAGGAAAGAAATATTATCGAACACCAGATAATGTAGTGTTTGATACCGAAACCTTGGAAGCAATTGGAACATGGAATGAAAAAGAAAACCGAATAGACGAATTAGATGAAGACGAAGATTAAAATAAAGGCATAGTCCCAACAACAGGTAAGTATTTTTTCATGACCGATATCTGGTTTCCCTACTCATTTCCGGTTTGGGGGTAAAAACACAAAACCAAGACTCGGACCCGAGTTTAAAGCAAGCGGATGCAAAGGGGTGTTATATAAATAGGATGAAATAGTATTATAATAAATAAAAAATGAAATCTCTCATCAACAAAAAAATAAAAGGGTAAAAGGTAGCATCCAAACCGAGATGAAAGAACATCCGTAGAAGTATATGGAAGGGTATAAAAAAATAAAAAAGTAGAGAGAAAATAAGAAGTAAAAAAATCAAACTGATATCTGGTTATCTCACTCATTTCCAGTTTGGGAGA
>JALRBL010000053.1 GCA_023257795.1 Gammaproteobacteria bacterium
ATTCAATCGCAACAGCTGAAATCTATTTATGGTTAATTATGAAGATTTGTTCTTTCAATATTAATAGTATTAGAGCAAGGCCCCATCAATTAGAGCATGTTAGAGATACTATTGCTCCAGATGTCATAGGCCTTCAAGAGACTAAAGTTCAAGACAGTGAATTTCCTCTAGAAATGGTCGAAGAACTTGGTTATCACGTTGAATACTGGGGCCAAAAAGGCCACTATGGTGTCGCGCTCTTGAGTAAAGAGAAGCCTCAACATGTCTTAAAAGGCTTTGCACAAGATACCGAAGAAGACCAGAAAAGATTTATTCAAGCTACTTATAATTTTGGCAAAGAGGAAATTACTGTTTTAAATGGATATTTTCCTCAAGGTGAGAATAGAAGTCATGAAAGTAAATTTCCTAAAAAGGTCAAATACTACAAAGATCTTTTTGAGCATATTTCTGAACTTAAGAAGAAAACAAAAAATATTGCTGTTATGGGAGATTTTAATGTTGCTCCTGAAGATATTGATGTTGGAATTGGAGAGCAAAATGCTAAGAGGTGGCTTAAAGATGGCAAATGTGCTTTTCTTCCGGAGGAAAGGGAGATGTGGAATAAAATTCTAGATTTAGGTTTTTACGATAGTTGGAGACAAGTAAATCCAAAAGATCCAATAACCTTCTCCTGGTTTGATTATCGCTCCAGAATGTTTGATGATGATCCTAAAAGAGGCCTCAGAATAGATCATATTTTGTTAAGCAAAAATCTAAATCAATCTTTGAAATCTGTTGGCATTGATTACGATGCCAGGGCTATGGAAAAACCCTCTGATCACTGCCCTATTTGGGCTGAAATAAGTTAGTTTCTTCTAGCCTTAAAAAATCTCTGCATAATTTCCTTGCATTCATCCTTAAGAATGCCTTCTTCAAAGCTAACACTATGATTGTGAAACGATCGATCAAGAAAGTTATCTACCGAGACAATAGAACCTGATTTAGGTTCTCGTGCTCCAAAAATGATATAGGAAATTCTTGCATCAATAATTGCTTTAGCACACATATGACATGGTTCAATCGTAGAAAATAGCATCGTGTCAACTAATCGATGATTGCGGATATTCTTGCAAGCATCTTCAATAGCAATGATTTCTGCATGAGCAAGAACACTTCCTTTGGATAGTGTTTGATTAAAACCTCTTCCAATTATGTTCCCATTAGAGACAACAATAGCTCCAATTGGAACCTCCTGGTTTAAAAAGGCTTGATGCGCGAGAGCGAGCGCCTCTTGCATATAGATCTGTTTTTGTTCGATATCAAAAATAATAGGTTTACTCAAATATTTTTAACCATTGGTCTACAGATCTTCTTTGAGAATGTAATTCATTAACTTTGGCATTGGTATCTTTATAACCAATTGCCATTCCACAAAAAATATTTAGTTCTTCTGGAACAGAAAAAAATTCTCTAAGACTATCTGGTTTAACTGCCCACGCTTCTTGAGCGCATGTATCTATGCCATGCTCTTGAGCTAGCAGCATAAAAGTTTGCAA
>JALRBL010000099.1 GCA_023257795.1 Gammaproteobacteria bacterium
ATTCCACACATATTATTTCTTCTTAGACCAACCAGGCTTGATGAATTGTTTACCTCTGGCTACAGCCAATGCGTCATCCTCGACATCTTTAGTTATGACGGAGCCGGCTCCAACGTATACATTATTACCAATGTTTATTGGGGCCACAAGAGACGAGTTGGTGCCTATAAAGCTGTTATTCCCAATCTTTGTTTTATGCTTATTGGTGCCATCATAATTGCAAGTAATAGTTCCTGCGCCAATGTTTGAGCCCTCTCCAACCTCAGCATCTCCAAGATAGGCAAGATGGTTTGCTTTTGAGCCTTTACCAATGGTTGTTTTTTTGGTTTCAACAAAATTTCCTATTTTGGCTCCCTCTTTAAGTATGGTGCCCTCTCTTAACCTGGCATAGGGACCAATAGAGCAGTTGCTGGCTATTTTTGTGGAAACAATGTGCGAGAAGCTTTCTATGGTCGTGTTGTTTTCAATAGTGACGTCCTTAAGATAGCAATTGGATAGGATCTTTACTCCGTCCCCAAGATAAATATCTCCTTCTAAAATAACATTCGCATCAATAAAGCAGTCTTTGCCTGCAACAATAGATCCTCTAAGGTCTACTCTGTTAATGTCTGTAACAGTAATCCCTTTGTCTAATAATTCTTTGGATTTCATGTTTTTATACACTTGCTCTAATTCATGCAGCTCGGTCTTATTATTGGCTCCCTGAACCTCTTGAGCCTCCGCATTAATGTGATTTATTTTAACACCCTTCTTGTGCAATACCGCTACCAAATCAGTTAAATAATATTCTCTGGCAGTATTGTTGTTCTGGATTAAACCAAGTCCCTCAAGCAAGAATGCTCCCTTAATCATCATAACTCCAGTAAAAATTTTCTTTATCAATTTTTGAGCATCATCAGCATCTTTTTCTTCAACTATTTTTTCAACGTGGCCGTCGTGGTCTTCGATAATCCGGCCGTATCCAGTTGGGTTTGCTAGAGTTGTAGTAAGAAGACAAGCTTCGCTGTGGCTTAGAATCATATCAAGCGTTGCTTTGGTTATCAGTGGCACATCCCCATAGAGAATTAATACTTTTTCATCCGCTGTAATTTGCTCAATAGCCATTTTTACAGCGTGGGCAGTGCCAAGCTGATCTGCTTGTCTGCAATAAGTAATATCAGAGAAGCTTTGATTAATGTGGTCTTCTAGGGTATCGGCTTTAAATCCAGAGATTACGGTTATCTTGTTGGTAATTTGTTTGGCGGTATGCAAAACTCGTTCGATCATGGTCTTGCCGCCCAATAATTGCATTACTTTTGGGAAGTTGGTGTGCATCCTTTTTCCCAGGCCTGCGGCTAAAATTATAATATGGGTTTTCAAAGCCAAAATAGTATAAAAATACTACCTTACTTGTTTTTTCTGAGTTTTTGAATCGTTTTTATTCTAGCGGCTGCCTCTGCTAATTGTGCTGCTGCTTTTACAAAATCTACATTATTCTCTTTATCATGAAGTAATTTTTCAGCAGCTTCTTGTGCCTTAATGGCTTCAGCTTCATCCAATGAATCAGCCCTCTCGGCAGTATCTGACAAGATGGTAACTTCGCTTGGCTGAACTTCAATAAAGCCGCCGGAGCAAAAGAAAGTTTCTTCTTCTTGACCATTTTGAACTCTAACAGGTCCTGGTGCCAAACCGGTTAAGAGTGGTGTATGGCCTGGGGCAATTCCAAGCTCACCAAGAGATCCGGTAGCAAAAACCATAGTTGCTTCACCAGAGTATATTTCTTCTGATGAAGATACTATGTTTACCTTTAAAACACTCATCTAGGCTTTAACGGTTTTGGCTTTCTCAACCGCCTCTTCAATGGTTCCAACCATGTAAAAAGCTTGCTCTGGTAGATGATCATAGTCACCAGCAAGAATTCCTTTAAAAGCCTTAATGGTGTCTTCTAGTGATACATATTTTCCAGGGGACCCAGTAAAGACCTCGGCAACAAAGAATGGTTGAGATAAAAATCTTTCAACCTTTCTTGCTCTAGCAACTGTCAATTTATCGTCTTCAGAAAGTTCATCCATACCTAAGATAGCAATAATATCTTTAAGTTCACGATATCTCTGTAATACGCCTTGCACTCCTTGAGCAACATTATAATGCTCGTCTCCAACCACCAATGGATCAAGC
>JALRBL010000009.1 GCA_023257795.1 Gammaproteobacteria bacterium
GAGAAGCCCGTATGAACGCACTGCAATACATTAATAAGTTTTTTTACAAATACCGTGGCAGGCTCATTGTTGGACTTCTTATTACCAATAGAAATAGGAGTTTCTATAACATACCTCAATTCTGAAATTCCATTTGATGAAATAACTTCGCGTTGGTCTATTACTTTGGCATGACAAAGAATCCTGATATTTGGCAGATCAGGATCTGGAGAAACTTCAAAAGAAACTTTGGGATTAAGTTTAGTACCCTTAAGCTGAATATTTTCAGCATGCAAAGCCGAAGTTTTAGCCCCAGTATCTGTTTTAACTTTGATAGCTGGCAAGCCTAGTTTTGGAAGCGCTATCCATTCTTCCCAGCCAATCGTGAATTTTTCCATCCCAAAATTATAATTGTATTAATTCATGATTTGTTGATCTTATTTGGCAATCTCGAGAAGCTTTTGATTGAAATAGAAAGATATAAACCTTAGTATAAATTTTCTTTATGAGTATTAAATGGTTACCTCTATCACTCTTGATAACAAGCTAGGCGGCATAGCTAGCAGCCTGGTTTCATACTCAAAAGCTCTGCATATCAAAGGCATCAAGCATCACATTATTCTGCCCAAAGATGCACCAATTATTAAAGAATTAGTCCACCTTCCAAATGTCACGTTGTTTTGTATTTCAAAAACTGTGCTTAAATGCCACTTACTTTCAGGATTTATCTTTTTAAAATCCATTAGAAGCAATTTACTTCGATCTAAGCTAACACTCGTTCATAATGCAAAGATCTTTTCCTCAATAGCAAAGGTTGCAAAAAGACCCGCTCTTATAAACCATTCCGGCAAAACAAATGGAACGAATCATTCTTATATAAATATTTTTATTACTCAGGCAGGCAAGAGAAGGCATTTCCTAACATACCCAAACAGTACTGCAACCTCATATGTTATTAATCATGGCTTTGAAACTCATCCATTAAATCTAACAGGCACAAAAGAGGATCACAGCAATATACTTACAATTATTTCAGCAGGGCGGTTGGTTCTCAAAAAAGGTTTTATTGATCTCATCAAAGCAGCGAAAATTCTTGAAGATAAAAATGTAGCTTTGGAGATAAAAATTTTTGGTGATGGAGAATTGAAAGATACTCTCACTAGTGCAATCAATGATCTACAGCTCAAGAATGTAAAGTTGATGGGCTGGACCGATAATCTGCACAGGGAATTCTCTAGAGGCAATATTTTTTGTATCCCTTCTCATATTGAGCCCTTTGGATTGATCATTGGTGAGGCAATGTTGGCTGGGCTTCCCGTTATCTCAACAAAGACTGATGGCGCTTTAGAAATATTTGGCAATGAAAATACAGAGCAAAGGGGCGGAATTTTAGTAGAGATTTCTGCCCCAGAAGCAATTGCAGAAGCAATCATGTCGCTTATGGATAAGGAAAAGAGAGCAGCTATTGCCAATAGTGCTTTTGAGCATATAAATCAAAATTTTAATTTAGATAGGTTGGCCGATGATCTCAAGAAGGTCATTGATGGATAAGAGTATAAGGATCTGCCATTTATCTGAAGGCATTGCCGGACATAATGGTCAAGTGCTCGGAGTCATTAAAACTCTCAAAGATGCAGGTTTTGCAATCAGCGTTCAAGAGGTAAGTGTTAATTGGAGCATTAGAGCTCTTAGGAGCATCCTAAGAATTGTTGCTCGAAAGTTCTCAAGATTTCCTAATTCTTTTTCTATTCGTTTAATCCAAGCTTGTTACAAGCTTGGTGAGTATGAGGAATTTGATATAGTAATTTCTTCCGGGTCTAATTTAGCTCCCATCAATCTTGCGCTAGCCAAAAGACATCATGCAAAAAATATTCATATGAGTAGTATTAGAGATTGGCGTGTGGATGATTTTTCAGCATACATCACCACGAC
>JALRBL010000039.1 GCA_023257795.1 Gammaproteobacteria bacterium
CATTTTCAACATAGTGCAAAATACATGCATGCTCTCCTCCAGCCACAATGGGAGTATAAGCAGGAAAGCGAGAACCATGCTCAGCAAACTTATATAAGTAATATGCCTCCAAAGTCTGTTCGTTCATTCCTGGACTTACAAATTGCATTGCAGCCTTGTGAGCTTGTGCTGATATTTCGCAGCCTCTCCTCATTAATTTTATTTCAGATTCTGATTTAACTCTCCTAGCATTAGAAAGTATTGGTGCAGCATCAAAATGCTCAATGGCAGCAGTATGGCGATCTTTAAGTCTAGCTTGCTTAACCCAACCAGATACTCTTTTAGAAAATTCTTCCTTATAGCCTATCAATGAGTAAACTTTATTAGCTCCTGAGAGCAACCCAGGAATCTGTTTATCAGCATCAAAATTATTAAAGCCCTTATCGAAACCATAGTCTTTCTCTGCTCCGATAGGACCAGCTCGATAACCATCCCACAACTCAGAATGCTCATCTTTTGGTGGAACAAATAAATATGATGTCAGTTTTCCAAATCCATCTGTCTTCAATAAAATAATCGAATCAGATTCATTGAAACCAGAAAGATACCAAAAATAACTGTCCTGTCTAAAAGGATAAGTATGGTGAATATTTCTTGAAACATGGTTATTGCTTGCGATTAGCAAACAAGAATTTGCTCCAAGGAGGTTAGCTATTTCTTGACGTCGATTAATAAACATACTATTCATGAACGCATTTTACTCCTTAAATAGCAAACTTCCCTAAATTCGTTAGAAGAATTAAACTAAGTTATGGCAATGCATGATGCAATTAAAACCCTTGCTGAGCAATTAAAAAAGCTGATAAATCGCTTTGAAGAGCAAAAGGGTATTATAAACACCTATATAGAAAAAGAGAGAGAGTGGAAAGCTATTAAGATTGAACAACATAACAAAATAGAAGCCCTCAATCGACAAATACAAGAGTTAAACGAAAACCTAAATAATGAGCAATAAAGAGATCCTGTCATTGAGGATAACCGGGCGAGACATATCTATTGCTTGTCCTCCAGAAGAAAAAGAAGCTTTAATCAAAGCTGCGAACTACCTTAATGAAAAGATTGATGGTATTCCTAATAAACAAAATAACTTGATACTAGCTGCTTTGGCTCTTGCTCATGAAAGTCTTGGTAGCACAAGCAGAGATGAACTTTCAGATGAAGTGGTGAATACAATAGATAGCTTTAATGAGCAAATTAAAAAAATCTTAAGCTAGCAATTTTTTATCATATAATTATTTTGTCTGGTTCATTTGCAAGTGCATCATACATTTTTGAACCTATAATTAAATTAACGGCGATGATCCACTTTCGTTGGTGTGCAATACCGCAAGGGAAGCCTGAAACGATAAGATTGTTGCCACCTGGACGTAGGGTTCGGGAAAAGTGCGCTTGCGGTGAATTGGATTTTTGGCCTCTGCAGTATGATTAAATCTTCTTTCAGAAAATCAATCTTACGGCGGAGGCTTGCTCTTCCTAAGTCCATAGTAAGCAGTCTCAGTGAAAGAATTCAAACAACCCTTATAGAGTCAGAGTATTTTCAGAAAGCAAAATCGATTGCTATCTACTCTCCTATTAAAAATGAAGTAAAGACAGATTTAATTATTGAAACTTCGATTTCTAAAAATAAAGATGTTTTTTTGCCTAGGATTGATAAAAAACATTTAAGTTTTATTTCCTTTTTGCCAGAGTCTAAATTGACAGAAAATAAATTTAGTATTCCTGAGGTCGCAAATCCAAAAGCTTCTCTTGCTAACCAATTTGATTTAATAATTTGTCCTGGGGTATGTTTCGATGGTAAAAAAAATAGAATCGGTTATGGCGGAGGTTACTATGATCGTTTTCTTTCGCTGGCTTCATACAATCACTTAGGAATGATAGCCTTTGATATGCAAAGAATAGAAATAATTGAGCCCGAGGAACATGACGTACCTATGGAATTTATTATTACAGAGAGCGGATTTTTAAATTAGTTTTGAAAAACTTGCAATGTCTTTAGCAAGCACCTCAGGGTTTTCGAGAGCAGCAAAATGTCCGCCAGCTGCTCTAGTCCATTGAACAATGTTATAAATTGGTTCAGCCCACGCTCTGGGTGGCCTAGCAATTTCATTATCAAAAAGAATACAACCTGTGGGTTGGGCTACTGGGTTTAGAGAAAAACCAATCATCCCATTTTCATGATACAACCGCATTGAGGAAGTGATAGATTCTGTGAACCAATACAGAGATACAATATCAAGCACCTCATCTTTAGAAATCACAAGCTTGTTAACGCTGTCATTGGTCCAAGCTTGAAACTTTTCTACAATCCAGCCAGCAAGGCCAACGGGAGAGTCATGCAAACCATATCCTAGAGATTGAGGTTTTGTATTTTGGATTAAATAATAGCCATAACCTTTTTCTTGATACTTTTTGAAATTTTCTATTCCCTCTATTTCATCTTGAGTTAATCCATCCATTGAGTCAGTATTTTCAGGAGGAAAAGCCAGAACTAAATTAAGATGCAAGCCTATGCAGTGCCCTGGGAAGAGTTCAGCCATCCACTTGGTTACTGTCGCGCCCCAATCACCGCCTTGTGCTATGTATTTCTCATAGCCAAGGGCCATCATGAGTTCATGATTAAGTTTTGCAATTGCTTCGGAATTCATGCCATGGCTAGTTGGCTTATCAGAAAAACCATAGCCAGGCATAGATGGACAAACCACATGAAACGTTTGACCATTAATGCCATGATTGAGCAAAGGTATTATTTTTAAAAACTCCTGGACGCTCCCTGGCCACCCATGAGCCATGATTAAAGGAATCGCGTTGGGATCATTGGATTTACTATGCAAGAAATGCAAATGAAGTCCCATGGCTGTCTTAAATTTAAAGCTGCCAACCTCATTTAATGCTTGCTCAGCCTTTCTCCAATCATATTGATCAGCCCAATAATCAACCAACCCTTGAAGAAAATTAAGGCCAGTTCCAAGCGACCAACGCTCATCATTTATCTCATCTGGCCACCTAGTTAAAGCAATTTTTTCTTTTAAAAAATCAATTTCTTTGCTCGGAATTTTAATCTTAAAGTCATAAATATTACTCATTGCAAGAAAGTTTTGTAGGCTGAATTTGATGTCTCCTCATAAAATTCATAATCAAGTTCTTTGAGGTGATCATTAAGAGATTTGCTTGAAGACTTATGATCCTGAATACCTATCAAAACATTGGCAAATGCTGCGCCTAAATTCCTGTAGTGAAACAATGAAATATTCCATCCATTTCCAAATGCTCTTAGGAAATTTAGGAGCGCTTCAGGCTTTACGGGAAATTCACATCTAAATATTCTTTCGGACAATTCAGAGTTTGTTTTAGGAGAGCGTCCCCCAACCATATGCCGAAGATGATCTCTAGAAATTTTATTGAGAGTAAGATCTTGAAATGTATATTTTTTAGCTTCTAGTTTGGAGCAAATTTCTTTAAAACGACCTTCGTTTTCAATTCGAATTCCAACAAGAACATAGGCATCGCTTGCATCTGAAATTCTATAATTAAATTCAGTGATAAGTGACTTGCCAAACATGCTGCAAAGTTTTTTAAAACTCCCTGGTTTTTCTGGGATTTTAATACTTAAAAGCTTTTCTCTGTTCTCTCCAACTTCAGAGCGCTCAACTATATAACTCAATCTTTCAAAGTTAACATTTGCTCCACTTGAGATAGCAAGCAGCTTTTTCCCCTGGATCTTAGCTGCATACTGTTTTAACCCCGCCAAGGCTAATGCGCCTGCAGGCTCAGAAATAACTCTGGTATCTTCAAAAATATCTTTGACAGCGGCACAAAGTTCATCATTCGTAACTGTAATCACGCCATCAACTGTTTCTTTAATGATCTCAAATGTGTTTTTACCTACTTGTTCTACAGCCACTCCATCGGCAAAGGAACCAACTTGGCTCAATCTCACTCTCTTGCCAAATTTTATTGCCTCGGTTAGGCAAGCGCTGTCATCGACCTCAACCCCATATATTTTTGTGGTTGGAGAGAAGGCAGACACATAAGCTGCAATGCCAGCAAGAATACCACCTCCCCCAACAGGGACAAATACCGCATCGAATACATGTTTATCTTCCACAATCTCTTTGCCAATGGTGCCTTGACCAGCAATCGTATAAATATCATCAAAAGCATCAATAAATTCCTTTGATTTGGCAGCTGCAAGCGATTTAGCTTTCCTTAATGCTTGATTATAGTTATCTCCATGAAGAACTACCTTTGCTCCAAAATTTTTTACCGCTTTTATCTTTAGCTCTGGAGCAGTTACTGGCATAACTATTTCACAAGCTATCCTTAATCTTTTGCAAGCATTTGCAACCCCTTGAGCATGGTTACCTGCAGATGCAGCTATTACTCCTTTTTTCTTCTGTGCTGGACTTAGGTTAGAAATCTTATTGTATGCGCCTCTATTTTTAAATGAAAAAATGGGCTGGAGATCTTCTCTTTTCAAGAAAATATCATTTTCTAGTTTTGTCGATAAATTATTAGCAAAAGTTATAGGCGTTTTGATGGCAACATCATAGACATTAGCGCTTTCAATTAGTTTTATGCATTTATCAGCATGATGGCGCGTTAATATTTTTTTTATCTTATGTCGCATAAATCACCTTTATAACATTATAAGATATTAATAGAATAGAAATATGACAGCATTGAAAGAAGCGGCAGCAAAAAAAGCTCTTGATTATATCTTACCAAATTTGGAGCCTGAAACAGTAATAGGAATCGGCACTGGCTCAACCTCAGAAATTTTTATAGATTTGTTGGCTACCCACAAAAATTTATTTAAAGGAACGGTTTCAAGCTCTAAGAGATCAACAAAAAGATTAGAAGGCGTTGGTATTAAGGTCTTTGATGTCAACGAGGTAAATGATGTTGCGTATTATGTGGATGGCGCCGATGAATGCGATAGTAATCATAACCTTATCAAAGGCGGCGGAGGCGCGCATACTAAAGAAAAAATCTTAGCAAACATTGCTAAAGAATTTTTATGCATTATTGATTCCAGCAAGCTTGTAAGTAAACTTGGTGCTTTTGGCGTCCCAATTGAAGTATTTCATGAGGCTAGAAGCTTTGCATCAAGAGAGATAATTAAACTTGGAGGAACGCCAGAATTAAGAATAGGAGTTGTAACTGAAAGCAACAATCCTATTGTCGACATTAAAAATTTAGTTATCAATGATCCAATTATTATGGAAGCATCAATTAATAAAATACCTGGTGTAGTTGATAATGGTATTTTTGCAATTCGTAAACCTAATAAGGTCTTTGTTGGAGAATAGTTTATTTAAAAAAGATGTTTAATTACGTGCTATAGGATTTCTTCGATAGCATTTGTCAGCTCAATTGATTCAGGTTCAACTTTGTGATGAAACCAAGAAACCTTGCCATCTTTGCTTATTAAATACTTGTTGAAATTCCATTTTGGTTCATTGCCAGTAACATCTGAAAGATATTTAAATAATTCAATGGCATTTTTACCCTTAACATTAGAAGTAGCGAACATTGGAAATGTCACGCCAAACTCAGTACTGCAAAAGTCAGCGACTTCTGATTCATCTGAATATTCTTGAAAGAAAAAATCTCTTGAAGGAACACCAATAACTGTAAAACCCTTATCTTTATACTTAGAATAAATTTTTTGCAAACCTTCATATTGAGGGGTATAGCCACATTTACTTGCAACATTAACCACTAGAACCGTTTGATTAGAAAACTCGCATAAAGATTGAGTTTCATCAGAATCTAATTTTCTTAAGGTAAAATCTAATGCTTCATTACATGCAAATACATATCCACCAAGAATAAGAAACAAAAAAAGAGAAAGTTTATTCACGATGTGTGAATTTTAAACTGCTGGAGCAACAGCGTAAACAGTAGAAATAAAGATAGAGACTAATACCAATAATTCAAAATTTTCTTGTAATTTATTTAAATTCATAACTATAAAAATGGAGAGCCTAAAAAGGCTCTCCTAACTGTTTCCAGAAATATCAGCAATTCATAGGGGGAGAGGAGTGCTGACAAGTATTATTATATATATTTATATATATATATCAATATAAATGATATATTTTTTTAAATAATTTATATATATAAGTAATTCTAATATCTAGATGAATAAGCTTAATTTAAAACATGTTATTTCTAAACATGTATAATTATTTCTTCTAAATAGGAATAATATGAAGGGCCAAGTCAATTATAAAGTTATAGATAATATTGCAATACTCGAGGTAGATAACCCCCCAGTAAACCCATTAAGTAGCGGGGTCAGAGTAGGTCTTGTTGATAATATCAAGAAAGCTAATGAAGATCGCGATATAAAAGGAATTATTTTAAAAGGAGCAGGAAACGCATTTATTGCTGGTGCTGACATATCTGAATTTGGGCAAAAAATGGAGGGTCCAGACCTTCATAGTGCACTAAGAGACTTGGAGTTTAGTAACAAACCAGTAGTTGCAGCCATAAATGGCCCTGCACTTGGTGGAGGATTAGAGACTGCACTATGCTGTAATTATAGAATATCAACAAAAGTTTCTATTTTAGGTCTACCAGAAGTGAATTTGGGTCTCTTGCCTGGTGCAGGGGGCACTCAAAGACTACCGAGAGTTGTTGGACCAGCTCAAGCTTTAAAAATGATGATCTCTGGAACTCCAATTAATGCTAAAAAAGCTTTAGAAATGGGCGTTATAGATCATATTTCTGAAAATGATCTTATCGAAGATGCCCTTGCATTTATTAAGGAAAAGATTTCAGTTACTGATATCCATCCGAAAGTTAGAGATTTAAATGAAAAAGTTATCGAAGCAAGAGGAAATGGGAATATCTTAACTGAAGCAAGGGCATTAGCTAGTAAAATGCGTAAAGGTCAATTTGCGCCAGGAAAAATTATTTCATGCGTCGAAGCAGCTATATCAGAAGATGACTTTGATGCTGGGCTTAAAAAAGAGGGCGAATTTTTCTTAGAGTGTCTTCTGAATCCACAACGAGAAGCCATGATACATATCTTCTTTGGTGAGAGAGCAGCATCTAAAATAAATGATGTTCCAAAAGATACTTCTGTCTTTCAAATTCAAAATGCTGGTGTAGTTGGATCGGGAACTATGGGTGGAGGCATAGCAATGAATTTTGCTAATGCAGGAATTCCTGTATGGGTCCTTGATCAAGATAAAGATAATCTAGATCGTGGCATGGGCGTCATTAGACAGAATTATAAAATGATGGCAGCCAAGGGGAAAATGTCCGAAGAAAATGTTGATAAAGTAATGTCTCTTATTAAACCTACCCTTTCTTATGAAGATCTAAGGAGTACTGATATTGTTGTTGAAGCCGTGTATGAAAATCTTGATTTAAAAAAGGAAATCTTTGCAAAACTAGATGAAGTAGTTGGAGAAAATACCATACTTGCATCTAATACCTCAGGATTGGATATTGATGCCCTATCATCAGTTGTTAAAAGACCAGAAATGGTAGTGGGTACTCACTTTTTTAGCCCAGCAAATGTAATGAGATTGCTTGAGGTTGTCCGAGGGAGCAATACATCTAAGGAAGTTTTAGCGACGGTTATGAAGTTAGGCAAAACATTGAATAAAGTCCCTGTACTTTCTCTTAACGCCCCAGGTTTTATTGGAAATAGAATGCTTTATGGATACACCAAACAAGCAAATTTATTATTATTAGAAGGCGCTCTTCCTCACCAAGTTGATAATGCTCTTGAGTCATTTGGTATGAGTATGGGTCCATTCAGAATGATGGATCTTGTTGGGCTAGATTTAGGATGGAGGGCTAGAAAGCTTGCTAATTTAGAAACACCTCTTGTAAATAAAATAGCTCATGAATTATGTGAGAAAGGCAGATTTGGCCAAAAAAATGGAAAGGGCTTCTATAACTATAATGAAGGATCTAGGGCTCCAAATCCTGCGCCTGAGAATGAAGAAATCTATTTAAAGGTATCTCATGAAAATAATATCACTAGAAGAGAAATATCTGATAGTGAAATAGTTGAAAGGTGTATTTATGCATTAATTAATGAAGGTGCAATTATTTTGCATGAGGGAGTCTCTCAAAGGGCTGCTGATATGGACATTGTATATATTAATGGCTATGGATTCCCGATTTGGAGGGGAGGCCCAATGCATTACGCAAATCAAACTGGTTTAGAGATTGTTGTGAATAAAATCCAGGAATTTGCAAAAAAAGATCCTGATTCATGGCATTTAAGCCCATATCTATCAGATCTTGCTAGCTCAGGTAAAAAATTAGGTGATGCTCCAGATGCTGAAAATCGAAAAGAAATCCTGAATTTTAGAAAAAATATAGATATCTAAAGCTTAATATTAACTCTTGTCCCTTTTTTTAGGAGATCAAATAACTCAATCACATCATGATTAAGCATTCTTATACATCCATGAGAGGCTTTTTTACCAATAAGTCCCTCTTCATGTGTACCATGGATATATATAAACCTATTAAAAGAGTCCCTGTTGCTCCCTTTATTGAAACCTGGTTCTAAGCCAGTAAGCCACATAACTCTTGAAGTAATAAAATCTTCTTCATTATCAATAGCCTCTGAAACAATATCTGCAATTTGAGAATAAGATTCTCTATTCACAAATATCGTATTCTTGGGACTATTTTGACCTATCATTTGCTGTATAGCATGCTTTCCAAGAGGTGTCTTATATGAGTTTTCTATTTCGCCTTCACCGTAGTATGAAGAAGAAATTGGATAACTTTTTATTAATTGGTAATCTTCGTAAAGATAAAGTCTTTGTTCAGAAATATCTATATCCACAGATAGATCTTGCGAATATAAATTAACAATAAAAAAGAGGCTAAAGATTTTAAATATTATTTGCAAACTTTGTTCTTAAAATAAATGAAAAAATAATAATAAAACATGGAAATAAAAGAGACAACCACCATCCATAAAGTACATAAAAACTAGTTTCAGCATTTAAAAATATCTTGCCTCTTAAATTGGTAGAAACTCCTTTATCAATTTTATCAACTATTGTCCCATTATTATCAATAATGGCGCTTATCCCATCATTTGTTGCGCGTAATAGGTATTT
>JALRBL010000089.1 GCA_023257795.1 Gammaproteobacteria bacterium
AAGATCAAGATAAGTAGATGCAAATGATTTATTCATCATTAAATAATTGGCGGAGAGAGAGGGATTCGAACCCTCGGTACCTTGCGGTACGCCACCCTTCCAAGATGGTGCATTAAACCGAGCTCTGCCATCTCTCCAAGACTGTGGATTTTAACAAAAACTTATACATATGTTGTAATTAAAATTTTTTGATGAGTTGTTGAGAGCAAATATTTAATTGGTAAATTAGAGTTTGTATCAAGATTTAAAAGTAAATCTAACTTTTCTTGACCATAAATTAATAAGATAATTTCTTTGGCTTTATTAATTTCATTAAGCGTCATTGTTATTCTTGGGACCTCAGGATAACCATCGTTAACAAATTCTATCGAATGCTTTGAAGAAAGCGCACTATCTAAGTTGGTCATATCAGGAAATATTGAAGCGAAGTGTCCATCAAGGCCCATTCCCAATATGGCTAAGTCATAATATGGGATTGACTGTAATTGCATTTCTATATCATGGGAATGCAGGGAAAGTAGCTGAAAATCTGCCGTCTTACCTAGAGTCCTATAAAGCATGCCTTCGTTACTTAATGCATCGTCAATCTTAACTCTTCGATCATCAGAGAGAACAAATCTAAACTGCTTTAAACTTAGAAAAGAATCTCCCATTCTCTTATAGAGAGCTACTGGGGAAGTGCCTCCAGAAAGAATGATGTTTGTGTGAGTGTTTAATGATCCAAGTTGCTCTATTTTTTTAAAAAGGTAATCGTCCAAAAGAGCTTTGGAATCAAAGTAAGAAATATTATTGATTAAAGTCACGAAAATTTTGAAACATAGTAGAGGTTGAATTAAAGCACCTCAACGGATTGATATCAATACCGCCTCTTCTAAGAAATCGTCCAAATATCTGAAAATCAGTAATACCTGAAAGAGTCAAAATATCGTTAGCAATTTCTTCAACACACGATTCATGAAAAGCCTGTTGATTCATGTGAGAGTGGATAATATTGATTATTGACTTGCTATCTACTTTTTCAAAACTATCTGAAGCTAAATACAAATTAGCATAATCAGGTTGACTGGTAACAGGACATAGCGATCGATAGCCTTCAAATCTATAAATGGTTGAAGCATGCAATAAACCGGTTGAATGGTTCAAGGGAATAAAATCTGGAGCACTCTCAAATTGATGAACAAATCTTACTTTAACTAGTGCATCCAGGTGATTAGATAAAAGATCGCTTAAATATTGTGAAATAACAGGCTCTTGAAGCTCTTGATCATAAAATTTATTTAAAAATAATTTTAGTGACTTGGATTCAACAATGTACTTGGAATGAGCAGGGACTCTAATTTCAATGCAAGTAAGACAAGAGTGGCCATTATTTTGAAACATAAATTCATAGGAATTCCAATAATCAAACCCTTCAAATTTATAAGAAGAGGAAGTTTGGCGTCTTAAAACATCAAGTTCTATATCTTTATCAAGTTTATTAATATAAGAATCTGATTTGCCAAGATATTTTGGCATCTTTATTGTCTAGTACCCTTGCCAGATTTGAGAAGGTAAAGGCATGAAATAGTAAGAATAATAATAAAAAAAAGCTGCATGAATAATGCAGAAGTTACATCAATATCGCTAATACCAAGCATACCCTCTCTGAAAGTATTAACAACGTAGAGCATAGGGTTAATAAGTGAAATTTTTTGCCAAATATCTGGGAGGATTGAAATGGAATAGAAAACGCCTCCTAAATATATTAGAGGGGTCAGAACGAAAGTAGGCACCACAGAAATATCATCAAATGAATCTGCAAAAACTGCATTAATAAACCCCATTAATGAGAAAAGAATGGAAGTAAGAATCAATACTGTAATAGTCAGAGGGATATTGTGAATAGAGAAGTCAGGATAAAAAAATAAGCTAACTAAATAAACCACGATCCCAACAAGAATACCTCTAGAAACACCTCCAATGATAAAGCCAAGTAAGATAATAAATGGAGGCATTGGAGAAACTAATAATTCTTCAATAGATCGTTGAAATTTAACGCCAAAGAATGAGGAGACTACATTCGAGTAGGAATTTGTTATCACAGACATCATGATGAGTCCTGGGATCATAAATTGGATGTAGTCAACACCATTCATGGAACCAATCCTTGGTCCTATAAGGGAGCCAAAAATTACAAAATATAGAGACATGGTAACAGCAGGAGGCACTAGCGTTTGTACCCATATTCTCAAATATCTTCTTATTTCTCGCTCTGCAAGCGTTATAAGAGACCATAGCAATTCTCTAGCTCTATTGCTCATGCTCATTCTTTATAATTTGTAAGAAAAGTTCTTCCAGTCTATTTGCTTCGTTTCGCATTGATTTGACTTGAATATTCTGATTGGATAAAAGCATGAAGAAGTCATTCAATGATTGATTCTTATTTAGAGCGAGTCTTAAAGTTGTTGGATCAACTTGATTAACTATGTATTCATTAAAATTTAGAGGGCCATCCAGGTCAGATCCCAAATCTAGTATAAAAGTTTGCATATCAAGTTTTTTAAGCAACTCTTTCATCGAAGTATTCTCAACGATAACCCCTTTATCAATAATGGCGATGTTTTTGCATAATTGCTCAGCCTCCTCTAAATAATGAGTTGTAAGGATCACAGTCGTACCCTTTTTGTTAAGGTCTTTTATAAAATCCCACATTCCCCTTCTAAGCTCAATATCAACTCCAGCAGTAGGTTCGTCTAATATAAGTAATTTTGGATGGTGAATGAGAGATTTAGCAATCATTAGGCGTCTTTTTAACCCACCTGAGAGCGTTCTAGCTTGAAGATCTTTCTTTTCCCACAATCCTAATTTATGCAACACTTCTTCAGCTCTATCCATTGCAATTTTTTTGGGAATACCGTAAAAGCCTGACTGGGTTACTACAATGTCCAAGACTTTCTCAAATGGAGAAAAATTAATTTCTTGGGCTACTACCCCTAATTTTCTTTTAGCTTCCGGAAAGTCTAGATCAATATCCGTTCCAAAAATGGAAACTTGACCATCGGTTTTGGTAACAAGTGAGGAAACAATTCCGATTGTGGTTGATTTACCAGCCCCATTAGGTCCCAATAATGCATAGAAATCTCCCTCTTCTACAGACATAGAGATTCCCTTGAGGGCCTCTACTCCACTGGCATAAGTTTTCTTGAGATTAGAAATTTCTAAGGCTTTCATTTCTGTTATGAATTAATCTCTTCGTCTAAACCATCAACAAAAAAACATAACGCCAAACCAACTACCAAACCTACCCAAGCGCTATAAAATGTTACAAAAAATGCGATCAGTAAAGCCGTAGCCATCTCGGAATTTTTTTGAGGAATGTTCATGGCAACATATGCACACGCAAATCCTGTTAGGATCAAAGTAAGCGTTAAAGCCATTACCATTAATGGCTGCATGAGTGTAACGAATGGTAAAAAGAAGTATAAAAATGGAATTCCCATTAAGTAGTAAGATCCAATGCCATCAAAAATAGAGGGCATTTCATCAGGACCTTTTTTCCATCTTTCAGCAACAACCACGTGAACACCTGTCCATAAAGCACCCTGAGTGGGAAAGAATGGATTTAAAAAAGTTGCGATTGCATTTCTTATGCCAACAGATAAATGCGATCTATTAAGATCAATAGGCAATTTTTGATCAGGTCTATTCTTTTGCGCATCAAGCAAGACTTCGGTAGCAGTAACAAGGTCACCGAATAGTAGCATGTAACCAATCAAGACAAGCGGCAGAGCATCCACAAACATTTCCATGGAGGGCATACCTAAATACAGAGGAGAAGTTTTTACAATCAACCCTAGGATATCCGGAATCTTAAAACCCCATTCAATGTTAAAGACAACCTCGCCCATAATAAAAGCTACAAATCCAGCAACCACAAATCCTGGAAGCAAACCCAAGGAACCCAAGATTTTAAAAAAATTATTTTTAAGGGCTAGTTTTTTAAAAGGATTTGAAAAAGTAGTAATGACACAAAGAACTATAGCAACCGTCATAGAAATAGGCTGGGCTTCGTATGCTGCAAAATCTTCAAAGAAAACTTGATAGAAAGCTGCTAAAGCTGCACCTAAAATGATCCCAGCTTTTAAACCTCTAGGGATTCTTTCAACTAATACCTTTCCGAAGCCTGTAATACCTAGAAATAGTATCAAGATACTAAATTCAATACACATGGCAGCTAAAAATCTCCATGCCTCAGGGTTGTATTGACAAACATTATCTATGCAAGGTCCAGCACCGTAATATCCTGCGGCTGCCAACGCTCCAAGCACAATTGGAACAGCTGGTGTTACCCATCCAGGAGCCATGGGCTCTCCAAAAATAATTGGTCCAGCTGAAATAAGACTGCCTGCAATAAAACTTAAAGCAATAGCTTCCTCAAAAGTTAAGCCTAACTTCATGGCCATGGGTGCAGCTGCAAAAGCCGTAGCACCAGATATCACTAAACCTTGCAGAAACTCTGCTGTACGAAATTTAATATGAATAAATGGAATTCTTAATGTAAAAGGCCCCCATTTAATTCCCTCAGACAAATTAGCATTACTCATTTTGATAAACTGTTCATCCCCTCTTCTAGGCCTTTAAGTGTTAAAGGATACATTCTTTTCTCTACCAAGTCTCTTAAGATACATACTGAAGAGGTGTAATCCCAGTGATCTTCTGGAACAGGATTTAACCATGCAACATTATTAAAGTGCTCGCATAATCTTTTTACCCATAACCCTCCGGGTTCTTCGTTCCAATGCTCAATACTTCCGCCGCTATTGGTAATTTCATATGGCGCCATGGTTGCATCACCCACAAAGATTAATTTGTAATCCGAGCCATATTTATTGATGATGTCATGAAGACTAAATCGTTCTTGAGATCTTCTTCTATTATCTTTCCAAACGGTCTCATAAACACAATTATGAAAATAATAATAATGCAGATGCTTAAACTCTGTTTTAATTGCTGAAAAGAGCTCTTCACACAACTTAATAAAAGGATCCATAGACCCACCAACATCAAAGAAAACTAAAACCTTAACCGCATTTGCTCTCTCAGGAACCATATTAATATCTAAAATGCCTCCATTTTTTGCAGTGTTTCTTATAGTGCCTGGTATATCAAGTTCAACGTCAGTACCTTGACGAGCAAATTTTCTTAATCTCCTGAGAGCTAACTTGATATTTCTGGTTCCTAATTCAAGCGAATCATCTAAATTGCGATATTGGCGCTGCTCCCAAATCTTGACTGCTTTATTTTGACCACCTTCTCCGCCGACTCTAATACCTTCTGGATGTTGACCATTATTACCAAATGGAGATGTACCATTGGTTCCAATCCATTTATTGCCGCCTTCATGTCTTTTTTGTTGTTCTTCTAGTCTTTTCTTAAATTCTTCAAGCAATTTTTCAAGCCCGCCAAGAGTTTGAATCTTTTTTAGTTCTTCTGGATCTAATTCTTTTTCAAATGCTTTTCGAAGCCAATCATCTGGAATAAGAGCTTTAAAAATATCTTCCATATTTTCGATACCCTTAAAATAGATCTCAAATGCTCTATCAAACTTATCAAAATGTTTTTCATCCTTTACAAGTGCTGTCCTGGATAAAAAATAGAATTCGTCTAGATCTGCAAATGCAAAATGAAGCTCAAGAGCTCCAAGTAGATCCAATAGTTCTCTTAATGTACAGGGAACGCCAGCTTTTTTTATGGTATGAAAAAGCGTGATTAGCATAACTACTTATTTTGATTGCGGCGATTCATAAACGCTAGCCTTTCTAAAAGATGCACATCCTGTTCGTTCTTAAGCAAAGCTCCGTATAGAGGAGGAATGGCTTTGGAGTTATCTGCATTTTTAAGAATTTCGCTAGGAATATCATCGGACATTAATAACTTAAGCCAGTCTATAAGCTCGCTTGTTGAAGGTTTCTTTTTTAAACCTGGCACTTTGCGAATATCAAAGAAAATATCCAAGGCATCTTTCACCAACTGTTTTTTTATTTTTGGATAATGCACATCCACTATTGCTTGCATCGTATCCCTTTCTGGGAATTGAATGTAATGAAAGAAACAACGTCTTAAAAATGCATCGGGTAAATCCTTTTCATTATTTGAGGTAATGATAATAATTGGGCGATGTTTAGCCTTAATAGTTTGATTAGTCTCGTAACAAAAAAATTCCATTCTATCGAGTTCTTGCAATAGATCATTAGGAAATTCTATATCGGCCTTATCAATTTCATCGACCAATAAAACTACCTGTTCGTCCGATTGAAATGCTTCCCAAAGCTTACCTTTTTTAATATAGTTCTGAACATCCTTAACCCTCTCGTCACCAAGCTGAGAATCTCTGAGCCTAGTTACCGCATCGTACTCGTATAAGCCCTGATGCGCTTTAGTTGTTGATTTGATATGCCATTCAATAAGGTCTTTGCCTAGGGATTTAGCAACTTCGATTGCTAGTAATGTTTTTCCAGTTCCTGGCTCTCCCTTGATAATTAAAGGTCTCTCCAATGCAATGGATGCATTCACTGCCATGCTTAAGTCATTTGTTGCAACATAATTATCTGTACCTTTAAATTTCATCTTCTTCCCTTATGTGTTGAGTTTTTCATTTGATTTTAAAATCTTTGCTAGCTGTCTACTTGTCGCAACTAAATTTCCATTAAGATCCCATATAGAGCAATCCTGTTCAAAGAAACCATTTTTTAAATCCTTAGCAATGCCATCGATAAAAAGTTTACGAGTGGCAGGTAATTGCCTAATGTTCGTAGTTAAACTTAATGTTGGAATCCACCCTATTGGGCCGTACTTATTAGTCACAACTGGCGGCAAAATATCTGAAAAATAAGACAAAGCAAATTGATCTGGTAACCCCCCATCTAATTCAATATATCCCGAGCATCTTGCTTCGCTCGTTCTATCAAAATCTTTTTTTAGCCACCAACTATGATCAGGGTGGACGCTTAGATTAAGCTGCTGAATGAACGATGGAGTAAAACCTTTCTGAACATTGTCATAATTCATAGTGATGCAGTCATTCTCGGAACAGGTATGAAAGATCTCAGGCAAAGGAGTGGCAATATCTGAGTAACCATCTAATTTATCCAAATCAGAGCAAAGTGCAGTAAAAGTGCAATTTATCCTGCCACGTTGCATGAGCTTCACTTGACCAGAAGATGTCCCTTTTCCAATTTTGAAGGATTCCACATGCAGTTCTACGAGCTCAGGTTCGGTTCTATCTAAGTAAAGGACATTAGAATTAATAGCACAACTGTGAGGAAGAACAGAAACTAGGGCCCTGTGCATCATTGCCATTAAATATCCACCGTGGGGAGTTTGCCCTACAAAATAATTGGTATCAGGTTCGAAACAAAAAACGGACTCTGATTTCTGTTCTAAATTTAAAACGTTTTGAAATTGTTCGAATTGATTCATAAAATAACTGCTATATTGTAATAGATCTCACCAAACTTATGCCCAATTACATTGATATTGCCTGTAATTTTACCCATCAAGCTTTTGATAAAAAATTACCTGAAGTTATAGAACAGTCCGAGAAAGTTGGGGTAAGAAAATTCGTACTAACATGCTCTTCGCTTAGAGATATTAATAAAATAAATGAAATTAAAGCTCTTTTAAAAGAAAAGGTTCTTTTCATGACAGGGATTCATCCGCATTGCGCAAAAGAAATTCATGAGTTTGGATTAAGTAACATTACTAAAGCTATCCTAGACACTCAACCTGATGCAATCGGTGAGACTGGATTAGATTTTAATAGAAACTTTTCATCCCCAGAGGATCAATTACTATCTTTTCAACATCACTTATCAGTTGCCCAAGAAACTAAACTACCGCTTTATTTGCATCAAAGAGAAGCGCACGATATCTTTCTTACCACCTTAAAAGAATCGCAAGCTATTTATAACAATCCGTTTGTAGTTCACTGCTTTACGGGTAATCGCAAAGAATTAGAAGCATACCTAAATATGGGGGGATTTATTGGTATAACTGGTTGGATTTGTGATTATGCAAGGAATCAAGAATTAGCAGAAGCAATTCGATACATTCCTCTTGATAGACTAATGGTTGAAACAGATTGCCCTTATTTATTACCAAAAAATTTAGATCCCAAACCAAAAAGAAATCTAAATTACCCCTATTATTTACCACATATTGTTAAAGAGATTGGGTTAATTAGAAATGAATCAGAGCAGCTTATTGCTGAAAACGCATATAAAAATACTCTAAATTTTTTTAACCAAGCTTCGATAGATCTAAATTAAATAATTCCGCAATCTCAGAATTGTGTTCACCAGCTTTACAAGGGCCATGCTTTATCTGGTTTGGTGTCTCTGAAAACCTTGGAGCTGGTGCGGGCTGCATAAAACCATCTTGTTCAACAAAAGTTCCTCTAGATTTAAGGTGTTGATTGAGAGGGGCCTCTGAAAGACTCAGCACAGGAGCAACACAAGCATCCGTGCCATCAAAAATAGCCGCCCATTCGTCCCTGGTTTTCGTCAAAACTTTTTCTGATACCAAACTCTTTAACTCAGGCCAAATAGATGAATCCATTTGTTTATTAAACCTCTCATCATCTAATTCAAGTTTTTCTAATAAAATTTTATAAAACTGGGGCTCTATTGAACCTATGGAAAGATATTTTCCATCCTTGCATTTAAAGGTGTCGTAAAAATGGGCGCCTCCATCCAATAGGTTTGAACTCCTCTCCTCTTTCCAGAACCCTGAAGCCTTAAACGAGTAAAACATTGTCATAAGCACACTAGCTCCATCCACCATAGCAGCATCCACGATTTGACCTTTACCACCATTTTTAACATTCAAAATGCCAGCAAGAATGCCATATGCAAGCATCATCCCACCACCACCATAATCACCTATGAGATTTAACGGCGGAGGTGGTGCTTCGCCCTTTCTTCCAATTGAATCCAATGCACCTGTTAGCGCTATGTAGTTAATGTCATGGCCTGCGCTTTGCGCTAAGGGACCCTCTTGACCCCAACCAGTCATCCTTCCAAAAACAAGATTAGGATTCGCTTGCAAACATTCTGTTGGGCCAAGACCAAGTTTTTCCATAACACCAGGTCTAAATCCCTCAATGATAGCGTCTACATTTTTAATAATTTTTAAAATCTCAATTACAGTTTCGGGTTCCTTGAGGTTTGCAGTGATAGATTTTTTTGATCGATTTTGGAAATCCATGGAATTGCCTCTTCCATGAGATTGAGGTCTATCCAAGCGAATAACCTCTGCTCCCAAATCTGCGAGCATCATCCCACAAAATGGTCCTGGACCAATGCCAGAAAACTCTAATATTTTAACTCCAGTTAATGGACCGCTCATGGATTTCCCCCTTTGATATGCATAATTTTTAAAAGTGCCGGCATAAAAATTAACGTACTAAGAAAAGATGTTATTAGTGCCAAGGCTGTAAACAATCCAAATAAAACGGTTGGGGTAAAATTAGATAATACGAATATGGAAAAACCACCTGCAATAGTAAGGGCTGTATACATAATTGCGTGGCCAACACTGTTATGCGAATTACCAATTGCATCATCAATATTGAAATTGGAAGATTCCTTCATAAATCTAAAAAGGTAGTGAATAGTATTATCTACAGCCATACCAACGCTAATTGCAGCAACGGTTATAGTCATAATATCTAATGGTATTCCAAAAAGACCGAGCATCCCAAGAACACTAAATGCGGTGAGCAAATTTGGAGCCATCCCAACAAACATAATTTTTATTGAGCGAAATATTAATAAAAACATTAAAGCAATAACTGCAAAAACTAACGAAAGAGAGCTAATCTGAGAGGAAAAGAGCGATTGCAGCATATTGTTGTATAGAACGGCAAGGCCACTTATTTGATAATCTTCAGGCGCTAGATCAAAATTGGATTCTAAGTCGTGCTTGATGCTATTAAGCAATTCGTTTCTATTAAGGTTACTCGCAGTTTCTTTAACTCTGGTAGAGATTCTTACTTCTGAATCATCTTTAGAGATATAAGAATAAAGCAGAGATTCTTTAATATCTTCTGGAAGCACAGATCTTAAAAGTGCAAGCTCTAGATCATTTAAATCATTGTCATCATTGATGGTTCTTGCAAGCTTAATGCCACTTGCAACACTTAATACCTTGCCAATCTCTTCTCGCTCATCAAGATAATCATGAATTTCTTCAAGTTTTTTTAAGGTGTAAGAGTTCCACCAATAGCCCGATGCTTCAGACCCTTCATCATCAAATAGATCATCTTCAAATAAATCGTCTTCAAAAATATTAATGGGTTCACTTTGAACATCATCTCCAGTTGGCTCACTGATAACAATATCTAGCGTAGCAGTTCCTCCCAGCTGCTCGTCAAGCAACTTCATGCCCTGGAATATTTCTGTACTTTCATCGAAATAATCTATAAATCTATTTTCTACTTTCAGATATGTAGCGCCTCCAACTAATGCAATAAACATAAAGGTAAAAGCAAGAATATTCATCTTGGTATTTTGCGTTGCTAGAGTTATGAGTCTATTGATTGCGCTTTTAAAGTTATCGTTAGTGGTATTTATTTTCGAAAAATTAAAAATCAGGCTCAACAAGGCTGGCAGCAATGTAAATGTAAAAATAAAGGCAAAAATCATACCAACTGACATCATTTTTCCAAATTCAATTACAGGCTTAATATCTCCTAGCATTAAAGAGAGAAATGCAATGGCTGTAGTAAATGCTGCAAAAAAACAAGGGACAACCATCTGATTGCATGTTTCTATTACGATAGTCAGGTTATCTTTTGAATCTTTTGATAACTCTCGAAATCTTACTAATACATGCACTGTCAATGAGATAGTAAGAATTAAAAGTAAAGCAATAAAATTTGAAGATACAACCGTGATTTTCCAATCAAAAATACCTAAAATTCCAGCAGTAAAGAATGTTGTAAAAAAGGCATTCGCTAAAGGCAGAATAACAAACCAAAGATTTCTAAAAAATAAAAATAGTATTGCGCAAAAGACTAGTGCAACCCCTATACCAAATACTACTAAATCTGAACGAATATAATCCATCATATCTTTTGCAATCATGGATGGACCGCCTAAAAAAAGTGTGCCCTGATCTTTGTACTCTGAAAGAATGTTTCTAAGCTCCGTTATAAAGAGATTTCTTGAAGCTGATTCTCTTTCATTGATCTCGCTAATCTTTTTATTAACGTCTGTAAGGCTGTTTCTGTTCGAAGTCTCAGAATCTAACATTTGATATCTTTGATTAATCAGTTGCCGATATTCTTGATTCTCACGAAACTGAATTTGTAGAGCGGTCGTCTTACCATCCTGAGAAATAATGAGCTCTGAAAAAATAGGGTTGCCTAAGATTTCTTCCTTGGCAGCATCTAAACTAATTCCAGTGGTTTCAATGGTTTTGATGTTATCTGCTATATCAGCAAGACCTACTTTGGGTTGAAAAAAGATAGGGGCATCAAGAAGAGATAACACCTGACTCACTTCTGGAAAATTTTTAATCCTTCTTTCAAGGGATTGCAAGACATTAATTGAGTTATCAGAGAAAACTCCATCGTTTGGCGTAAAGGTTACAATTAAAAAATCAGAACCCCCATAGTTTTCATTTATTTCTCTATAAATTTTTAAGTCATCGTCATTTTCTAATACCAATGCATCAGACGATGCATCAAGTTTAAAGTTCTCTAAACCTAAAAAAGCAAAAAATGCTAAAACGACAACCATCAATAATGTGATCCATGGTTTATCAGCTATAAATCTAAAAAATAACTTCATTATTTCTTCTTAACACAGTTGGGTGAAATGGTTAATTCCTTATTAATCTCTTCGTCATCTGAAAACAAATGTAATGATAATGCATGAATAGAATTCATTTCGTTATTTAAAAGCTCATAAATTAATTTATGTCGTCTTATCAAGGGCATCCCCCTAAATGCTTCAGAAACCATAATAATCTTAAAATGGGAATTGGAGGATTTTCCACCATGCATATGACTTTCATTTTCAATAAAAAGATTTTTTACTTTGAAAGCAGATAATATTTTGCTGGTTAGCTTATCTTCCAATCTTTGCCTCTCTCTTAAGAAGAGTTGCTTTAAGCCCTTTTCCATAATAATAATTGCCTAGACTACCATCGCTTGAGATTACTCTGTGACACGGAATGAAGAAAGGTATAGGGTTTTTCTTGCACGCGGTACCAACGGCCCTCATCGCTTTGGGATGTTTAATCAATTCAGCGATTTGTTTATATGTTTTGGTTGAACCAACGGGAATTGTAGCAATAGCATTCCAAACCTTTTTTTGAAAATCTGTGCCTATAAGTTTTATTTTTGGTAATTTATATTTATGTTGGTTGTAAAAATTCTCCAAAAGAGAGCCTAAATCATGGTTTGTCCAAACCCTATTCGAAGAATTTATTTTTTTTAGTTGAATTAGATTCTCTTTCATATCATAAGCCGCCTCAAATGCTCCCCAACTATTTCGAAAATAAACTTTCAAAATTAATCTTTAAGAAAAGAGAATTGCCCTACATCAATTCTTTCTGCCAAGAAACCTCCCCTGCAGTAAGCAAGATAAGTCTCCCAGATATCAATAAACTTTTGATCAAAATTTTGTTTAAGGATTTGTGGCTCAGCATCTTTAAATTTTTCGTGCCAAGCATTCAAAGTTTTAGCATAGTCCTTACCAAAACATTTACTATCCAGAAGCCTCAGACCAGCTTCTAATCCTATAGATTTTAATTTTTCTTTTCCGATCAATTCTCCTCCCGGAAATATATAGGTCTTAATAAAGTCTGTAGATTTAAGATAATTTTCTAATAGGTCGTCTCTAATTGTAATAACCTGGATAATTATCTTACTTCCCGAATCAACAAAAGATGCAACCTTGTTCATAAAAATATTCCAATATCTAGAGCCTACAGCTTCGAACATTTCTATTGAAACAACTGCATCGTACTTACCTTCGTGATTTCTATAATCCTCAAATAAAATCTTGCAGTGACTTTTGGTCTCTAAACGGCTTTTCGCATACTTAAATTGTTCTTCCGAAATCGTTAGGCCATCAATTTTATACCCTTCATTTGCTGCATGCTCCATAAAACCGCCCCATCCACAGCCTACCTCTAAGATCGATGCTCCTTTGGGTAAATTTAGATTATCAAGGATATTTTGATATTTTTTTGCCTGAGCTTCTTCAAGCGAAATAATTTGATTTTCATATAATGCGGATGAATATGTTTTAGTTTTATCAAGCCACATAAAAAAGAAATCATTCCCAAGGTCATAATGGGCATGAATATTCTTCTTACTACCTGAAATACTATTAAACCTTAATAGATGCTTTATGTAACTGACTAGCTTATTAAGAGTATTATTTGCTAGCTGACTTTGCATAGTATCTAAGTTAAGTATAAGGACTTCATACAATTTGAGGATGTCGGTAGTAGACCAATACTTTTTAAAATAAGCTTCGGCAAAACCAATGTCTCCTTTTTGAATTATGAGCTGAATAGCTTTATAAGAATGAATGCTTAGATCTGCTTCCATTCCATCTATGCCATAGGTTTTTGAGGTTTTATTTGGGAATACTACCTTTATTCTTCCTATAGAAAATTTTGATAATGCTGAATCTATAAATGTATCAAGAATTCTCATTGTGGTATCCAGTTTCTCCGTGAGGATAAATAGTATGTTTCTTAATAAGTAATTTCAATGCTTGCCAATGAATTCTGGGTGTTACGAGCAGGGAATTTAAAATAAATTTAGCGCTATGCAAAAGGGAGCGATTTGGAGAAAGCATTCCAAATAAACTAGTTTTTACAATGA
>JALRBL010000031.1 GCA_023257795.1 Gammaproteobacteria bacterium
AGTTCATGCAGTCTCTCGGACTGATTTATTAATCGTCTTAGGCTCTTCACTGGTGGTTCAACCTGTTGCAGGTTTACCACGAATTGCATTAGAGAATGGAAAACGACTAGTGATATGTAATAAAGAGCCTACGCCTTACGATATTCATGCAAACCTTGTCATGAATGGAAATATAGAAGATTTAGCAAATAAAATTCTTCTTAGTCATGTATTAGACTGAGTCTTCCTAGAACTTTCCCTTCTTTAAGATCGCTGAGAGCATTATTAACATTAGATATTGGACGTTGTTCTACTGGTATTGGATCCACTTTCCCAGCATTAACTAGTTCCATCAACTCTTTCATATCTTGAGGGCTTCCTACATAAGAACCAATAATTTTCCTTTCCATAATTGGAATTAAAGGCAATGGTAACTTTAATTCTCCTCCAAATAAGCCAACAATTATGTATTTTCCACCTTTTGCTAAAGTATTAATACCAAAGCCTACCGATTGCTCGGAACCAACAAAATCTATGGCAGCAGATGCCTCGCCACCGGTGATCTCTAATATTTTCATGAGAGCATCCTCTTGGGCTGGATTTATGACTGCAAATGCTCCCTGTTCTAAGGCTGCATCTAATTTTGCCTGATCGACATCTACAACGATTGGATTAATATCAAAAGCGGCTTTGGCTATTTGAATTCCCATCATACCCACTCCTCCAGCGCCAATAATAATCATTGAATTATTATGATAGGGAGCGCCTTTTTTCAACGCGCTATACGCAGTAAGTCCTGAACAGGCATAGCTTCCTGCTAGATGAGCAGGAATGTTATTTGGCTTAAAGAGGTATTTGCTATGAGGCACTAAAACATGATCCGCAAAACCACCAGTTTTAAATACACCCAAAACTTGTCCAGCATTACAAAGGTGTTCTTCTCCAGTGGTACAAATTGAACAAGATCCGCAACCAATCCAAGGATAAACAATAACTTGATCTCCAATTACCACATCTCTTGCGTCTTCACCAAGTTGAACAATTTCCCCAAAAATTTCATGTCCCAAGGTATAGGGCGACGGCAAAGGAAGTTGTAATTTATTGCCATTGCCTAGGTTAAAAGCTCCTTCATGAATATGAACATCAGAGTGACAAAGTCCGCATGCTATGGTCTTGACCAAGACTTCATGGCCGGCTGGTTTAGGGGTATTAAGCTCATTTAATTCAAGTGGTTGGCCTGGTGATGGTACTTGATATGCTTTCATATAATTCTCCCTTTTGATGAAATGTAGAAACCTTACCTTTATAATACCTAGCTCTAAAATAAAAGGAAACACGATGAGTCAACTAGAATCATTTAGACAAGAAGTTAAAGATTGGTTAGCAGAGAACTGCCCTCCATCTATGAAAACCCCAATGCCAGAAGATGAGGTGGTATGGGGCGGGAGGAATGCCATTTATAAAAATCCTGAATCTAAACTTTGGTTGGATAGAATGGGTGAAAAAGGATGGACAGGTCCTGAAGTTCCAAAAGAATATGGTGGCGGAGGTCTAAATAGAGACGAAATTAAAATACTCAACCAGGAACTTTTTGCTATTGGAGCAAGGCCTGCTCTAAATAGTTTTGGTATTTGGATGCTTATTCCTGTTTTGCTCGAATATGGCAGTGAAGAACAGAAATTGAACTTTATACCAAAGATTCTAAAAGGTGAAATTCGATGGTGTCAGGGATATTCTGAGCCTGGGTCTGGTTCTGATCTTGCATCCTTGGCAACTAAAGCAGAAGATTGTGGAGATCATTACTTAGTTAATGGTCAAAAAGTTTGGACATCTTATGCAGATCAAGCTGATTGGATTTTTGCTCTAGTAAGAACTGGCCCCAAAGAACCAAAACATGACGGCATCAGCTTCCTCCTTATAGATATGGCAGACAGCGGAGTTTCAACAAAACCAATCACTCTCATCAGCGGCAAATCTCCCTTTTGCGAAACCTTTTTCGATAATGTAAAAGTCCCCAAAGAGAATATCGTAGGTGAAGAAAATAAAGGCTGGACTATCGCAAAGGCATTACTGCAACATGAAAGAAATTTCATCTCGAGTTTTGGACTTGGTGGAAGCGCAGACGTTCCTGGACGATCAGGAATGGGAGGAATTGTACAAATTGCTAAAAGCTACATAGGCGAAAAGGATAGTAAAATTTCAGATGGCTATTTCAGAGGAAAAGTTGCAGCTCACAAGATGAAAGAACAGGCATTCGGACTTACTCTCCAAAGAGCGGGTGATGAAGGCGGTAAAGCATCTGCAACCTCCTCAATTTTTAAATACTATGGCACGGAACATAATAAAAATAGGTTTGAGCTCATTCTTGCAGCAATGGGTACGCAAGCTTTGGGATGGGAAGGAGAAGGCTTTACAGAAAGTGAACTCTCTAAAACTAGAGCTTGGCTTCGCACTAAGGCTAACTCGATTGAGGGCGGAACCTCTGAAATTCAACTAAATGTAATTGCAAAAAGAGTCCTAGGACTCCCTGTTTAAGGAAGAAAAATGAAATTAGTATTAACTGAAGAACAACAATTTCTTAAAGATACCGCACAGCAGTTTGCAAGAGATAAAACTCCTGTAGAACATTTTAGGAAATTGAGGGATGCCAATGATCAGCAAAAATGGAGCCAAGAAACTTGGATGGAAATGGTTGAACTAGGGTGGTCTAGCATTCTTATTCCTGAAGAGTATGGAGGATCAGAATTTGGAGTATCTGGGCTTTGTGTTGTCTTACAAGAACTTGGTAAAACTCTTACACCCTCCCCTTTATTTGCTACTGGAGTACTTGGAGTATCTGCTATCAATGCTTTAGGCTCTGATCAACAGAAAAAAGACTTATTCAAGGGGATATTAGATGGAAGCTTAACAACAGCATTAGCTATTGATGAAAAGCCCCATCATAAACCTTTCTTTAATTCCACAATTGCAAAAAAAGATGGAGATAAATATGTCATTAACGGTAAAAAGATATTTGTGATTGATGGTGCAAGTGCATCTCATATCATTGTGATCGCAAGAACGAGCGGTAATGAGGATGACATAGAAGGTCTAACAGCTTTTATCATTCCATCAAACTTACCTGGACTGAAGATATCAACTCTATCATTGGCCGATTCTAGAAACTATGCTGCAGTTGAATTGGATAATTTAGAAGTTTTAGCTAACTCACGTCTTGGCCAAGAAGGAGCTGCATCCGGTGCTTTAGAGAGCATTCTTGATCTTGGAAGAATAGCAATTGCATCTGAAATGCTTGGAATGACTGAAGAAGCTTTTGAGATTACTAATAATTACCTTAAAGAAAGAAAACAATTTGGAGTACTGATTGGATCTTTCCAAGCGCTTCAACACAGAGCAGCAAAAATGTTTTGTGAAATAGAACTCTCTAAATCAGCCATTCTTGCTGCTATGTTTGCAGCAGATTCAAATAGTAATGATCTTAGGCGATTGGCAAGTTTGGCTAAATTTCAAGTAGGAGAAACTTTGCATGAAGTTAGCAATGAATCTGTGCAAATGCATGGAGGTATAGGAGTCACCGATGAGTACGATATTGGTTTGTATTTAAAGAGAGCTCGAGTAACTGAACAAATTTTTGGCTCAGCTGATTTTCATCAAAATAGGTACGCCGACTTAAGCGGATTCTAGATGTCAGGTTTTGAAGCTTTGCTAAAAACTATGGCAATGCTTCGTGATAAAGAAGCTGGCTGTCCTTGGGATATTGAGCAAACCCATTCATCTATAGCTCATCACGCAGTGGAGGAAGCTTATGAGCTTCAGGCTGCAATAGCCTCAAGGAACATTACTAATATCAAAGAAGAACTCGGAGATTTGCTTTTGCAAGTTATATTCCATTCACAAATTGCCAAAGAAGATAATTCTTTCACAATTGAAGATGTAATCGATGCAATAAATACAAAGCTAATACGAAGACATCCCTATGTTTTTGGTAACAGTGAATACCCTAAAAGCGCTGAAGAGCAAACCGCACTTTGGAATAAGATTAAAAACGAGGAAAAAAGAGATAATTCAACAAAAGCAACAATTGATGTTGCTGATAGTATGCCGCCCTTGCTAAAGAGTGTTGAAATTCAAAAAAATGCTACAAAAAAATCTTTTGATTGGGATAAACCTGAGCAGATCTTGGATAAAATCCAAGAGGAACTGAATGAAGTTAAGGAAGCCTTTCAGAATGGTGACCGTCAACATATTTCTGAAGAAATTGGAGACACCTTTTTTTCATTGATTAATTTCTGCAATAAATTAAAAATTAATCCAGAGAATGCTATAGCTGAGGCCAATGCGAAATTTGTAAAGAGATTTGAAATAATGGAAAAAATTTCTAAAACTAGAAATCTTGATATGGCGCAAATGGATTTAGAAGCATTAAACAAAATCTGGGAAGAAGCAAAAAATGAGCTGGCTGATTAAACAACTAAGGGGTTTGATTACCGTTACACTGATCTTTTTAATTCTTTCTTTGGGTGTAATCGTCTTGACCATAGTAAATTTACCAAGATTAATTCCTTTGCAATCAGTAAAAAAATATATTGGGAAGCTTTCTAATGAAATTGGATCATTGATTGTTGCAAGTCTCAAAATAACTATTAAAGCAATTCATAAACCAAAATGGGAATTTGAAATACCTCAAAATTTAGAAACGAGTAATTGGTACTTGGGGATGAGCAATCATCTCTCTTGGGGTGATATATTTATTCTACTTTTTGCAGGGCATAGGCAAGTTCCACTATTAAAGTTCTTTATGAAGGATGAGTTAAAGTGGATACCAGTTTTATACCTGGTTCACAAAACCTTAAACATGCCCTTTCTTAAAAGACATTCAATTAAAAGCATAAAAAAGAATCCAGAGCTTAGAAAGCTCGATATTATTTCTGGACAAAAAGCTGCTAAAAGATTTGCAAGAAATCCATCTGTTGCATTTAGCTTTGCTGAAGGTACACGGTTTACTCAGGAAAAACATTCCGCTCAATCTTCTCCATATTTTGAATTGCTAAAACCCAAGATTGGAGCTTTAAGTAGCGCATTAAGTGGCATGCCTGATGTAAGCTATTTACTTGATTTCACTATTATTTACAAAACTAAGAAGACTTCTGCTTGGAATTTTGCATGTGGAGAAATGAATGATGTAAAAGTTATAGTGAAAGCCTATAAGCTTCCGCCAGAAATACTCACAAGAAATACTTCAAGTATAGATTATAAGAACTACTTTCAGTCATACATCAATAAGATATGGGAAGAGAAATCTCAATTATTAGAATCGACTAAAATTTAGTAGTCTATTCTTTAATTAAATGAAAGAATTCTCTTTGAAGCTCTGGTTGACTTGTATAAATGGTGGGCTGCACTCTAGCAATCTTTGTCTGATATCTACCTAAGAGCTCTTTAGCAGCATTAGCGGGTGTATCTATGATTGCAAATTCTTGGAGGACTTCATCTGGAATAATATCTCTCATTTTTGTCCATTCTCCTTTTTTTGAAAGTCGATTCAGTTCTAAATGCAATTCTTCAAAGCCATGAACTTCCAGCATGCCTTTGTAAGCTGGCGTAGAGCCATAAAAAGAAATTTGTGATGCGCAAGAAAGTTTTGCCTGATCAATTTCTTCTTGAGTTGAACCCAAACCAATAATGAGCCCGATTGCTATCTCAAAATCTTGATCTTTATATCGATTACCCAATGAAGGCAAGGTTAGTTCATGAAAAGATTTGGAGGAATGGAATGGGTGGACAATCACTCCATCAGCATGCTCTGCAGCAGCTTTGAGCATTAACGGTCCAACAGCTGCCATAAATATCTTTGGAAGTCCAAAAGGGTTTACTCTTGGATTAAAAAACGGGGTCATTAAAGTATGGGAGTAAAATTCACCCCTAAAATTTAAAGGCTCATCATGCTGCCATGCATTCCATATTGCCTTAATGGCAGAGACCATTTCTCCCATTCTTTTGGCTGGACTAGACCAAGGCATTGAAAATCTTTTTTCAATATGAGGCTTGATTTGTGAGCCAAGCCCAAGAATAAATCTTCCTTTTGACATAAGCTGTAGGTCATAGCCTATATTTGCCAAGATCATAGGGTTTCTCGCAAAACCAATAGCTACTGAGGTCATAAGCTCCAAGGAGGTTGTAGACGCGCAAGCTATTGAAAGTGGTAAAAATGGATCATGCGGTCCTTCAAAAGTATAAACCCCATCGTAACCTTGGTTTTCAAAATCAGCAGCTAACTTACCAGCATCCAAATGATCTCTCGTAATAAGTGAAGCATCTATTTTCATAATCAGAATATTTATATTAACCTAGTAATGCAATATCAAAAACATATAAGGACAAGCCATGAATTCAAGAATTTGTGAAATGTTAAACATTGAATTTCCATTAATAGCATTTAGTCATTGCAAGGATGTGATTGTTCAGGTTTCGAAAGCTGGAGGCATGGGTGTCCTCGGTGCAGTGGGAATGACACCTGAAATTCTTGAACAAGAACTTAATTGGATTGATGATCATATAAATGGAATGCCTTATGGAGTTGATGTCTTAATCCCCGCCTCATTTAAAGGCAAAGATGAGGATTTAAAGCCTGCCGATTGGGCACAAATGATTCCTCAGGAGTATAGAGATTTTAGAGCTGATGTCTTAAAACAATTCGATCTTGATGGGGAGGAACTTAGAAAACAAAGCGAACAAAATTCCAATTTTGGAAATAATATGCGAGATGAGACTGCTAAAAGGTTGCTTGAAGTGGCCTTCTCACATCCCATAAGGCTTATAGCCAATGCATTAGGAGTACCCCCTACTTGGATGCTTGATATGGGTAAAGAAAATAATGTCTTAGTTGCAGCGCTGGTTGGAGCTAAAGAACATGCAATTAGACAAGTACAAGCAGGGGTTGATATTTTAGTTGTCTCAGGGACTGAAGGTGGGGGTCACTGTGGTAGTGTCTCAACTATGGTCTTGGTTCCTGAAGTAGCAAGAGCAATTAAACCAATCAAAGAAATACCTATTTTGGCTGCTGGAGGCATTGCAACCGGAGAGCAAATGGCAGGAATTATGGCAATGGGTGCCTCCGGGGTATGGTGTGCATCCGTTTTCCTAACGACCACTGAAGCTGAGACCTCTCCAACTGTAAAAGAAAAAATGCTTCAAGCAACTTCCAGTCAAACTGTAAGATCAAGAAGCAGAACTGGCAAACACTCAAGACAACTTAGATCAGCATGGACGGATGCATGGGAGGCTAAAGATGCACCTGAACCACTTCCCATGCCACTACAGACTATGGTTGGCGAGCCTGCATTAAGAATTATAGATAAAGCTGCTGAAATAGGACATGAAGGAGCAAAACAGCTAGCTACCTATTGGGTTGGTCAAGGCATAGGGCTAGTCGAAGAAACAATCACAGCCGGTCAAACTGTCCAAAAATTTAAAGAAGAGTTCATCGAAGCTTTTGAAAAGATGCAGACCTTATTTGATTAAAACGTTCTTAGTATCAAGCCAAAACATCTAAGGTGATTCCTAAATCTAGATCAGTAGGTAGGATCGATCAATTTTTCAAGTAAATCCATCCGGTCATTTCCAAAGAACATTGTGTCCTCATAAAAATAGGTTGGGGATCCAAAACCGCCCCTGTCTATTAGATTTTGAGTATTTTTCTTAAGCGCTTCCTTGGCGACTTCCGAGGCAATGTATGATTGAAAGTCACGCAATTCAAAGCCCACTTTTTCACCCAATTCTAAAATGGTCTCTATTGAGGAAATATCTTTTTGATAGGTCCAATAGGCTGAAAATACTTCCTCTGCAAATGCAGGGAGCTTTCCTAGAGACTCAGCAAAGATACATCCACGCATTGCATGCACTGAATTCACTGGAAAAACTGATGGCCAATTAATTTTTACATTTCTTACTTGCGCCCATAGCTGAAGATCGGAAGCAGCATACTTTGCTTTAAGAGGATTGGG
>JALRBL010000085.1 GCA_023257795.1 Gammaproteobacteria bacterium
TCAATCAATGCTGGTTTGAAAGTCATGGCAAACACCATCATAGATAGAGCAGCAGCTTTTGAAAATGTTACTCAACTCATGCAAGACCATAAAATTGCATTGAAAGCCTTTGCAAACAAAAAACAACCTAAATTTAAACAAAAATAGAGCCAGCCTTATGCCCTTGATTCAGAGAGAACCGGAACACTTAATCCTTTTGAGGAATTCTTTAAGACAATTTATAGAGAAAGAAGTGCCAAGAGAAAAGGTGAATGACTGGGATAGGAATGATCATTTTCCTCAAGAGACTTATGCAAAACTTTGCGCTTTGGGAGTAACGTCTTTAACAGTCCCAGAGGAATATGGCGGTAGTGGTTTAGATATCGTTTCTACTATTGCTGTAATAGAGGAGCTGGCTTCCAGAAGTTTAGGTCTGGCTTCAGGTTTTATTTATTGTTCATGTTATGCAGGCCTCAATATACTAGATGTTGCTTCTGAGCAACAAAAAAAAGATTTATTACCCAAAGTCGCAGAGGGTAAATTAATGTTTTCTTATGGCATAAGTGAACCAGATGTTGGTGCTGATGTTGCAAGCGTCAAAACCACTGCGGTAAAAGATGGAGATTCATTGATCATCAACGGAAGCAAGAGATGGTGTTCTGGCGCAAAGATTACCGACTACATTTATACCCTGGTAAGGACTGGACCCGCTGAAGAAAGATATAAAAATCTCTCATTGGTTTTAATCCCACCGACTAGTAATGGCGTAATAATTGAGCCACAACAAACGCTTGGTCAAAAGGGCACCGGAGGAACTTGCGACGTTACATTTAATGATGTCAAAGTTCCATTAAACCATTTAGTTGGGGAAGAGGATGGTTGGAACAAAGGCTGGGAAAAAATAGTTAGAACAGGGCTGGATGTCGAAAAAATTGAGGTTGCAGCACTGGCTTATGGTATTGCAAAAGCTGCCGTAGAGGATGCTTGGGTTTATGCTCAAGATAGAGTGCAATTTGGAAAATCAATTGCTACCTATCAATCCATTAGACACATGCTGGCTGATGCGAAAGCTAAGCTCGAGGCCTGCAGGTTAATGACTTATGAAGGAGCTTCAATTGCAGATCAGCAAATTGCTGATCCCGCTAGGATGTCAATGATTAAGTTATTTGTTACCGAAACAGCTGTAGAAATTGTATTAAGTTGTCAAAAAGTATTAGGTGCTTACGGTTACTCAAGAGATTTTTGTATGGAGCGATACGTAAGAGATATTTTAGCAATGCCAATATTAGGTGGTTCTTCTGCAATCCAAAAAAATAATATTGCGAATAGACTTAATTTACCCAAGTAAATAGATTTGTTTAATTAAAATTAGTTTTCTTTTACTTTCCTACATATTCTTATTAAAATTAGGTATTCATAAAAACATCGGGGGATGTCATGAAAAAATTATTTATTTTAAATTTTACATTTTTAATTACGTTTGCTTTTGCAGATGCACCAGTTGATGCAGTAGTTGCAACTCAACAAACTAGCAATAACAACGTTAACGCCTCTCAAGCACAATCAAGGCCTGTAAGCGTTGCTTCTTATGAATCAGAGGGGTCCATGGGTTCGTCTGGTGGAATTGAGGAAGTAGTAGTTACTGCCTCTAAAAAGGAAGAGTCTCTTCAAGAAGCACCAATAGCGATCACAGCTTTAACGGAATCTACTATAGAGGATCTAAATATTACAAGCTTGACAGATGTTCAATCAATGTCTCCCAATGTCCACATTTTAAGAGCACCAAGTAATAACACTTCTTCCACAATTACCATTAGAGGTAATGGAACTATGAACCCAGCAATCACATGGGAAAATGCTGTAGCCATGTATGTTGATGGTGTATACGTTGGTAAAACTCAAGGTTCTCTTTTTGATCTAGTTGATCTCGAAAGAGTTGAGCTGTTGAGAGGTCCTCAAGGTACTCTCTACGGAAGAAATGCTCTTGCAGGTGCGATTAATTTTATCTCCAAGAAACCATCTGGATCTGGAGGTAAGGTTAAAGCCACAATTGGTAACTATGGACTTAAATCCACTCAATTTAGTTATGACATTGGCTTCACAGACAAGCTATTCACAAAAGTAACTGCTATGAAGAAATCAAGAGATGGTTATACAGAGAACTATGCATCACCTTATGGTTTTGCTCAAGGAGTTGCTGGTGCTAACCCAGTAGTGGTAGATGAACTTGATACCATTGATATGAAAGCATCAAGAGTTGTTTTTTCTTATCAAGGGGATGCTGTTGAGGTTGAAGTGGCCCTAGATAAAAGCGAACAAGACAACACCCCTCCGTATGGTCATTTAACCAGATTGATTCCTAATTGGAGTTCTGCCTTTGGTGTGGGTGAAATACCTGGCGTTTTACCTCCCGGTTTCACTTTATGGCCTCTTGAAAAATTTGTTGTTAATGGAAGACAAGCTAACGCAAGCGTTGATGCTCCAACCAAAGAAATGTCAGACATTGATGGCAGAAGTCTCACAGTGACTTTTGATACTCCAATCGGTGAGGTTAAAGGTATTGTTAGTGATAGAGAGCTAAAGTGGTACGACTTCCTTGATTTAGATGGCTCACCTTTCCCAATTTTCCATACTAACAGGGACACTGACTACAACTCTGAAAGCTATGAACTGCAGTTAGTTGGTTCAAGAGGAATAGTGGATTATGTGATTGGTTATTTTGATTTTAGAGACGAAGCTTATACTGATAACCCACAATATCCATTTGCACTTGATAATCCAGAAGGGCAACAATATTCAGGTGATACAGATGCTGAGGCTATATATGCTCAGTTTGATATCCATGTAACTGATAAAACCACTATAACTGCTGGTATTCGTGAAACCGATGAGAAAAAATCTGGTTTTAAAACATACTCAGCTTTTGGTGTTTCAGCATCTTCTACTGCTGATTTCAATAACACCTCTACTACTTTTATAGTCAATCATCAACTGACCGAAAACACCAATGTTTATGCAAAATTAGCTGAAGGCTTTAAAGGCGGTGGTTTTAATGCTGAAGAAGCTGTGAACTATGCTACGTTCCAACTTGCTGATGGCTTTAAGGCTTACGCTCCAGAAACCATAGAATCTACTGAAATTGGTTTGAAAGGCGTCTATTTAAATAATAGATTGGGCGTAAATATTGCTTACTTTATGAATGAGCATACCGATATGCAGGTTGCCTACTTTACAGCCGCTGGAGCTGCGGCCAGTGAAGTGCTCAATGCATCTGCAGATATCGATGGTATGGAAATTGAAATCCAGGCTTATCTTTCTGATGTTTCAAGGCTTAATATTAATGTAGGTCTTCTTGATATTGGTGGTTACACAGGAAACAATCTTGCAAGCGATGGTTTTGCTCTTCAAGCATTCCCATACTCACCTCAAGATACTATTTTCTTAACATACGAAAGAGATTTTGCTGATTTCACGCTTCGTGTTGATCATGAGCATGTTTCAGAGCACTACGCTTTCCCATACAACTCAAAAGATCCACGTTACGAGCATAGTTATCATGGCGGCAGAGACGTAACCAACTTGAGAATCATTATGGATCCTGCTGAAAATCTTGATGTAGTATTTTGGATTAAGAATCTAACTGATAAAGCATACTCATACACCAATATTCCTTTTGGACCAGGATTTGGTAACTTGAATATGACTTACTTTGCTCCACCTAGAACCATCGGATTGGATCTTAGATACACGTTTTAAATAAAACAAACTTTTGTGCCCTGCTTGCTAGAGCAGGGCATATTTAATAATGAAAGATTGGGACGATATTTTCTTATTTAATGAGCAACTTTCTGATGAAGAAAGGATGGTTCAATCTTCGATTCGCGATTATTGTCAAAAAGAATTGATGCCTAGAATTCTTGATGACAATAGAAACGAAAAATTCTATCCCGATATGTATCGCCAGCTTGGCGAACTTGGATTTTTGGGTGCTACTATCAAAGGCTATGGTTGTGCAGGCATTAATTATGTTTCCTATGGATTGATTACCAGAGAACTTGAAAGGGTGGATACCAGCTATCGCTCAGGTTTTAGCGTTCAATCATCTCTTTCAATGTATGCCATCTATAGTTTTGGTTCAGAGGATCAAAAAAATTATTATCTACCTAGAATGGCAAAAGGCGAATTGATAGGTTGCTTTGGATTAACCGAACCAGATGCTGGATCTGATCCAGCAAGCATGAAATCCAATGCCAAAAAAACAGAAGGCGGCTACATATTAAATGGCTCCAAAACATGGATAACCAATGCACCAGTTGCTGATGTGTTTGTTATTTGGGCCAAAGACGAACAAGGTGTGCTTAGAGGTTTTATTGCAGAAAAGGGCGCAAAAGGTTTAGATACTCCATATTTGAAAGGTAAGTTTGCTCTGAGAGCGTCTGCCACAGGTCAAATCTTTATGGATAACCTATTTATCCCTGAAGATAAAGTTTTACCTGATGTGCAGAGTTTTAAAGGTCCCTTTACTTGCTTGAATATAGCCCGTTATGGAATATCCTGGGGGGTTCTCGGCTCAGCTGAATACTGCTGGCATCAAACAAGGCAGTACGTGCTGGATAGAGTGCAATACAAAACCCCTTTGGCCGCAAAACAATTGGTTCAAAAAAAATTAGCTGACATGCAATCTGAGATTGCCATTGGTCTTCAGGCCGCCTTGCGGGTAGGACGTTTGATAGACGAAGGCAAAATGATTCCTCAGATGATTTCTTTGATCAAAAGAAATAATTGCGGCAAGGCGCTAGAAATTGCTCGCATGGCAAGAGACATGCACGGCGGCAATGGAATCATCGATGAATATCATGTTGTGAGACACATGATGAATCTTGAAGCTGTTAATACCTACGAAGGAACGCATGACATTCATGCCTTAATTTTAGGTAACTATCAGACAGATATAGCAGCCTACTAATCTCTTTAATTTAGATTGTTTGCTAAAAAAGATTCTATTTCTTTGTAAAGCATGACGTTAGCGGTTTCCTCATAAAACCCATGTGCTTCATCACCTTTCACAATCCAAATAAAATCTTTGCCTGCTTCCTCAAGCCGATCTTTAAGCAATAAGGCTTGGGAGAAATCTACATTCCTATCTTTTCTGCCATGGATAACCATCAAAGGATCATCGATATTTTCAACAAAATTTGCTGGGCTTGCTGCTCGAATAAGTTCTAAGTCTTCCTCTGGATGACCTGCCATTTTGTACCAAAGTGGTTTTCCGTATTCACCAAATTGCCATACATTGGGTTTGTAAAAATGCTCTAAATCAACAAGTCCAACATAATTAATTCCGCACTTAAACAATTCAGGTGTTTTAGTTAAAGCTACCATCGTTGCATACCCACCATAACTTGCTCCGGATACACACACTTTTTCCATATCAATGTAGCCTTCATCTCTTATGTGGAAGAGAGCATCAATAAGGTCATCTTGCATTGCTAAACCCCATTGCTTTTCAGCGGCAACAAATTTCTTTATTCCAAAACCAGTGGATACACGATAGTTGACCTGAATAACTCCATACCCTCTGGTTGCATAAAGTTGAACCTCAGGGTTGTAGCCTTTGAAATCTCTAGCCCATGGGCCACCATGAGGATGGAGAATAAATGGAATCTTAGTACCTTTTTGATAATTGGGTGGGAGAGTAAGATATCCCTGCATTTTATAACCGTCTCTTGTTGTGAAGTAAAAGGTTTGAGTTTTTCCAAAATCAAACTCATTTAACCAGGGGAATGCATCTTGTATAAACTGTAAAGAGCCTTTAGCTTTGTTGAAGAAATAGGTTTTTCCCGGATGTGTTTCATCATTTACAAGCACTATTGCTGCTCCAAGATCTTCGGAAAAACTTGAATCAATATTTTTTCCAGGAAATGAAGCGGCAATTGACTCCCTTAATACAGTCCAAGGATGCGAAGTATCAAAATATATAATTTTCTCTTCGTCAGCAAAATATCGAACACCAATGGTGGCTTTGCTAGGGTAATGCTTTATGAGTGACGCACCATTTTCAGAGGAAATATCATAAAAATCATCGTGATACACCATCTCCAAAAATTCATCTTTTTCGGGATTGTATTTCCAGAGAGCAGCTGTATCAGTAAAGTCTTTGACTGAACCATCAGCTAGCAATGCTTGGCCGGCTACAAACATCGTTTCATTATCAAAATCAAATCCAAGGACTTCGAAAGCTGGTCCTAAGTTAAGACCGCCTCGTCCCATAAATGATCTAACCTTAACAAAATCATCCGAACCTCTCTTTTTATAGTAGAGATGAGATTCAATATACTTTCCGTCACCTTCAGTGGTCATGCTGGTAAAGCCTCTAGGCAAACCATCGTTGTCTACAATCCATTCCATATGTTCTTCATTGAGAAGTTCTGGGACCGAGGCAAGTAACTCTCTTTTTTTAGATTTAATATTTAATGAATATAAATCACGATAGGAGCTTGCATTTGCTGGGAATCTATTTCTTGTTATCAAGATTCTTGATTTATCTTGTGGGAGGGTGGAAAAAATAGCAGGGTATATTACACCCCCTCTGTTTTTAGGTTGCTCCACATCTACAAGTTTTTGAGTTTTTCCATCTAATGTAAGTCTGTATATGCTGTAACTATCTATTCCGGCAGATGAATCTCTTTGCACAGCAAGACTTTCATTATCCAACCAAATAAAGTTTCTTAAACGTGATTTTTGATCTGTGCCTGATAGTCTTTTGGCTTCACCGGTTTCTAAATTTATTAATACCAAGATATCTTTTGATCTACCCAGATAGTCTGATTTTTCTATGTCGCATACGTTCCCCTCAACTGGTGCCATCACAGCATAGTATTTTCCATTCGGAGAAACGCTGCCAATAGAGGTTTCAGTTCGACAAAAGAGTTTCTCAACAGGTATCGGAGTGAAATCCTCAGCTAGCAAAGAAACAGAAATAAATAAAACAGGTAAAAGTTTAATTAGCATAATAAAAATTTTGTTAAAAAAGGTTTTTTGAAATCTTACTTTAAACTTTTAATTAATTAAAGTTAGATAGGAGATTATTCGCCAAAGGTTTGAAGGAACTTCACGCTATCTTCAACGTTCTTAATATAGTTCAACCACATATCAGCTTGATCCGCTTCTTCTGTTTCTAAAGCAAGAGTGAGTTCTCTTTTTGCAGAGTCAAAATCTTCCAGTTCAACATGAGAGATACCAATGAGTAATTCAAGCTTTCCTGGCTTATCGTTCCAACCTTTGGTTCTAGCATTTTCAAACGCTACAATCGCATTTTTAAAATTGCCTCTAGACATTTCGATTTGCCCAATCCTATAGTCAAGCTTTTCATCTTGATCTATTTCAGATGCTTTAGCTAAATATGATACTGCTTTGTCATTGTCTCTAGATCCAATGAATGCATTTGCTGCAAGTTCAAGATTTCTTTTATTGGCATCTATGATATTTTTCTTAAGCGCTGCATCTAACAATTCCGCTGCATCTCTTGGGACTTCTTTGTATACAAAATAATTTGCAAGATTCACCAAATCTTTTCCATCGGAGAAAAGTTTTTGGATGTCTCCAAGTTCCAAAGAAGCTAGAGCCTCATCCTCTAGCTTTAATAATGAAAACATTGCAGCCATTTGTTCTATGTATTTTTCTTTTTTGGGTTCAAGTCTTACTAAGGCTTTGGAAGTTTCAAGCCCATCTCTTAATTTTTTTAATTCATATTCTAAGGCAAACTTTAACTCGTACCATTTTGTTTGAGGTTTTGAGCTAGAGTTGACTGCATCAGTAATATGTTTCAAGGCAGGATTGAAATTATTTTGAATGGCATAACAGGTTGCTAATAAAGCTCTACCTTGAGGCGCAACGGGAAATTCATTTTCCTCACCTTCTTTAACCCATTCTTCTAAAGTTAAAATTGCAGCATCATAATCTTCTAGCACAACTTGAATTTGCCCAAGAGAGTATCTGATCATATGCTTTTCAAGATCAGTAAAAGCTTTTTTACTAAGCGCCTTTTCTAAATAAGGAATACCTTCTGCATATCTTTTTTGATTAAAAAGAAAATAAGCATACGTTCTCAAAATAACTGCATGATCATATGAGGTTCTAGACCAATCTCGGTCAGCATATTCTTTCAGCTCTTCTTCTGCTCTTTCATAATTCTCTTTCTCTAGGTGAGATTCAACTCTCATTAATAGGGTGTATACCCATTGCTGAAGAGTATTATCTTGTGATGCATGGACACCAATGGGCAATGTGGTGCTTACAACAACTAGAGCTGTTAACGGTATTCTTTTAAAAATATTAAACATAATAGGGATGAAATTTTAACGATTTTTTTTTAAAAAACCCATTTTTTCTTACAAAACCCTATTTTAAAGGCATTATTTAACTGTTTTTTTTAAATATTGGTAATTTTTTAGTGACATTTAGAAAAGTCTAACTATCATAGATGGTGGAAATTAAACTTTTTTAAGGGGAATTACATGTTTTCTAAAGATTTTAATAAATATTTCCTTTCTTTGTTCTTTGTGGCAACTTTCTCACTTGTGAGTGTTGCTCAAGATTCAGAGGAAGTGGTTGCTTCCGAAGAGGTCTCAGAATCTAGTGATGAAGATGTGGAAGATGTCGGTAGAGTATCTAAAGTTAAATAGTATTTCGATGGAATTTGGTATTACATTGCTAGCTCCAGTTCCAGAATTGATATTAGATATCTGAAAGCTCGTGGCAGGAAAATATTCATTACCTTTATCCCACTCTTCTTTAACTAGCTGATTGATAGTTTCTGATGCAATATGTATTGGATTTTTTGCCAAATGGGGATAGGCAATATGCCCTTGTTTTCCATTAATCACCAATCTACCATTTAAGGATCCACGCCTTCCATTTTTAATAACATCGCCAAGTTTTTCAGTTGAAGAAGGTTCTCCAACAAGACAAAAATCAACTGATTGGTTTTTTGAATTCAAATATTCACAAACTTT
>JALRBL010000088.1 GCA_023257795.1 Gammaproteobacteria bacterium
GTATAGTTTTATCGGTCTGAACCGGCGCTGAAACTAATAATGAGCGTTGACCTTTGGCATCACCTAGTCTCGTTCTGACACCATAGGACCAGCTTTTATCTTCTCTAAGATTCATATTAATTCTTGAGGTAAAGCTTCCACCAATGGGGTAGTTCATATAATCAATTAGAATTTCATCTTTGGTACCAGTAGGCGGTAACAATTGACCGGCAAGTATGAATGATTGGATAGCATTGGGCTTATTGATTAGATATATTTTCCTTTCTTCTGGAAGGGCAACATCAAAAAGCTCTACTTTGTCTGAAGCCGTTGTTGATTTCCAATTCTTAGTTTTTTCATTTAGTAAGTTCACAGCCTCATTAAGAGAAATATCTCCTACCACTACAAATGTTGCTTGAGCAGGGTTTACTGCATTTTTAAAGTACTTGATTAGCTGATCTCTGGTAACTTTTGAGATAGATTCAGTAGTTCCCGATCCAGTTAGTGGCTTACCGTATGGATGATTTTCACCATACAAAATTTTACCAATGTTTCTAAATGCTACCGCTGTGGGCTGATTTTCTTCTTGTTTAATACCAGCAAGAACCTGTTTTTGAATTCTATCAATTTCTGCTTGTGGGAAAGTGGGAGATTCAATAGTCTCAAAGACCAAATCAAGGGTAGCACTTAAGTTGTTTTTTAAGCTTGAAAGGGAAATGCTAGATGAATCTAAAGACGATCCGTATCCGACGTTTGACCCGAGTGCATCTACTTTAGAGGACCAACTTAGTGAATCGTTCTTTTTTGTTCCTTCATTTAGCATATCCATCGCAAAATTCAGGTAACCTAATTCGCTATCAGATTCTTGTGAGTAGCCATAATCAAAAACAATGCTCATTTCTACTAGAGGAACGTCTCGTCTGGATGCCAATACTAGCTTTGAGCCGTTATCAAGAGTCGCTGTCTCAACTGTTGGGAATGAAAACGAAACCTTTCCATCTGGATACGGGACACCAGTTGAGCGGTCTATGTTACTAGACACTGTGCTAAATTTGCTTTCTGGTGAAATTACCAAGACATAAGGATTCTCATCGATCCATGTTTGCATGGTAGCTTTAATATCATTTGCGGATGCAGACATTAATGTCTCTAGATATTCTTTATAGCATCCTGGATTTTTAGTGTAAGTTTGGCAAGTTGCCAGAATATCTGATTTACCCCCAAAACCACCTATACGCTGAATGCCTCTGACAAATCCAGCATAATTTTGGGTTTTAGTATTTTCTAGTAATGTTTTATCAGGACCTTTCTTTAAAAAATCTTGCAAGACATTATCCATCATTGCTTCAACAGCCTCAATGGTTGAATCTGGTGCAACATCTGCAATTAGAATAAATTGGCCTGCAATCTCTCTATCGTAATAGAAAGCAGATACAGAAGTGGCAATCTGATTTTGATAAACTAATTTTTGATACATGGGAGAATTTTTTCCTCCGGTAAGGGTCGATGCTGCTAACTCAAAGAATATTGCTTCATCAGTATCTGTACCGGGGACATTCCAAACTTTATAGATTCTTGATTGAGGGACATTATCAGTCATGACTTCACGCTTTGGCTCAAGTCTTTTGGCAACCCAAGTATCAGGTTTAGTGAGTGTGGGGCCAGCTGGAATATCCCCAAAATAAGCTGTTACTTTTTCTTTTGCTGTTTCTAGATCAATGTCGCCTGCTAATACGAGGACAGCATTATTGGGGCCATAGTAAGTTTTAAACCAAGTTTGCACATCTTCCATGGAAGCAGCATCTAGATCCTCCATGTAACCAATAGTGGACCATGAATAGGGATGACCCTCTGGGAAAGCACCTTTGGCTATGGTAATAAACGCTTTACCATAGGGGCTATTCTCGCCTTGCCTTTTTTCATTTTGGACAACTCCGCGTTGCTCATCTAATCTTTCTTCATCAATGACGCCTAAGATATGACCCATTCTGTCTGATTCCATCCATAGGGCTAGATCAAGTGCATTAGTAGGAACGTTTTGAAAGTAGTTGGTGCGATCACTGTTGGTTGTTCCGTTTTGATCGGTTGATCCTATTTTTTCAAAGGGTTCAAAATACTCACTGTTGTAGTTTTCAGTTCCATTAAACATGAGATGTTCAAATAAATGTGCGAAGCCTGTTTTGCCAACTTTTTCATTTTTTGATCCCACGTGGTACCAAACGTTAACTGCAACCATGGGAACTTTTCGATCCTCATGCACAATTACAGTTAAACCATTGTCTAATGTGAATGAATCGTAGTTTATTTCAGGGATTTCACTCTCTTTAGCGATAAGTGGGAATGAAATTAGAACTGATAAAATTAAAATTTTAAGTGAGATTTTTTTCATGAAATTTACCTCCAAAGGCTTGGACACATTATTATATGTAAAGTTTACGAGAAATGTTACTTCTGAGAGGTTGAGTTAATGAGACGCATATTTTTACTATCATCTTTATTGTTAATTGGTTGCAATAAAACCGACATTTCATTTGCTGACAATACAGATCAGCGTTTGAGAAACTGGATAGAAACTATTTCTTCAGATGAATTTGAGGGAAGAGAACCAGGAACAATAGGGGCTCAGCTCGCAAAAAACTATATAGCACAACAATTAAGTAATCTTGACCTTGATCCGCTCAGCGGCAATTCATTTTTCTTAAAGGTTCCGGCATCAAAAATAACTCTGAAAGAACAATCATACGCCACCATTACTTTTAGAAATCAGGATCGAAAGCTAGAAACTGGAAAAGAGATAGTTTTTTGGACCAAACATGCTACGGAATACAAAAAGCTGAGAGATAGTGAAATGGTATTTGTTGGCTATGGAATAGTTGCTCCAGAATATGATTGGAATGACTATGAGGGTTTGGATGTTAGAGGTAAAACAGTTGTTATGCTCATCAATGATCCTGGTTTTGAGACTGGTAATCTTAGACTATTTAATGGCAGATCAATGACTTACTATGGTAGATGGACCTATAAATTTGAAGAAGCAGCACGTCAGGGTGCTGCTGCAGCTATTATTTTGCATGAAGAGGAACCCGCGGCTTATCCTTGGGGGGTTGTTGAAAACAGTTGGCAAGGTCCACAACTCGATTTGCAAAGAGAAGACATGGGTGCTTCTAGAGCTATCTTAGAGGGCTGGATTCCTCACGATATTTTCAATGAAATTATTACATACACTGGATTTAATTATTCAGCGTTGAAAGAAATTGCTTTATCTGAGACTTTTCAACCATTTGCAATGCGTGGTTTAACTTTTTCAACAGAAATATACAATGATGTTGAATATATTTCTTCTCATAATCTAGCAGCACTTCAAAAGGGTACAAAATATCCTGATGAGTATTTATTGTTTACAGCTCATTGGGATCATTTGGGCATGCTTGAGGGAAACCCTGCTGAAGATTTGATCATGAATGGTGCAGTAGATAATGCCACTGGAGTTTCATCTTTACTGGAGTTTGGGTATAGATTTTCTCAAAATCCGCCCGAGCGATCTATTATTTATCTATTTGTAACCCTTGAAGAGTCCGGGCTTTTGGGATCTGAGTATTTTGCTGAATATCCAGCTGTGCCTCTAAAAAATATTGTTGCTGGTTTTAATTTTGATGGTATTCAACCAACAGGTAAAACAAAGGATATGGTAGTTATTGGATACGGAGCTTCAGAACTTGAAGATATGCTTGAACGAAGGCTTGCAACCGAAGGAAGATACATCAATCCTGATCCAAACCCCGAAAAGGGTTATTTTTATCGTTCAGATCACATTAGTTTTGCAAAAAGAGGAGTTCCAATGCTTTATGCAGATAGTGGCTCAGATCTTGAGTCCGGAGGCAAATTAGCTGGCTTGCAAATGGAAGAAGAGTATAGGTTGAATAGATATCATGCAGTTGGTGATGAATACAATGTTTCCTGGAATTTAGAAGGGTTGGAACAGTCTATTAATACAGTATTTTCTATTTCTTCAGAGTTGGCTAATTCTCAAACTTGGCCTAATTGGTACGAAGGCAATGAATTCAGATCAATACGTGATCAATCACGATCTCAATAGAGTTCTTGAACCATACACCTAGCTGATCCTCCTCCTATTTTTTCTATATTGTGAAGATCTATTACCAAGAGCTTTGAATAATGCTTATCAAGCACTCTTCTTTGGTCAACTGTTAATATCTGACATGCTGTTTTTGACATTAAGAGCATTAATTGATTATCTTTGTTCCTTATTTCAAGCATATTTCCACAATAGGCTTCTAATTGCGCTTTTGTAAAACGCATTATTTCTTTGTTACTAGGTATTGAACTCAAAACAAGATCTCTATCCTTGATATCAATCACATCAGGACAAATCCCAACAATATTCGTTCCAATCCACATGACAACATTGGTGTGATAAATAGGTTGATTTTTAAAATACGAATGGAAAGTAATACATTGGTAACCTCTTTTAAAAGCCCAATCCTCAGCAAGATCTTTATTTGATCTTGTGGAAATTGAACAGAAGGCTATTTTATTTTTTCTATCTAAAACAAGTGAACTGGTGCTTTCCAAAGCTATCCCATTTGCTTGCTCTTTTGCATAGTCAATCTCTATTGAATATGCATCAAGCAATTTAGAAAGGCTGGGATTGTTTCTTTCAATTTGTCTATTAAGCGACTCCATAGAAAATAAATCCATTGTGCCGTTTGCAAATGTGGCAAACCAGTTTGGAAAAATAGCATCGGGAGCATTTTGCAAAGCATCAAATTCTATTATGTCCAAACCAGCATTGGATAATGTATCTCTCATTTGAATCCATTCATCTTTGCATTTATCAATATGGCCTGAGTTTGTTTGGAATACATTACTGCTGGCAGTTTGGTTATTAGGTCCAAAATAATCAGGCCTTACCATTACTAGTTTTGAGGTTGATTGCATATGTTTTAACAGCATGGCGCGCCCGGAGAGGTTCGAACTCCCGACCCCCAGGTTCGTAGCCTGGTACTCTATCCAGCTGAGCTACGGGCGCACAAAGGTATTTTAATCAAAAGAATCCGTATAAGATATCTAAAAGGCCTATATAGATAAACAAGATGCTATGAGGAATATCACTCAATCTTCAATACTAAGTTATGTATCTCTAACTTTTCCAGCATCTGCAGCAGCAATGCCTATTGTTGTATATATTTTGCCTTATTACGCAGATAACTTGGGATTGGGCTTATCTATTGTTGGCTTAATATTTTTTATTGGTCGGATGCTTGATGTTTTCACCGATCCTTTCATGGGTTATTTGATTGATAAGTATCCATCAAGATGGGGTAAACACAAGCACTGGATTGCAATCTCGCTTCCATTTCTGATGGTAGCAATTTATTTAATCTATCTCCCAAATCAGTCTATGGTTTCACCTGCATATCTTTTTTTTAGTTTATTTATAGCTTATTTAGGATTTACATTATTGGTCGTTACACAACTATCTTGGTCTGTAGTGCTAGCACCTTCATATGATGAGCGGACTCGCTTGCTTACTGCTAGAGAATTTGTATCCCTAATTTCAATGCTCGTCATTATCGCATTACCTGCTCTAATAGAAATTTATACTTCTAGTCTGGAAGCAAAAATTCAATCTATTGGCGTGACCTCTCTTTTATTAATCCCACTTATTATTATCACTGCCTTAATTGTGGTTCCCGATAAAAAAGATGCACTTACTGAGCGCGCTCAGGTTCCAGCCCTAGAAATGCTAAAAACCGTATTAGTGGATAAGGAATTATCTAGACTTGTGTTTGCCAACCTTTTTTTGGCTTTTTCACAAAGTCTTTTTGGGGCGCTTTCAATTATTGTGTTTAATACGATTTTTGAATTACCTGAGTACTCTGCCAGAGCAACATTGCTCTATTTTATTATGGGTGCTGTTGGGCTATTCATTTTTAGAAGCTTAAGTTTAAAAACTTCCAAGCATTTTTCTGCTTCGATTTGCTTGGCATTTGGCTCTTTCATTATCATCCTGGCTTGGTTTATTTCACCTTATGTTATTGGAACCCAATACAGCATTTACTTGTTATTTGCATTTACTTTTTTCTATGGTTTATCTTTTGCTGGAGCAACACCGCTGATTATGGCAATGGTGGGCGATGTATCTGAAATGAAGGAGAAAGAGAGTGGCTACAGTAAAAGCGGTGCCGTTTATGCTTATGTTACTACCATAGCAAAAATAGGTTTTTCTCTTGCGGCTGCAATTCCTTATATTATTCTTGAAACATTTGTGGGTTTTGAAGTTTCTTTGGGAGCAAACAATTCTGAATTTAGTAAAGCTGTGCTTTGGAATATATATATGTTGGTTCCATTTTTTGGGTATGCAATAGCAGGATTGATGATTTACTCTCATCCACATTCCAGAGAAAAAGTAAGCGAGTTTAGGGGTTCAAATGAATTATAGAAAATATGAATGTGTAATCTGTGGCTATATTTTTGATGAAGAAATTGGTATTCCAGAAGACGGCATTGAACCAGGAACAAGATGGGAAGCTATTCCAGATGATTGGGTTTGCCCGGATTGTGGGGTAAGCAAATTTGATTTCGAGCTTATTGATGGATAAGAAAAATTATCGAACGTTTGCTCTAATTTTATTAACCATAGTGTATGGATTCAATTTTATTGATCGGCAAATTATGGGAATTCTTGCACCATTTATCCAAGAAGATCTTAACTTGAGTAATACCCAGCTTGGATTGTTAATCGGTTTTGCATTTGCTGTTTTTTATACGGTAACAGCTATTCCAATTGCTTGGCTGGCGGATAAATTCAGCAGAGTCAATATTTTAGCTATAGCTTTAGCAACTTGGAGTGGATTCACAGCATTGACTGGATTTGCCAATAACTTTATTCAAATTGGGTTAGCAAGAATGGGCGTTGGGATTGGAGAAGCAGGCGGGAGCCCACCATCTCATTCAATTATTTCCGATCTATATTCAAAAGAAGAAAGAGCAAGCGCATTGGGTGTTTATTCTATGGGAATTCCTTTTGGAATTATGGCAGCATTCTTTGCTACAGCAGCGATTATGGGAGCAGATTCTAGCAATGTAGATTGGCGAAGAATTTTTATTTTTCTTGGGGTAACGGGGGTTATGCTTGCTGTAATTGTAAAGTTAGTTCTTAAAGAGCCGAAGCGTGGAGCCATGGAGATAGAAGGTAATCGCCAAGTTGTAAACCCACCTTTTTTAGATTCAATAAAAATATTGCTAAAAATTCCTTCTTGGTGGGCTATGTGTTTTGGTATTGCTTTTGGATCTTTTGTTTCATATGCAAAAGGCGGATTTCAAACTAAGTTTCTCGTGACGTTAGACCCATCGTTTGATTTCCAAACCCTAGTTATTTTATTAGGGATTATTAATGGCACTACCTACGCTGGAGGTGCATTTTTTGGGGCTAGACTGGCCGACAAATGGGGAAATAAAGATGTTCGAGCTTATGGGTGGCTTCCCGCAATTTCAATAGGTTTATGCTTGCCAATAGGAGTTTTATCATGGTGGGCTCCTACAGTTGAACTTAACTTAATTTTCTCAACAATATTCTTACTATTGATTGGGATTTATCTTGGTCCAAGCTTTGCGATTGCACAAACGTTGGCTCCCATCCATATGAGAGCAATGTCGACTGCATTATTCTTTTTTATATTGAACATGATCGCTCTCGGAGGAGGCCCTACATTTGCAGGGTGGTTAATCGATGTCTTTGCTAATTATTACAATGAACTCGATGCTATTCGTTATGCAATGTCAGCTACCGCATTAATCTTTGTATTCTCTATTTTAAGTTTCATGATAGTAAGTAAAAATCTTCCAAAAGATTGGAAAGAAGCTGAAGAAAGAAATAGTTTTAAAAGTTGATTAAACTAAATTTTCTTTAATATGCTAGCCGGCGTAGAAATTTGAATAATGCTTTCTAAATTGTGCAATGGGTCCGTCTTTGTCACAAAGTACAGGTTTTTCGGCATATTTTTTATGCTCCCAAATTGGAATGTCTTCTTTAACTTGCTTATCAATATCAGCAATGATTGCTGCTGAGACGCCTCCTGTTGGAGTTTTTCCATCAACTTTTTTCTGCAAGAAGAAAAATCTAGTGATACATTTTTCAGATTCAACCGGAGTTGTCATGCCAAGCAGTAATGTGTCGCAAATACCCTCGAATTTAGTTGCGCTGTCACCAGGACCATTTGAAAAAGCAGTAATTTGACCCTTGATGGTTCCGCGTGGTGTTTCCATATCTGCTCTTTGCACGGAAGTTCTTTTTTGATCTTGATAAGAAACTTCAAACTCCGGATAACTAACAACACCATGAACATATTTAAAATGAGCGGCATCTACAGCATTTTCAGCCATATCTTGAATGTGGCAATTAATGTTATATTCAAATGCAACAAACTCGTCTGCCCATTCAGGATCGTCTATTTCAGGATGAATGGTTACATCGTACATAGGTTTAAGGCCATCAGGATGATACCAGGCATAAATTAAATTATTTGCCTCAACGGTAGGATACCTAAAGATAGCTACCTCTCTTGCTTTTGGTGGGATGTTAGTAGCATAAGGTATATCACCGATGGTTCCATCTGTTTTCCATCTCCAGGCATGGAAAGGGCATTCAATGCAGTTGTCCTTTACTATTCCACCATGACCTAAATGGGCTCCTAAATGAGGGCAGTATGCATCTAACATGGATACCTCCCCATTTTGACCCCTAAAAAGCACCTGATCCTCGCCAAAGTATCTAACTGCTTTTACTTGTCCTATTTCAAGACTGGCACTTGTATCTATGCAATACCATCCAAATGGAATAGGCATCGGATATCTTTTTTTTGTATTTTCATTCATAGCTTTAAAAGTTTTCTTGCATTTTCGCCTAGAAATTTAGGCCACACATCATCATTAAAATTTACTTTTGGTAAGTCCTCAAATATTCTCTCAAGGGAAAGTCCCATGGGGAAATAACCTGCATAAAGAATTTTTTCAGATCCTCTAGTATTTGCATAATTAATAATAGCCTTTGGATAATGTTTTGGTGCAAATGCACTAGTAGAGTAGTAAAGATTTGGGTATTTGAGCATTAATTTAACTGCAAGATCTACCCAAGGCTCAGCACCATGTCTCATAACAAACTTTAATTCCGGAAAATACCAACAAACCTCATCAATTAGTTCAACTTTTTGGGGTGCCATAGGAATCCTTGGACCTGGAACACCGACGCAACAGAAGAAGGGCAAATCTAAATTAATACATGTTTCATAAATTGGATGCCATCTTTCATCGTTAATAGGTATTTGAGGATACATGCCTGAAGGGAATGCGCTCACAGCCTTAATATTATATTGCTGATGAAGTTCTTGAATTCTCAATGCTTCTTTTTTGCTTTCGTTTGGATTCACTGGAAGGTCAAAAATAAAACGATCAGGATGATTCTTTTGAGCATGAATTTTGGTTTCTGATAGTTCATGGAATCCAACCATAGCTACATCTATATGGTGTTTGTCCATTTGATCAAGTGTGTATTGAACAAAGTCACTGTGAGATCCAGTCTCAGGTATATCTTTAAACATATATTGAGCAGGCATCTTAAATAATTTCTTAGATTCTTCATCTCTTAGCAAAGGTTCCATGAATGAATACCATTCAGATCGATCCTCGCTTTCAGGTATTCCAAGCATCAAATCAACGGTGAATAATTCTTTATTAAAACTCATGACTGAATTTTAACCTTTTAGATTCCATTATTTTTAAAATATCAAAAAAACTGGAAATAAATGTCATACGAGTTGACGTAACAAAATAAGCCGTTACTCGAAATTAAGACATAAATTCTCCGCCATTAACGTCCAAGTTTGCTCCGGTAATTACCTTTGCTAAGTCTGAAGCAAGAAACAATGCCGCATTTGCGCAGTCTCTATCATCTGGAATAATTCCTAGAGGTATATCTTTGGTTATCCCTTTGATTATAGTTTCAGGATCAATTTTCATTGCCTTAGCAGTTTCATTAATATATGTTTCGACAGGTGGACCCCACATCCAGCCCATGTAGACAGCATTGACTCTTATACCAAAGGGTCCTAATTCTTTAGCAAGAATTTTCGTGCTTGCGGTAAGCGCTCCTTTTGAAGCAGCATAGCCACCTTGAGTTTGCAAAGGTTTCTTTGTAATTAGACTATTAATCATCACTATAGAGCCAGATTTTTGTAATTTCATTTGTTTGACTGCTTCCAGAGTTAATTGCATGGTTCCAAAGTAGTTGGTATTCATGGTTTCTTTCCAGTCTTCCAGATTGCCTTGATCAAATTCTGTAAAATTGCCGGGTCTATAAGCGCTGTTGATTAGACAATCCAGTTTTCCAAATTTTTTAAAAGCCTCGTCAATGACATTCTTACAAGAGGTAAGAGAAGTAATATCGGTAGGTATGCTAATAGCTTCACCTCCCTTTGATTTGATTGTATCTTCAACTTTTTTAAGCTTGCTTTCTGTTCTTGCAGCAAGCACAACTTTGGCACCTTCTTCAGCAGCACCGTATGCAAGTTCTTGACCAAGTCCCGGACCGATTCCAGAAACTAATACTACTTTATCTTTAAGAATCATAATTTTCCTATGTAAGTATCTATATACAATTTGAATTCGCTCTCGATTTTTTCTTTCGAAAGTCCATACTCCTCAAGGCTATATTTGTGAGATCCCATTTCATGCTTGTTTTCTTCTTGCCAAGCTCTCATTGCATTTTCTGCTTGATCGGCAAAATCTTCATCAATGAATTTATAAATCTTTTTCATCTCATTGAGTGGCTCAGTGATCATTTTACGAAAATCAAGATGGATAAAATTATCCTTATAAAGTTTGCTTATTTCATGGCAATGAACCAATGCTCTACATAATTTATCTTGCCAGTGATTTGCAATTCTGGCCTTATTAAAGTCAGTTGTAAGTTGCTCTGATAGATTGGCACACATAGAACCAAATGAAGGCACTGTATCTATAGGAGTTCTATGCGTTTGAATAACCTTAGCATCTGGAAACACTTGAAGAACTTTATCAATAAAGCCAAGATGATGAGGCGATTTTAAAATCCACCTTTTATTTTCTCTGCCCGGTGTCTGCCACTGAAGGTATTGAATTTGTTTTTTTAGGAATTGGTACACAACGGCATGATCTTGTTTTTCAATCCATGCAGAATAAGAGGGGAGATGCATACAGGATTCAGGCACCGTGCTTAAGAAAGTGTGCTCGATGAGAAGTATTTCTTCGTCCGCTCCATTGAAGTCCCAAGGATGAATTTTTAATGCTTCTGGAGAGGCTTCTACTACTGCAGCAACCTCTGCCTCTCCCAACTTCATTCTTTCAATTGGCTTACCAGCCTCTTCGTTAGGTAATACTGCTGGATATCTTCCTTCCCACCAAAGCATTGCTGTGTGATTGGGATCCGATGCCAGCAATCGATGCGTCATCGTTGATCCAGTTCGAGGAAGTCCTACAATAACAATGGGGCTTTTAATAGTTTCGTTGAGAATTTCTGGGTGTTGCTTCAATGCCTCTACAGTTCTAAGGAGATTGGTTAGCAGCCCAATAATCCTATGCTCTTGAGCTTGAAAACCAATATCATTTAAAGACGCTTCAAGATTGATGCTGGCCACAAGCTGCTCAAGGCCTTCGAGAAATAATTCATTACCAAAATCATCTAGACCAGATATTTTTTTTGCATGCTCCACCAATACGTTCGGGTTTAAGCTCATTTTATTATTGTAATTCGATTAATTTAACTAAGCGAAGCTTTGGAATAATTGGATTATTACAGTTAACCCATCTTAAAAGCATCGCACCTTGAGTGTGATTTTGCGTTACTAGATTATTAATTAATTCCTCTTTTTTATGGGTAATGTGCATTTTAAGATTGCTTCCCTCAAGGATTGCGCATGAATTATTTAGGTGAATTCTATTAAAACGATAATCGAGTGATTCCATCCAAAAGTTTTCTAATTGAAAGTTCCACAAATCACATTCGGGTACTTCGGTTTCAATAATCAAACACTCATCTGGATTGATCTTATAGTAACCATGCAAATAAGTAATGCTTGGATCACCACCGGCTGCTTGAAAAAATTTTTGATCGCCTAGAGGAAGGGAATTTAAATGGTTTGCTTGAAATTCTTTTACCCACTTGATGAAAGTATTTGTTGTACCTTGGACAAAGCCAAACGTACTTTTAAGCTTTTGTTCTAATTCTCTTTCTTCAAGTAATGGAATGTCATCTGGGTAGTCTAATGCTTCAATCTTTAATACTGCCTTTGAATCATGCATTTTATTTTTATAAGTTTGTCTTACTATTAACATATTAGAGCTAGGCATCATTTTAAGATCAGCACTACTTGATTGATTGATTAGTATGGAGAAATTTCCTTCCTGATCAGTATGCTGTTGTGTAATTTCGATTTCTGCATGTGAGATCATAGTTCCATCAATATGATATTTGTTTTCCTTAATTCCTAAGCTCAAGTAATCAACCCCTCCAACATTCCCATACACACGATATTGTTGGGATGGATTTAAATTAGCATTCAAATATACATTGTCGGGATTATCTCCACCAATTTTTGCAGTTTCATTTGATAAAGTATAAAAAGATGGGTGATTAGGAAAGCTATGCTCAAAATGCATTTCACTTGCTAATCTAGTTAGTCTTAGTAGGTAACGATATCCCTCATTTTTTGAAAGTTCATCAGGGGAATTATCAGCAATTACTTTGCCTAAATTTTTTAATTCGTCACAGAAATCTTCCCAAGCTTTAAGATTCATAATTAAAATCCCAATAATTACAATATACTAAGTTAACAGATATTTTTAAGACAGGATATGCCAGCACCCCAAGATAGAGATATACCTAAAACCGCAACCTTGTTGAAGGATTGGTTTATCTCATCCCAAGGTTATGACGATAATATTGAAATACTTATTAAAGGCGGACCTGAAAACACTGGTTTTTCAAATGAAACACTTACTTTTAGGCTTACTAAAAAAGATGGAAAATCAGAGGGTTACGTTATCCGTTTTTCACCTACTGGGTATAAAGTATTTCCTGATTACGATATAAAAAAACAATATCTTTTGATGAAATTTCTTAAACAAGAAGGCATCAACGTACCGGAAGTTGTTGCTTATGAATCTGATCCAGCTTTACTTGATTCTGAGTTTTATTTGATGAGAGAGTGTGCGGGCGAGGCGCCATCAGATAATCCACCTTTTCATCAAAAAGGCTGGGTATTTAATGCTTCTGCTGAAGTTAGAAAAAAACTTTGGACAAATTGGTTGGATGAAATGATCAAAGTTCATCACATAAATATTGAAAATCCAGCTATAAGTTTTCTAGATAGACCTTCTTTGGCTAGCAATCATTTAGATCAAGAGTTGAGTTATTATTTTAATTTCCATGACTGGGCTATGGAAGGAGAGAATCATTCGATTGCAGATGCTGCCCGAGATTTCTTAAGTGCAAATAAACCAAGCGTTGATAATCATAGTTCAAAAATAGTTTGGGGAGACTGTAGACTAGCCAATGTTATGTATGCTCCTAATGGAGACCTTACTGCTGCATTGGATTGGGAGATGGCTATTTTAGGTGATCCATGCCTAGACTTAGCATGGGGAATTGCAATTGATGATTGCAATAGCATTGGCTTAAATATTCCCAAATTACCTGGTTTCATGACCGCTGAGGATACTATTGCTTACTGGGAAAAAAACAGTGGTTTTAGTGCTAAAAACTATGATTATTACTACACGTTGGCTTTGTATAAATTCTCCGTGATTATGATTAAGGTTGTTAAAAAACTTGAATATTATGAAATTATGCCGACAGGCCTTGGAGCCCATATTAACAACCATGCAAGCGGCATGCTTGCTAAACATTTGGAGTCCATCTAATGGCCATTTTTAATATTAAATATGCTGATAATAAAAAAATTCTTTGCACACAAAGCCCTAAAGATTATTCTCCGCTTACTGAAATTGAATGCGCATCAAAAGAGGATGTTGCAAAGGCATTTAGCCTTGCAAGGAATGCACAAAAACAATGGAGCGAAGTATCGATAGAGGATAGGATTTCCGTTCTTGAAAAGGTTGCAGAAATTATCTCCCAACAAAAAGATAGAATAATTGAGGTAGTAATTAGTGAGACCGGTAAGCCTAAACAAGAGGCTCTATCAATGGAAGTATATTCCGCACTTGATTCGATTGTATTTTACTGTAAAAGAGCTAAGAAATGGCTTGCAGATGAAACTATCAAGCTTCATGGGCCTATGCGTTTTCTTAAGAAATGCAAAGTGATTTTTAAACCAAGAGGCGTGATTGGAATAATTACCCCTTGGAATGGGCCATTTATCCTTTCGATCAATCCTGTTATTCAATGCTTGCTTTCAGGAAATGCTGCAATAATAAAACCATCAGAAGTAACCCCTATGTCTGGTCGGTTGGTAGAGGAGATGTTTGTCCTTGCAGGAGCGCCAAAAAATTTAGTTCAAGTGCTGATTGGAGATGGTGAAGTGGGAGAAGCTTTGATCTTAAATAAACCAGACAAAATTTCTTTCACAGGCTCGGTGGCCACTGGAAGAAAGGTTGCAGAATCTTGTGGCAAGCTGCTCATACCCTTTAGTTTAGAGCTTGGAGGCAAGGACGCGATGGTGGTTTGCGATGACTCTAATATCAAAGAAGCTGCTCAAGGTGCTGTGATGGGCTCATGTATGAATGCCGGACAATATTGCTGCGGCACAGAACGAATCTATGTAACGGAATCCAGGTATGATGAGTTTGTTACAGAAACTTTAAGAATTACATCAAGTTTAGTGCAATCGGATCAAGAATTTGCTGATGTTGGCGCAACCTTTTGGGATAAGCAACTGGATATTATTGATGAGCATGTTAAGGATGCTGTAGCTAAAGGTGCAAAAATTTTAGTTGGAGGTTCAAAAAATTCTAAACTATCAGGTTTGTACTATCTCCCTACAGTCATTGTTGATGTTGATCATTCCATGAAGATTATGCAGGAAGAAACATTTGGTCCAATAGTCTGTATTATGAAGGTTCAAAATGAAGAAGAGGCTATGCGTCTTGCTAACGATTCTAAATATGGTCTCAATGGTAATATTTGGACCCAAAATATTTCCAAAGGACTAAAACTAGCCAGGTCGCTTGAAACCGGAGCGTGCTCAATCAATGACATGGCAATGAGTTATGGTTTAAATGAAGTACCATTTGGGGGTCTCAAGGAAAGTGGGGTTGGTTTTGTAAATGGTAAAGAAGGGTTTAGAAGCTATTGCCACGCAATGCCGATTGTAATTGGTAAAAAACCTTCTTCAGTTTATCCCTACACTGAAAAAAGTTATAAACAACTTGAACAAGCTATCAAGTTGTTTTTTGATAACAAATTTTTTCGAAAATTATTCGGTTAACAGTTATTCTGAATCTTTTTCTATCTTAACCCTAATTTCAATTTCCGCATCTTCGAGTTTAATTTCTGTATTTTCAGCAATGTTATCTTTAATATTTTTTACTAGATTCGCAATATCGATTTCTTCAAGTTCTTCTGCGAGACCTTCTATTTCAATTTTATCTAGTTCACCTTTAATGTCTGATACATCGTCAAGTTTTAGCATAATGACATGCTTTTTTGAAGACATTGTATCTAGATTAATTTCTTTACCATCTTCACTTTCCCAAACTTTTTTTTGCATTTTTGTTGGATGATGCATTTTATGCATTTCTTCTGGATCGCCATTAAACATCATGACATGGCCACCCCTAGAATCTCGGTTAGGTTTTATAAAATCATCAAGAATTATTGCTCCACCAATCAAGGTTCCAAGAATTAATGCTTGTATATATTTTTCTTTCATATTTATTGCTCCTTTAAGTGAATAGACAACTGATTTGGTTAAAAGTTCTTACTCTAATGCTGATAAGTACGAGGGGTTTTCACCGCCACCATGGACATCAAGTGCAGCTCCAGAAACCCAGCTTGCTTTTTCAGAAGATAAAAACAGACATGCATTCGCAATATCCTCAGGTTTACCCATTCTTCTTAACGGGATTGTATTAGCAACTTTTTTCATTTGGGATTTATTTCCGTAATGAAGCAATGAATTTTCAGTCTCTATATACCCAGTAATTATAGAGTTCACTCTGATCTTTGGAGCCCATTCAATAGCCAGTGTTTTTGTTAAGTTAACCAAGCCACCTTTTGCTGCACCATAAGCCGCGCTGCCAGGTGTTGGTCTGTTTGCTGTAACACTCGATATATTGATAATTGATGAAACGGTTTTTTGTTTGAGCATCTTTTTTGCTATTAAAACACTCATTTGAAATTGTGCAGTTAAATTAAAATCGAAAACCGATTTATGAAAATTTAATGATCCTTTAACCGCATTTAACAAGGGGGATCCACCTGCATTGTTTATCAAAATATCGATTTGCTTGGTCTCTTTTAAAATATTCGTAATAGCAGTTTCAATCGAATTTTGATCTCTAATATCACACGTAACAAAAGCAGCCACGTTATTTTTTTTTCTTATTTTTCTTGGTGGTGCATTTCTTGAAAGTATAAAGACTGTAGCTCCCTCAGAGAGATAAGCCTCAGCGATCCCTTTTCCAATCCCTTTGGAACCACCGGTTACTATTACGGTTTTGTTTTTAAATAGATTGTTCATCTTTCTTTACCAGTTATTATAATGTTCCATCTAACTTTTTCATAACGGAGAAAACATGAAGATAGCGATACTCGGAGGAACTGGTTCTCTGGGAACCGGTTTAGCCAAACGTTGGCACCAAGCTGGCCATGAAATTTTTATTGGATCCCGCTCGATAGAATCTGCGCTTCAAGCAACAAATTTACTTGGTTTAGATGATTCTAGGGCCTGCTTAAACAATCATGCTGCAGCCATGGCAGATATTGCTTGCCTGACAGTGCCTTTTGCTCACCAAGCATCAACGCTGGAGTCTGTAAAATTATCTTTAGCGAATAAGATCTTAATTGATGCAACCGTTCCTCTTGTACCTCCAAAAGTAATGCGAGTTCAACTACCACAAGATGATGGTTGTGCAGCCCTAATGGCACAAAAAATCTTGGGGGATGAGGTTAGAGTTGTTTCTGCATTTCAAAATATTTCAGCTGAACTTTTGCAATCGGATCATTCTATAAATTGCGATGTTTTAGTATGCGGTGATAAAAGAGATGATAGAGATCTGGTTATTAATCTTATATCTGATATTGGCTTAAAAGGGTGGCACGCAGGCCCTCTATGTAATTCTGCAGCAGCAGAAGCTCTGACTTCTGTATTAATAGCCATCAATAAGAATCATGAAATTTCACATTCTGGAATTGTTATTACTGGAGTGTAGCCATAACGAATCTAACTCTCATCGGTTTAAAAAACTTTCCTCTTGTTTACCCAGGCGACTCGGTTGCGAAATTGATTATTGCTGCAATACAAAGGTCTAGAAGAGTAATCAAAGATGGCGACATTTTTGCTATCGCACAAAAGATAGTATCTAAGTCAGAAAATCGTTATCGATTGCTTAGCGAATACAATCCAAGTAAAGAAGCAAAAAAAATCGCTAAGCAAATTGAAAAAGATGCAAGATTTGTTCAAGCGGTTTTGGAGGAATCGCATAAGGTCGTGAGATATCGAAAAAATGTTTTGATTGTCGAAAATAATATCGGTTTTATCCAAGCAAACGCAGGAATTGATAGATCAAACATAGATCAATCAGAGGAGAGAATCTTATTGTTGCCCAAAGATCCAGATGGCTCTGCAAATAAAATTAGATTAATACTTCGCAAGCACTTTAAAGTAAATATTGGAGTCATTATTACGGATACTATGGGAAGACCGTTTCGAAATGGAATCGTTGGTTTTGCTATTGGGGCAAGCAATATTAACTCAATCAGAGATGAGCGAGGTAAAAAGGATCTATTTGGGAATGAATTGAAAGTTACTCAAATAGGGACGGCTGATGAGTTGGCTGCAGCTGCATCGTTGATAATGGGACAAGCAAATCAAAAAACTCCTGTTGTCTTGATACGAGGGCACGTTACCAATAAAAATGAAATTAATAATGCCAGTGCTCTTATTAGAGATGAACAGGAAGATTTATTTAGATGAAAACTCTACTAATTTGCGGTGGGGTTGGAGGAGCCAAACTTGCTAAAGGTTTTTTTCTTAAAAATCATCCGATGGATATCCTTATCAATGTTGGAGATGACTTTAATCATTTTGGATTACATATATCACCCGATATTGATACCGTTATGTATACGCTTGCAGATCGTGTTAACCAAGAGCAAGGCTGGGGGTTAGCTGACGAGAGTTGGACAACACTTAATAATATTGAATTTTTAGATGGTGAGACTTGGTTTCAATTGGGTGATAAAGATATGGCAACTCACCTTGTTCGAACTCAATTACTAAAAAATCATTCCTTAACAGAAACTACTAAGAAAATTTCCTTATCATTTAATCTTGATATTAATTTATTTCCTGCATCAGATGAGCCAATCGAAACCATGATTCACAGTGGTAACAGCTGTTTAACTTTTCAAGAGTATTTTGTAAAACAAAAAGCTGAACCTAAGGTTACAAGCATTGCATATAGAGGACTGGAAAAAGCGTCATTAAATAAAAGAATAGATTTGAATAGCTACGATAATTTTGTTATTTGTCCATCAAATCCCTATTTAAGTATTGATCCAATAATTAAGATACAGGAGTTAAATAAATTTTTATCCCAAAATAAAGAAAAGGTATTTGTTGTATCTCCAATAGTGGCAAATCGATCATTAAAAGGTCCAACTGCTAAAATTATGCAATCACTTAATCTAGATGTTAATGTGGTTTCTATAGCCAAGCACTATAACTATATTGCTAAGAATATTTTTTTAGACGACCTAGATAAGCATTATGTAAATGAAATTTCATCCCTTGGAATGAATGCATACGTAAGTAAAAAATTGGTTATGCGCTCAATTCAGGACAAGGTTTCTTTAGCTGAAGATGTGATAAGAATTCTTAATGGTTAGATTTATTGTCCCAGTTAAATTTACTGATCATTCAAAATCTAGGCTTAGTAATATTTTATCCCCCAAGCAACGTCTTTCTGTTATTGAACGAAGTTTAAATAATTTAGTTGCATTTATCCAATGTTCATCATTGAAACCTGAAATTCATATCATCATCAAAGGCAATCAAATAAATTTAACCAATGTAAAGCAACATTATTCAGATTTACCTCTTAATGAGGCTTTGTTGGAAATTTCAAATGATCATTTTAATGAGGGGGATCGGGTGGTAATACTTCATGCTGACCTTCCATTATTTTCAAAAACAACATTAACAAGAATAGAATCGTATATATCTAAAAAGACATCCTATATTTTCCCTGATAAATTGGGCCAAGGAACTAATGGTCTTATTTATTCACATGGAAATTTTAAAAAATTTGTTTTTGGACTCAATAGCTATATTAATTTTTTAAATCTTGCGAAAACACATAATCTATTACTAAATTCGGTAGAGGATCCTGATATTAGCTATGATTTAGATGACGAAGAAGATTTTAACAATCTTCCTCAAAATGTTATTAACAAACTGATAGACTAGTTGGATATTCTTGTTATGACTCACTTACCTAAAGCTCTTTCAGAACCCAGCCGACTCTTGAAGTTCACTGGTGCTTCTTTGGATCCCAAAGTGATCGCAAATATTCCATTATCTGATGAGCTTACCGCAGAAGCATTTGAGGTAAAGCAAAAAAAATATGGCAATACCATTTCATACTCACCCAAAGTCTTTCTTCCAATTACATTTTTATGCAGAGATGTTTGCCATTATTGTACTTTTGCAAAGACTCCAAAAAAAATAGGAAGCCCTTATTTAACTAGAGATGAGATATTAAGAATCTCAAGAATGGGAGAGGACCAGGGTTGCCGAGAAGCTCTCTTTACTCTAGGAGAAAAGCCAGAAAAAAGATACAAGACCGCAAGAGAGTTTCTTTACCAGCAAGGCTTTGATAATACTGTTGAGTATGTACTTCAACAAGCTTCTAGTGTCTTTCATGAAACGAAACTTATTCCCCATATTAATGCGGGTAATTTATCTATTGAAGAATTATTAAAATTTAAAAAATTCTCAGGCTCTGTTGGATTAATGCTTGAATCGTCTTCCAATCGATTATCAGAAAAAGGTATGCCACATTATGGTTCACCGGACAAGCTTCCCTCTGCAAGAATAGAAACCTTAATTAATGCTGGCTTAGCTAAAACTCCATTTACAACTGGTGTTTTGATAGGGATAGGTGAAACAAGAGAAGAGTTTATCGAAACCATTATAAAAATTGCCTCTATTCATCAAACCTATGATCATATCCAAGAAGTTATCATTCAAAATTTTGTACCAAAGTCTGATACCTTGATGCATGATCATCCTGCGGCTTCAGGTGATTATTTGCTTTGGGCTATTGCTATAGCAAGATTAATACTGCCCTTAGATATTAGTATCCAAGCACCTCCAAATTTGAATAATGATATTCTAATAAAACTCATTTCCTCTGGAATAAATGACTTTGGTGGTATTTCACCTGTTACTATTGACCACGTAAATCCCGAATCCCCATGGCCAAACTTACAAAAACTCGAAAAGCTTTGTCGTAATTTCAATACTCATTTAATTCCAAGAACAACCGTATATCCAAAATATCTAACTAGAGAATACTCTTCTTTTTTATCTAAGGAAGTAAGAGCTAAACTATTGAAGCTCATTGAGGGTGATGGATATATTAAAGCCGATGATTGGAGAGCAGGGGAATCCAACGCTGTACCATTATTCCATTCCCCAAGACATGGTCTTGCTAACATTAAAGAGTCATTAAAAAAACTCCAACTTAATCCTACCGTAACCAATGTTGCTGCTTTATTTCAAGCCAGAGGCAATGAAGTTAAATTTCTTGGTGATGCTGCTAACGAAATAAGGCAATCTTTACATGGCAATGAAATAACATTTGCTGTAAACAGAAATATAAATTACACAAACATTTGTAAATACAGTTGTAATTTTTGTGCTTTCTCTAAAGGAAGGGGACACGATGACTTGAGGGGAAAACCTTACGACATTAATCACGCAGAAATTCAACGAAGAGTTATCGAAGCTGAGGAAAGAGGTGCAACCGAAGTGTGTCTTCAAGGCGGTATTCATCCTAGATATACAGGCGAAACTTACTTACAAATATTAGATGCCATAAGAGAAGTCTCACAGAATGTGCATATTCATGCATTCTCACCTCTTGAAATAATGCAAGGTAGTGAAACTTTAAATATTAGTCTAGAAGAGTATTTAAAATTACTGAAATCGAAGGGATTGAATTCTATTCCAGGGACAGCTGCAGAAATTCTGAATGATTCAGTAAGAGATATAATTTGCCCAGACAAGCTTAATTCTGCTGAATGGAGGAGTGTAATAAGCAAAGCACATTCCTTTGGCATTCCGTCAACAGCAACAATAATGTTTGGTCATGTTGAAGATTACAATGATGTAGCAATACATTTAATAGAGCTGTTAGACATACAATCTGAAAATGGTGGTTTTACAGAATTTGTTCCTCTGCCATTTGTCTCACAAGAAGCTCCAATTTATAGGCGTGGCTTGGCCAGATCAGGGCCATCTTTTAGGGAGGTTTTATTAATGCATAGCATAGCTAGACTTTTATTTAAGGAAAACTTACCTAATATTCAAGGGTCATGGGTTAAGGCAGGACTTGAAGGTCTGATTGAGTTAACCAATCATGGGATAAATGATATTGGAGGAGTATTAATGAACGAGTCCATTACAAGAGCAGCTGGCTCTATACATGGTCAGGAGTTAGATATTGCTTTCATTGAGCAAAGGCTTGCTGAAAAAAATCTTCAGCTAGTTCAAAGAAACACTCTTTATAATAAACTTACAACTGATTTTTCTAAGCTTCGTAAAAAACTTAATATTCCACTTTTAGATATTTCGTATTCATTTGATAGAGCGCATTAAATTATGGCAGTAAAAGATTTGATGATTGTATGTATTGGCTACTTACTAGTAATCTCTTTGATGTATTTTTTTTATGGAATTTTTCAACATCTATCAATATTGGAAAACTTATTTGTTGTTGATGTTTTAGCTACAATCTTTATTTTTTGTTGTAGTTTGATTTGGAAAAATTCAAGCTGGTATGATGCCTACTGGTCAGTTATTCCTCCGGTTATTCTTCTCCTTCCTTTTATTTATGGCATAGCTCCTGATTCCAGCGAACGTATGTGGCTTTTAATTACCGGAGTTATGTTTTGGGCTGCTCGATTGACCTATAACTGGGCAAGAAATTGGGAGGGCTTTTCCCATGAGGATTGGAGGTATATACGCATGAAAGGATCCCAGACTAGTCCGCTGGCAAAATTTTTAATTGACTTTACCAGCATCCATCTTATTCCAACTCTTTGCGTATATTTAGCACTGATACCTGCTATTAATGCATTGTATTTCAGCGATACACAACTTAACTCCTTGGATTTTTTTGCGTTCGGAATATTGATATGTGCTGTGATAATTCAAATAGTTTCTGATCAGCAAATGTATAACTTTAGACAAAATTTATTAAATAAAGGAAAGACCATGCAATCTGGACTGTGGTTTTATTCGCGCCATCCAAACTATTTCGGTGAATTGTTGTTTTGGTTTGGTTTAGCCATCTTTAGCTTAGCTTCTTATAATTTCAGTGTTGTAAACTATATAGGTTTTGTTGTGATGTATTTGTTAATTGCTATTGGATCTGTAAAATTGATGGACGATCGATCTTTAAGAACTAGACCAGATTTTGTAGCTTATGCTAAGAATACTCCAAAGATTTGGATCAACTTATTTAAGAAGAGGTTTTAATAATGAAAAAGATATTAGCATCCATGCTTTTTATTTCAACATTTACATTTTCTCAATCATTATCTGAACAACTTGAGAATGATATTGATGGATTAATGACTAAAGTTATTGAATGGAGACATCATTTTCACCAATATCCTGAGTTATCTAACAGAGAGTTTAAGACATCTGCATATATAAAAAATGTCTTAGAGAATTTAGGGCTTGAAGTTCAAAGCGATATTGCTATAACAGGACTAGTTGCAATGATCAGAGGTTCTCAACCTGGTCCGCTTATAGCTCTTAGAGCAGATATTGATGGGCTTCCTGTCACTGAAGAGTTAGGTTTACCATTTTCATCAAAAGAAAAGTCAGTTTATCAAGGGAATGAAGTTGGAGTTATGCATGCATGCGGGCATGATGCGCACATAGCTATTCTTTTGGGTGTTGCTGAGTATTTAGTAAAAAATACTGACAAACTAAAAGGTGACATTATGCTTATATTTCAACCTGCTGAAGAAAGTCCACCTGAAGGTGAAGAGGGCGGAGCGTATTTAATGTTAAAAGAAGGTATATTTGAGCTCGAGAAACCAGATGCAATTTTTGGGCTTCATGTAACTAACGGTCCTCATGGAACAATTTTTTTGAAACCTGGACCTGCCATGGCTTCAGCTGAAGCATTTAGAATTACGGTTGAAGGAAAACAAACACATGGCTCAAGACCTTGGGAAGGCGTAGATCCAATTCTTGCTGCTTTTAACATCGGTACCACCATGCAGACTATTGTATCTAGGAGATTGAATATTCTTGATAGCCAAGCTGTGGTCTCTATTGGCATGGTTAATGGTGGAACAAGAAATAACATTATTCCTCAAAAAGTTGTTATGGAGGGGACCATAAGAACCTTTGAGAAAAATTATCTAGATAAAATTCATGCAGAAATTAAAACTATTGCAACGAACGTAGCTGAAGCTCATAACGCCACTGCAAAAGTTGAATTTGCTGTTTATGGGAGTTATCCAGTAACCTTTAACGATTTAGATTTATCAGCCCAACTAGAAGAATCATTAATAAAAGCAAGTGGCGGGAAATATACGAGATGGAATGTCCCTAGAACCGGAGCAGAAGACTTTTCTTTTTTTGCTCAAGAAGTTCCAGGTTTATACTTTTTCTTAGGTGTAAATCCTGAAAATCAAGAGTCAAGTTATACCAATCATTCACCAAAATTTTATGTTGATGATGATGCGCTTGATACGGGAGTTAAAGCATTCATTCAATTGGTAGAAGACTACAGCGAAAGCTATTAATCTATTTTTGGCAGCAACTTATTAAGGCTATCTACTGCATCTAAATATTCAGTAACCAGCCTGTAGATAACGCTCTTCACAGACTCTACTTCATTGATCTGACCAATTACTTGTCCAGCTGCATTAAAAGAGACTTCTTGTGCGTTACCCTTGTCAGCATAAATTGATGTTCTGCGTATAGCATCATAAGTAATCATTCCTTGGAGGGGCATAGGTAAAGGTTTGGGGTTATCAGGATGATCCCAGGCTTCTGTCCATGCATTTTTAAGCATTCTTGCAGGCTTCCCTGTCCAAGATTTACTTCTGATGGTATCTTCACTCGTAGCGCTCAGATAGGATGCTTTTTGAGCAGGTTGTGTAAAAGCTTCTTCCACCGTTAACCACAGAGAACCAGTCCAAACGCCTTGTGCACCCATTGCTAAAGCTGAAGCCATTTGTCGTCCGTTTCCAATTCCACCAGCAGCAAGCACAGGTAAATTTCCTACCGCATCAATGATTTGAGGCCAAAGCACAATGCTGCCAATCTCACCAGTATGTCCTCCACCTTCACCGCCTTGAGCTACAATAAAATCTAATCCAGCTTTTTTGTGCGCAATAGCTTGCTTTATTTTTCCACAAAGCGCACCAATCAGAACTCCTTGAGATTTCACTTCTTTTATAACTTCGGCTGGCGGTGTGCCCAATGCATTTGCAAACAGTTTTACATTTTTTCTTTTTAGAGCTTCTTCTACTTGAGGTTCTGCGGTTGCTTGTGTCCAACCTAATAATCCACCTTTTGGTCCATTGCTATCTTCTGCGTCTGGAACGCCATAATCATTTAATAGCTTTTCAACAAATGCCCTATGTTCGTTTGGTATTGCCTTTTCTAAATCTTGTAATAATTTTTCTGGATCTAACTGATCCATTCCTTCATATTTTTGTGGTATCACAGTATCAACGCCATATGGTCGCTCTCCAATATGTGCATCAATCCAATCCAATTCTTCTTGCAGTTGCTCTAAAGAAAAACCGACAGCACCTAGGACACCAATCCCTCCAGCTTTGCTGACAGCAACAACGACATCTCTGCAGTGTGTAAATGCAAAGATAGGGTACTCAATTCCAAGTTTTTTACAGATTTCAGTTTGCATAATAAGAGATATATAATTGATTGGCTTAAGAGAAATATATAGGAAATACTACGATGAGTACAGAATGGAACTTTGAATATGATGTAGTTGTTGTTGGATCTGGAAATGGAGCTCTCACAGCTGCCCTGTGTTCCCATGATGGCGGCGCTAAAGTTCTTGTTATTGAAAAAAGTTCACAGCTTGGCGGAACTAGTGCTTCATCTGGTGGAGGTGTCTGGATTCCCAACAATAGATATGCTGTTGCTGCTGGTGCTGATGATAGCATTCAGGATGCAAGGGATTATATTGCTAGCGTTTCTCCTGAAGGGAAAATTAATCCTGAGTTAATAGAAACCTACATTCAGGAAGGTCCAAGAATGGTGGATTATCTTCATAGTAACTCAAGAGTTAAGTATTTAAACTTACCCCATTATCCAGACTATTTTCCAGATAATAAAGGCGGGAAAGCTGGCAATAGATCTATGGAGCCTGAACCCATCGCTGGAACATATCTTGGAGAGGATTTAAAGCTTTTAAGAGATCAACATCCTCAGACAACATTTAGGATGGGGCCTATCACCATGAATTTTACTCAAGTTGAAGGTCAACTTTTGTTGGGAGCTTTGCCTGGTTGGAAAAAGTTATTTGCAAAATTATTTACCAAATATATCTTAGATTTACCTATGCGACTTAAATGGGGCTGGAAAGATAGAAGGTTAACAATGGGAAATGCTGGCATTGCTAGGCTTTTGTTATCGCTCAAAGATAGAAAAGTACCCATTTGGTGCAATTCTGCCTTTACAGATCTCATCACGAATGAAAGCAATGAAGTCATTGGAATTAAGGCCATTAAATACGGTGAAGAGATTACTATTAAAGCTAATAAAGGAGTTATTTTGGCATCTGGAGGGTTTGAAAAAGATCAAGCTCTACGTGATCAATATTTGCCCAAACCCACAGATGCTTCTTGGAGTGCAGCCAATATGCATAATACCGGCGATGGCCTTAAAGCTGCTCTTAAATTGGGTGCAAAAACACATCAAATGGATTGGGGATGGTGGTCAACTACCATGAAAGTTCCTGGCGTTGAAAAGGGGTGGCTATCAATGGTTGATAAATCCATGCCTGGAAATTATACGGTTAATAAAAATGGACTGAGATTTTCTAATGAATCTCAAAATTACGTAAGTTTTGTTAGCGATATGTTTCGTGAATACTCAGAGGGTAACCCTTGCGCTCCTTGTTACATGATTTTTGATAGTAACTTTAGACAAAATAGACCCTGCGGACCATTGTTGCAAGGAAGCATGCAACCAGATAGCAGAGTGCCAAAAGAATGGTGGACTCCCTCTTTTTTAACGAAAGCAGAATCTCTTGAAGACTTAGCTATAAAAGTTGGAATTAATGTGGAAGGCTTACTAGCTACACAGCAAAAGGTTAATGAATACTCTATTACTGGTAAAGATCCTGACTTTAAAAGAGGCGATAGCGTGTATGACAGATATTATGGTGATCCATCTGTATCTCCTAATCCTTGTTTAGCGCCGCTCGAGAAAGCACCATTTTATTGCATGGTTTTGTATCCTGGCGAAATGGGAACAGCTGGAGGTCTTGTAATAGATACCAAGGGAAGAGTCCTGGATAACGATGGACTACCAATTAAGAACTTGTATGCATGTGGTAATTGCACAACCGCATTATTGCCCAAGTATCCTGGACCAGGTTCAACCTTGGGACCTGCGATGACCTTTGGTTATTTAGCTGCAAGAGATATCACAGGAGCAAACTTTTGAGCTCTTTGGAAGGAAAAGTTGCAGTTGTTACTGGATCAGGACAGGGAGTGGGTGAGGGGATTGCTCTAGCCTTAGCTCAGCATGGGGTTAGAGTTGCGTTGCTTGGAAGAACTTTTAATAAAATTGAAAGAGTCTCCAAAACCATTAATTCTAATGGAGGAATAGCTTTCCCAATAGAATGTGATGTAAAGGAGCTTGGTAGTATTGAAAATGCCATTGCCGCTGTAATAAAGGAATTTAAAACCATAAATATCCTTGTGAATAATGCTCAAGAAGTACCTTTGGGTAATATTTTAGATGTAACTGATGAAGCTGCTGAGAATGGCTGGAAATCAGGACCTCTAGCATCTTTAAGATTTATGCGAGCGTGTTATCCCTATTTAAAAGGAGATGGCAGTGTTATTAATCTAGCGAGCTCATCTGCTTTGAGACCAGATTCAGCTGGTTATGGTGTCTATGCTGCTGTTAAAGAGGCCATACGCTCCATAACACGAACAGCTGCAGTGGAATGGGGGCGAGACAATATAAGAGTGAATGCAATTATGCCTTTAGCAATGTCAGCTGGAATGGAATGGTGGATAAAAGAGAGACCCAATGAAGCTGCTGAGTTTCTTAAAACAGTACCTCTTGGAAGAGTTGGTGATTGTAAAGAGGATATTGGTATGGCAGTTTGTAAACTGATTTCCAATGAGATGAGTTATATTACCGGAAGCACCATCATGCTCGATGGTGGACAAGCATTTTTAGGTTGAGTATGGAAAATATAGATAAATTATTAGCTATTGAAGAAATCAAGAATTTGAAGCACAAATACTTTAGAGCAATTGATATGGCTGATTTCTACCTGTTGGATGAAGTATTTCACGAAAATATAGCAGTTGATTATCGTGGTGGAACTTACCGATGGCAGGAATCAGGAAAAGAAGCCATTTGCACAGCTTTAAAATATTCTTTTCATAATCAAGCTGCTGCAATGCATACTGGGCATCACCCTGAAATACTAATCAGCTCCTCGACAGAGGCATCTGGCAAATGGTACTTGCATGATATTTTTTATAATTTTAAAGACAATGTTGTGACTCAAGGAACTGCGCTTTATGAAGATGAGTATGTTCATGATGGTAAAACATGGAAGATACTTAAATCACAATACGACAGGGTAGTAGAAACGGTTTCTCCCATTGATGAAAATATAAAATTTACTAAATATATGCTTAAAGACAAAGGTCTAAAAATCTAAATGAAAGATGTGCTTTCTGTGATGCAGAATTATATTAAAGCTTATAAAGATAATGATAAGCAGTGCTTTGAATCTCTTTGGGATAGCAATGCTATTTTTGAGGATCCAGTGGGCTCAGATCCCATGAATGGAATTGATGCTATTTCTGCATTTTGGGATTTTGGTCATTCGGGTTTTTCAATCATACCTAGAGATGAATCATTTATAGTTTGCGGAGATGAAGGAATATTAGAGGCTGTTATGCAGGTTAGAAGTATTGAGGATGGTAGCGGCATGGACATTAAGATAATTGATCACTTTAAGGTTACCAATGAGAACAAAATTGCTCATTTAAGAGCTTTTTGGGATCAATCCTCTATAACTACTGCTTAAGTTAAATGAATTTAAGCATAAATTTAAATAAGATTTCTTTGCTTAGAAATTCGCGAGGAGGTGACTTTCCCTCCATCACAGAATTTGGTCAGCAATTATTAGATTTAGGTATTGATGGCTTAACCTTGCATCCAAGACCTGATCTAAGGCATGCTACTCCCAAAGACTGCGAGATATTACAGAAGCTTTGCCATGATAAACAAAAAGAACTCAATCTTGAGGGTAATCCTGCTTCTAAGTCGTCTATCATTTATCCTGGTTTTCTCAATCTTGTTCGGTCTGTAAAACCAGCACAGGTGACTTTGGTCCCAGATGATGAAAATCAGATTACGTCTGATCATGGCTATACCAAGCATGAAATTACCGAATCATTCATTGATTTGATAAGTAATCTATCGAAATTAGCTAAACGGATAAGTATATTTGTGGATGCAGGCTTTATTGATTTAAACCATATTAAACTTAGTGGAATAGATTGTATTGAAATTTATACTGGTCCATTTGCAGCAGCATGCAATCTAGGTAATAGCGCTATGATTGATAAGCAACTTGCTTTGATTGAAGCAACCTTTCAAGCTGCAAAGGAGCTTGGAATACGTGTCCACATTGGACATGATCTAAATCTTGAAAATTTAACTTACATCCAACAAATTGGTAAATTTGATGAGGCATCTATTGGCCATGCTTTTATAGTTGATTGCATTAGGTACGGTATTGTTAGAGCTACTGAATTATATTTAAAACAGGTAAAATAATGTTATGGACGCAAACGAAATACAATTAAAGATTAAAGACCAAATTAAAAACAATAATATTCTTATTTATATGAAAGGGTCTCCTTATGAGCCTCAGTGTGGCTTCTCCGCAAGAACAGTTAAGGCTTTAATTGAATGCGAGGCTGAATTTTCTTACGTAGATGTTCTCTCAAATCCTGATGTTAGACAACACCTTCCTGCAGTTAGTGAATGGCCAACATTTCCCCAGCTATTTATTAATGGTGAGTTAGTCGGAGGCTGCGATATTGTTACTCAAATGCATGCAAATGGTGAGCTAAAGCGATTGATTGAATCTATAAGTTCTTAAACCTGGCTTTGTAAATAGTTTTGTTCGCCCAAAGTTTTATATAAATGTATGTTTGTCTCTAACCAATCAACGTGCTCTTCTTCGCTGTCTAGAATTCTTTGAAGCAAGTCTCTGCTAACGAAATCTTTACTCGATTCACAATGTATAATTGCTTCTCTGAGATCAGGTATAGCCTTATTTTCTAGAGCCAAATCATTTTGGAGTATCTCTAAAACTGATTCACCGATTTTTAGAGGTCCAAGTTTTTGAAGATTGGGCAATCCCTCTAGAAAAAGTATGCGTTGAATAAGCTCGTCTGCATGCTTCATTTCATCAATCGATTCATGGTATTCATAATCACCAAGCTTATTTAAACCCCAGTCTTTGAGCATTCTTGAGTGTAAAAAATATTGATTTATTGCTACTAATTCATTACCCAGGATAGTGTTTAAATGGTCAATTGCTATTTGGTCACCTTTCATAAAAACTCCAATAATTACGAACAGAATATCATTTAAAAATAATATGTAAAGTACTGATATTAAGTGCTTTTTAAATGATTATCATTATCATATTGGTAATGCTTCTCATTTATGTAAAGATATCAAGTATGCAGGTTATAAAAGCTGATGACTACCAGGGTTGGGTATATAAAACAAATGATGCATTAATTGCTGTTGATCCATGGTTAACAGATTGTCAAAAATTTCCTAAAAATGGTTTTCTGCTTAAGAGACAAGCTGATCATGAACATATTCTAAATAAAGGAATTAACAAGAATAGTGTTACCCATATAATCTTAACTGCTCATTTTTCAGATCATTTGGATCTTGATTCTTTTTTATTGTTCGATAGAAATATTCCTATTTTTACAACATCTCATGCAAAAAAAATTCTTGTTAAGTTTGGATTTTCTAATATTACAGTAGTTAAAAGAAATGTTTCTTATGAGTTAGGAGATGCAGTAATTCATGTTAGGCCCTCAGGCAATCCATATCATTCAACAAGTTTTTCTTATATTTGCGAAGATGAAAGCGGCTCTTTATTTCATGAAGCTCATGTTTTCAATCCGAATATTTTAGAAGAACTAAAGGATCGCAAATTAAATCTCTTAATTTTAACTGGTGATCTAGTAAAAGTTTTTGGGCTTGTAAAAGTTTCCATGTCCATATGCGAAGCAAAAAGCATTCAAGATAAACTGAAAACAAAATACCTAGCAATTACAGGAAATTTACCAAGTAAGTTTAGCGGGGTAATTGCTAGATTTTTGTACTATAAAGAAAGAGTTGGAGATGAGGTAGTAGTTTGTTCCAAACCCTGGCAGACAATAAATTTTTAGACTGCTATTAAGCTATAGCTCTTGCAAATATTCGCTTATTTTTTGATTCAAAAAAATGTTTGTATTCTTCAAGTGTTCCTATGCATGATCCGCATTCTTGGGTAATACATGTCTCTTTGATTATTTCTTCGATTGAATAGCCTTGAAAAAGCATTTCTTCAAGAGTATTGGAGTTAATATTTTGACAGCTGCAAATAATCACTCATTAATATTAAATGAGAATGAGAATCATTGTCAATTAGATTTTATTCAATAGATCGCAAAAAACTTTTGCAGTAATTTCAGCGTCATAAGCTGCTGAGTGAGCAAGATCATTGTCATAGTCAATTGATAACTCCTTGGCAATTCGGGCAAGAACAGTTTGGCCAGTAAAAGCTGCCCCTAGTGAAACAGTATCAATAACTGAAAATGGATGAAAGGGAGAGTTTTTAATATCGTATCTTTCTATGTTGGCTTGTAAAAAAGATAGATCAAAATGGGCATTATGACCTACCAATATAGCTCTTGAGCATTCTTCTTTGCTTCTTTGTTTATTTACGAGCTTGCATATATTTTTAATGGCTTCTTCTGTAGCAATAGCTTGGCGCAGAGGATGATTGAGATGAATTTTGGTAAACTCTAGCGAGTCTGGATCAATCTCTAATTGACTTTCAGGAATCACATGGTATCTAATTCCTTCACCTAAAATGAACTTATTATTATTAATTTCAATAAATTGCATTGCTATTTCAAGTATGGGATTTTTTGAGGGATCAAAACCACCTGTTTCTAAATCTATAACGACAGGTAAATATTTTCTAAATCTATTTTTTAGCAACATTTCTATTACACTATAATACTCTTCACCAACTTTTAAACTATGATTTTTCAAGAAATATCTAACCAATCATTTGATGGCCTAAGGGTAAGTAGTCATCCTGAATTTCAACATGAGAAAGTTTATTTGTATGAAGATAGTGATACTAATATAAGATCAATAGTTGCCATTCATTCCACAAAACTAGGCCCTGCAATTGGTGGCTGTCGCTTTCAAAACTATTCTAATTTCTTAGATGGTCTTAATGATGTATTGAGATTATCGAGAGGCATGACTGAAAAAAATATAGCTGCTAATGTCCCATTTGGAGGAGGGAAAGCGATTATATTTGCTAACAATATTCAAAAAACAGATAAATTACTAAAGTCTTTTGCAGATTTTTTAAATCTTATTGGTGGCGATTATTTATCTGCTGAGGATATTGGTATAACCCTTGAAGATATTCAAACCGTAGGAAAGTTCTCTAGGCATGTTTTTGATAATGTTGATCCTTCCTCTTATACTGCTAAAGGCATTTTTTATGCTATTGAAAAGGTATTAACTACTCATAATACTCCACTCAACAATGCAACGATTGGTATTCAAGGAGCAGGGAACGTTGGTCTTAAATTGGCTAATCTTTTACTTGGGCAAGGATCATGCGTTTATATATCGGATACAAACCAAGACAAATTATTCGAAGCCAAAAAACTTGGCTGTATTGTTTCCAACGATATTTTTTCAGAAAAAATTGATGTATTTTCGCCATGTGCAGTGGGCGGGATTTTAAACGAAATAAATATTTCTAAACTAAAGGCTAAGTACGTTATTGGTGGCGCTAATAATCAGCTGCTCACTCCAAAATCTGATCTATTGCTTCATGATAAAAATATTATTTACGTCCCTGATGCCATGATTAATGCAGGAGGTGTCATAGGGCTCACAAAAGATGTTTTAAATAGAAATGAAGAAGTCGGCCTTTCAACTTTTATCAATGATGTGCTAGCAGTGATAGAAAATGAAGAACTGAATGAAATTAATCTAGTGGGGCATAGTTTTGCTGGGCCTGTGATTTCTGCAGTGGCAGATCGCATACCAGAAAAA
>JALRBL010000018.1 GCA_023257795.1 Gammaproteobacteria bacterium
TTCAGGAAAACCTTAAAAAAACTAGATCACAGTAGACAATTTGAAGTGATAACATTCACAAAATCCAGTTCTCCATTTCAGACCAAAACACTTCAAAAAGTTATGTAAGAAGGCTTAAAATACCATTTTACAAGAAAAGTAGCCATCAGAAAGCCGCCAAGAAAGCCTTCAAGTGTTTTATTTGGACTGATAAGAGGAATAATTGAAGTCTTGCCAAAATTGGATCCTACGATGTATGCAAAAACATCAACCATTGCAGTTTGAAAAATAAGCAAAAATAAAAACAAAAATTTGTTTACCCCTAGCTCATTGTGTTCCAAAAAAATAAACATGATTCCAGAGATAAAGCCGACAACTAGAAATTGACATAAAACTATATTGTTAAAAGAAAAAATCGATTGCTGCGATGGCTTAAGAATTGGAATGAAGAATAATATTGCAAGCCAAAATATTCCAATCAAGAAAATATTAAAAACTAAAATATGTGGAAACATGAGAATGCCAATCAATATAAAACTCAAGATTCCTACCCCAGGCCAATAATTTTTATGTGAATTCCTATACCATTCTGTTACCAGTAACATACCAAGCAAATAAACAACCGCATTGATTAAATAAATAGATTGAGTAATTAAAAAAATAATCAGCAAGCCTGCTAACATTAATGCTGAGGGGATGCGCTGTATGATGTTTTTTTTAAATGCGTTTTCCAAAACTTCGTTTAGTCCTTATAAATTTATTCAGACAACTTGCATACTCAGTTTGACTAAAATTTGGCCATAAAGTTTCTACAAATAATAGTTCGGTATATGCAAGTTGATAAAGTAAAAAGTTGCTGATTCTTTTATCGCCCCCTGTTCTGATCATTAGGTCAAGTTCTCTAACAGGCGCATCTAGATATGAGAAAAAACTGCTTTCAGTGATTTTTTTTGTTTGCTTGGAATTGATAATTTTATTAACAGCGCTAACGATATCTGACCTTCCACCATATCCAAGAGCAATATTAAGAATGAGTTTTGGTTTCTTAATATTAGTATCATCTTCGGCGAACTTAATCATTTTAAGAGCATGGCTTCCAAACTTTTTATATTGACCGAAAAAATTTATTTTAACTCCCTCTTCTTTAAGCTCTGGCACCTGATCTTTAATGGCCTGAATGAGCAATTTACCAATTCCAAGAATTTCAGATTTAGGTCTTTGCCAATTTTCAGTACTAAAAGCATATAAGGTCAATGATGCAATAGAATGGCGAATAGATTCCTCTACAATTAATCTAACGGTTTTAATTCCTGCTTCGTGCCCAGAGGTTGTAGATAGCTTTTTTGATCTAGCCCATCTACCATTGCCATCCATGATAATGCCAACATGAATTGGCTTAGGCACAATTTTTGGCATAGCGTTTATATTTCTAAGAGATCTGCCTCTTTCTTTTTTAACTCGCTATCAACCACTTCTATGAACTTATCAGTAACTTTCTGAACTTCATCTTCTAGTCTTCGCAGATCGTCTTCAGAAATTTCACCAGACTTTTGAGATTCTTTTGATTGGTTATTAGCATCTCTTCTAATATTTCTTATTGCAACTCTAGCGTTTTCAGCTTCACTTCTAGCTTGCTTAATAAACTCTTGTCTAGTTTCTTCTGTTAGAACTGGCATAGTTACTCTGATGAGACCTCCTGATGTATTTGGATTCAATCCTAAATCAGATTTCAGAATAGCCTTTTCAATATGAGAAACCAATGACTTGTCCCATGGAGAGATTGCCAAAGTTCTACCCTCTTCTACAGTTATGTTTGCAGTTTGAGATATTTGGGTGGGGTTACCGTAATAATCTACCTTAATGCCATCCAAAATACTTGGATGAGCTCTTCCAGTCCTAATTTTATTAAAATCAACGATAAGTGAGTCTATTGATTTTTGCATTTTTAGCTTCAGTTCTTGAATTAAGTTTTGCATATCTAGGATATTAAAGTCCCCACATCTTCTCCGCAAGCAATTTGCTTCAAGGCATTTGGCTCACTCCAGTTAAAAACCTTTATTGGAATATTATGATCTCTTGCAAGAGTAAGCGCAGTTGCATCCATTACCTTCAAATTTTTAGTAATAGCATCTTGAAATGAGATGGAATTATAAAATTTAGCTTCGGGGTTAGTGTTAGGATCATCTGAATATACTCCATCTACCTTAGTGGCCTTCAGCATTAAATCAGCCTCAATTTCAACTGCTCTAAGGCAGCCAGCTGTGTCGGTAGTAAAAAATGGATTGCCAGTGCCTGCAGTGAATATGACTACGAAACCGTTTCCTAGCAGTTGAATGGCAAGCCTTCGATCATAATGCTCAACTAAGCCAGACATAGAGATGGCTGACATAACTCTTGTTTTAACTCCAGCTCTTTCTAAAGCATCTCTGAGAGCGATACCATTCATGACAGTGGCTAGCATTCCCATGTGGTCTCCTGCCACTCTATCCATTCCTGCTTTGGACAGCTTTTCACCTCGGAAAAGATTTCCTCCACCAATCACAATGCCAATTTCTGCACCAAGCTCTTTGCAGTCTCTAACTGAAGCTGCCATTTCATCTAGAATTTTTGGATCGATCCCATGTTCGTCGTTTCCAGCAACAGCCTCACCGCTAAACTTAACAAGCAGACGTTTATATTTGAGATTGCTCATGTATTATGATTTTAACTGCGCTGCCACCTCAGCTGCAAAGTCTTTCTTCTCAACTTCAATACCTTCGCCAACTTTAATCCTCGACATTGATACAACATTAGCATTTTTTTCAGCTAGCAATGCGGCAACCGTTTGATCAGGATTCTTTACAAATGCTTGAGAGACTAGGGTAATTTCTGAAAGGAATCTATTAACCTTGCCATCAATCATTTTTTCCATAATGCTTGGGTCTTTGCCTGATTCAGCAGCTTGGGCTTCATATATGGCTCTTTCTCTAGCAAGCAATTCTTTATCAACTTGTTCAGCGGTTATGCAGTTTGGATTAGATGCCGCCACATGCATAGCCAGATCCTTAGCTAAATCAGCATTATCTGCGTCAATAGCTACTACTGCTGCTAACTTTCCGTCAGTATGGAGATAGGTTCCTATAGACTTTCCTTCGGCGACTTGTACCATTCTTCTAATTTGAATATTTTCACCAATAGATTGGACGAGAGTCTCTCTTTCGGTAGCAAAAGCTTCGTTTATTTCATCGATAGCATGGACATTATTTTGAGCTAAGTAGCTTTTTATGTTGTTACAAAAGTTTTGAAACTTCTCGTCTTTTGCAGCAAAATCAGTCTCAGTGTTAACTTCTACTACTGTTACAGAAGAACTAGTCTGATTTACAACTAATGTTCCGTCTGCAGCAACTCTAGATGCTTTCTTTTCAGCTTTTAATGAGCTGTTAGACCTCAAGAGGTCTATCGCTTTTTCTAAATCACCCTCGGTTTCAACAAGTGCCTTTTTGCATTCCATCATGCCAACACCCGTCATTTCTCTTAATTCTTTTACTTGGCTTGCTGAAATAGACATATTTATTCTCCTTCTTTCTGATCTTGATCTTCTTGAGATATATCAGGTTGCGGATCTCCAACTTTAATAGAGTTATTATCTTCATCTTTATTTTCAACAACTTCATCATCAGAAGCATTGACATTCGCAGCCTGTTCTTCTAAATCAGGCTCCTCATCATCGGCTGAATTTATAAGATTCACCACCTTTCCAGAAGTTGCACCGACCTTCTTCACTTTAACAACTGGGGCATCCTCATCATCACTGACGATGACTCCACCTTTAATATTAGATAGACCTCTCGCACAGGCCTCAGCTATTACCTTAGTGACAAGTCTAACTGATCTTATTGCATCATCATTCCCAGGAATAATGTAATCTATACCTTCTGGATTTGAATTAGTGTCGACCAATGCGATAATTGGGATTCCCATTTTTCTTGCTTCATTTACTGCAATTCTCTCGTAGTTAACATCAACTATAAATAAAGCATCAGGCAAGCCTTTCATTTCTTTAATACCCCCAACACTAATGTTCAGCTTTTCATGTTCTTTGCTTATTTCTAGGGCCTCTTTTTTTGAGAGCTTTTTAATTCTGCCTGATTCAATCATTTCTTCTATGTCCAATAATCTTCTCACGCTCCCTCTTATTGTTTTCCAATTGGTAAGAGTTCCTCCAAGCCATCTCTTGTCAATATAAGGTAAACCTAGGTTGGTAGCTTCTTCTCTAATGGTATTTGCTGCAGATCTTTTGGTGCCAACAAAAAGAATTTTATTGCCTCTTGAGCAGATCTCCTCAGCTTTAGATGCAGCAGCACTTAAAAATTCTTGGGTAAGATCTAAGTTAATAATGCTTATTTTGTTTCTGGTGCCAAAAATATATTTTTCCATTTTTGGGTTCCAGAATCTTGATTGGTGTCCAAAATGCACTCCGGCATTAAGGAGATCTTGTATTGATACTATACTCATATGTTCTCCGGGTTATTCTCCAGCAGTTTTAGAAACAACCTTTTTTAAGGCACCCTATTCCTAAAAATGTTCTGCTTTCGTGTTAAAAGTTCGACAATTCTATAGAAAGAATCTTATTTATTAAAGGTTATTTCGAAAAAATTTGTTAAAGCTATGCAAACCATTTGGTTGATCTTTGAGCCAAAGTGCAGCAGCAATAGCGCCCTTAGCAAAAATATCTCTGCTAAAGGCTTGGTGTTGAAAAGTTACATTTTTTTCTGATGAAAAAAAAGAAATGCGATGCAAACCAAAAACATCATGATTGCGCAATGAGATGTAATTTATTCTTATTTTTGGATTCAGTTCCAAGATCTCAGATGATATTGATTTTGCAGTACCTGAAGGAGAGTCTTTCTTTTTGGTATGATGCACTTCTGTAATATCACAATCTGTTATACCCGGATTCTCGGCTATAAAATTTAAGATAGAGGATGAGAGTGTTTGAACACCATATGAAAAGTTTGATGCAAGCATAACTGGTGCAGCCTCAGAATATTTATTTGCTAAATCAATGTGTCGGTTATCTAAATTGGTAGTGCCGGAAACAAGAGGTATCTGATAATCGTTAAGTAAGACCTTTTCTAAATCTCCTGGATCAGAGAAATCAATAATGGCTAAAGGTTGGACAATTGCATGACGATGCGATGGATCAAAATCCTTAAAATTTGAGTATTGGTGAGTATTCTTCTGCGCAAGCAATCTTATTAGAGATTGCCCCATTCGACCATTAAATCCATTAATTAAGAAATGGGCTCTATTCGCTTTCAAATTCTTTTATTGCTTTCTTGAATGAAGCTTGAATAGGGTGGCATTGGTCAGAAAATGACTGCTCAAGTTGATCAATAAGCTTAATTTGATCTTTAGATAGATTTGATGGAGTTTCAACCACTACCCTGCAATGCAAATCTCCTCTTGAAGCATTTCGGACTGATGCAGCTCCCTTACCTTTTACCACTAGAATTTTTCCAGTCTGTGTATTCGGCGGTATCTTTAAAGAGATTTTGGAATCAATGGTGGGGATGGTTACCGAACCTCCTTTGATAGCAGTTATTATTGATATAGGTGCTTCGCAATAAAGATCAGACCCATCTCTTTCAAAAATCTTATTTTCTAAAACATTTATAACAACGTACAAATCACCGTTTGGACCGCCCGCAATTGCATTTCCCTCGTTTGCTAATCTAACTTTGTCTCCCTGATCAACTCCAGCAGGAATACTAATTGATAATGTTTTTTCATCTCTAATTGTTCCTTTCCCGCTACAGTTTGAGCAAAATTCTTTGATGATGCTCCCTTCACCCCTGCAAACAGAGCATGTTTGCTGAACTGAGAAAAAGCCTTGTTGCATGCGAATCTGGCCAGCACCATTACAAGTGCCGCAGGTTGATGGACTTGAACCAGGTTTTGCACCTGATCCGGAGCATGGTTTGCAAGGGTTATCTACAGGTAGCTTGATTGTCTTTTTAATGCCTAAAACAGCTTGTTTAAGAGATAAATCAACTCTAATTTGGAGATCTTGCCCTCGTCTCTGGCGTCTTGATGAAGTTCTACCACCAAAAACATCGCCAAATATGTCTCCAAAAATGTCTCCAAAGTTAAAATCCTGAAATCCAGCACCCCCACCCATGCCTTGAACTCCAGCATGGCCAAATTGATCATAGGAAGATTTCTTTTCTGGATCAGAGAGAATTTCGTATGCTTCTGCAGCCTCTTTAAATTTTTCTGCTGCACTTTTATCATCTGGATTTCGGTCCGGATGATATTTCATAGCAAGTTTTTTAAAGGCTTTTTTTAACTCTTGTGATGAGGCACCCCTGGAAACTCCCAGAACCTCGTAGTAATCTCGCTTGGACATTACTAAGACTTATCTTCGTCTTCTTTAACCTCTTCGTACTCTGCTTCAACTGTATTATCATCTGAATCATTTGACTGATTTGCAGACGGATCAACAGCTTCACCACCATTAGGTGCTGAATAGAGCTTTTGAGCCAATGGAGTTAATTTTTCATTTAGTGCTTTAGTGGCATCCTCAATTTTAGTTAAGTCATCAGACTTAACCGCTTCTTCAAGCATAGCTAAAGATTCATCAACTGAGGCTTTTTCTGCATCAGTAAGCTTTGTTCCAGATTCATTAATCGATTTTCTAGTTGCGTGAATCAACATATCAGCATTATTTTTTGCTTGAACTAAGCCTTCAAATTTTTTATCTTCTTCAGCGTTTGCTTCAGCATCTTTTATCATTTTTTCAATATCTTCATCTGATAATCCACTCGATGCTTTAATCACGATGGACTGTTCTTTACCAGTTTTCTTATCTTTAGCAGAGACATTCAAAATACCATTGGCATCTAAATCAAAAGATACTTCAATTTGAGGCATACCTCTTTGGGCTGGAGGAATGTCCTCTAGGTTAAACTGTCCAAGAGATTTATTTTGAGCAGCTTGCTTTCTTTCGCCTTGAATAACATGAACTGTAACCGCGGTTTGGTTGTCTTCCGCAGTAGAGAAAACCTGAGATTTTTGAGTTGGGATTGTAGTATTTTTTTCAATCAAGGGTGTTGCAACACCTCCGAGAGTTTCAATACCAAGTGTCAAAGGAGTAACATCGAGTAAAAGTACGTCCTTGGTTTCTCCCGAAAGAACTGATCCCTGAATTGCAGCACCTACGGCAACCGCTTCGTCGGGATTAAGATCTTTTCTAGGCTCTTTGTTGAAGAATTCCTTAACCTTGGATTGCACTAGCGGCATTCTAGTCTGGCCGCCTACCAAAAGAACTTCATTAATATCCTTGATGTTTAACTTTGCATCTTCCAATGCTAACTTAACAGGAGCTAAACTTTTATCTACTAGCTCCTCTACCAATGATTCAAGTTTGGCTCTCGTTACTTTATGAACGAAGTGCTTTGGACCAGAGGCATCGGCGGTTATGTAAGGAAGATTCACTTCCGTTTGTTCGCTTGAAGATAATTCAATTTTTGCTTTTTCAGCAGCTTCCTTGAGTCTCTGAAGAGCAAGAGGATCCGATTTTAAGTTAAAACCAGATTCGCTCTTGAATTGTGCTACAAAATAATCAATCAACTTTAGATCGAAGTCTTCGCCACCTAAGAATGTGTCTCCATTCGTTGCAAGAACTTCAAATTGATGCTCGCCATCAACTTCAGATATTTCAATAATAGAAATATCAAATGTACCACCACCAAGATCATATACGGCAATAACAGAATCGCCTTTGTGCTTGTCTAATCCATAGGCAAGAGCAGCAGCAGTAGGTTCATTAATAATCCTTTTCACTTCAAGACCAGCGATCTTTCCAGCATCTTTAGTAGCTTGTCTTTGAGAATCATTAAAGTAGGCTGGGACGGTAATCACTGCTTCTTTAACTTCTTGTCCGAGATAGTTTTCAGCAGTCTTTTTAAGTTTCTTTAATATCTCAGCTGAAATCTGAGGAGGAGCGAGTTTTTTATCATCTACTTCTACCCAGGCATCTCCATTGTCAGCCTTAATAATTTTGTATGGAACCATTTCCATATCTTTTTTTACAACATCGTCTTCAAATCTTCTACCAATGAGTCTCTTGATAGCGTGTAAGGTTTTCTTTGGATTGGTTACTGCTTGTCTCTTAGCAGGCGTGCCAACCAACACTTCACTGCTGTCAGTGTATGCAATAACGGATGGAGTTGTCCTTCCGCCTTCAGCATTTTCAATCACCTTAGGTTGCCCACCCTCTATAACAGCTAGACAGCTGTTAGTAGTACCCAAATCAATTCCAATAATCTTTGACATAATATTTACCTAGTTTTTAACAACAATGACCCTCGCAGGTCTAATAATTCTCTCGTTTATCTCCCATCCTCTTTGCAGCACTTGCATCACATCATCATCGGTAAGCTCTTTATTAGCGATGACCGACACTGCTTCATGCAATTGAGGATCAAATTTTTCATCAACAGGGTTTATGGGTCTTATTCCAAATTTATCAAGGACATTTTCAAAAGACTTTAGAGTAAGTTCTATACCCTCTCTATCAGAATTGCTTGTACTAGAAAAACTTTTAAGCGCTTGTTCTAGATTATCAATTACTGGGAGGAGCTCCCCAATGAAGCTTTCAAGACCAAATTTATGAGCTTTTTGTATATCAATAACATGTCTTTTATGCATGTTATCTATCTCAGCATTTAACCTAAGACATTTATCTTCAAGTTTTTGAATAATATCAACGCTGGTCTCCTGAGGAGAATTATCAGTGCTAGATTCATCTAAAGGATCCTGATCAACTACATGCTTATCAGAATCATCGACAATATTTTTATCTTTGGATTTCCCCATAACTTATCCTTTTTTAAGATATGGGGAGAAAATTTTCTAGTTCAAGACTAAAGTGTTAAGTTTTTTTTGGTTTAACATAAAGCACCATTGAATGATCAACCAAATCATACCCATAAGCTTTAGCAATTTCTTCCTGTCTTTTTTCAATCATTTCATCATGAAATTCGATAACCTTTCCAGAATCAAGGCAAACCATGTGGTCATGATGATCATCTGGAGTAATCTCATAGATTGCTCGACCCTCTTCAAAATTATGCCTCATGATCATCCCAGCAGACTCGAATTGGGTAAGCACTCGATATACTGTAGCGAGACCAACATCTTCCCCAGAGTTTATTAGTTCTTTGTAAATATCCTCAGCACTCAAGTGATCGTCTTTATGTTGCTCAAGCACCTCTAAAATTCTTATCCTTGGAAGCGTTGCTTTAAGCCCAGCTTTTTTAAGCTCAATATTTTCTTTGCTCATAGATTCATATTTTTATTTAAACCAATACTAAGTATAATCAAATCCGCCTATGAAACAATTAATCCTCTTTCCTCTTGTTATTACTTTATTCTCGTGTTCTGTATTTGAGCCCTATAAGATTCCGATACCACAAGGAAATATAATTGAGGATAAAGAAATTGCAAAACTTCAAAAAGGGCTTACAAAAGATCAGGTCCAGTATGTGCTTGGAACTCCTCTAGCAAATACTCCCTTTCACAGCCAAAACTGGTATTACTTCTACTCAGTAAAGATAGGCCAGAATGTTATAACTGAAAGAAAGCTTTCTGTTGTATTTGATAAAGAAGGAAGATTAAAAGATTGGGTGTTGGAGGATATGGCTACTCAGTAATATTTTTTCTTCTTCTGTCTTTTGGATCTTGAAATAATTCTCTTAAAACTTCTACCCTATCATCAGGGCTAAGCCTATATTGCTCTGGTAATGGAAGATACTTCCCGTCTAAGAGTTCTCCATTCACGCCTATTTCAAATTCGTTTTGTAAGGGCTCAAGAAGCTCCTGAATATAACTTGTAGATAGAAGCTCCCCTGCAGTTGTTCGGTTTGAAACTTCAATTTCATGAAAAACTTTTAAGTCAGGGTGTTGAATGGAAAAAAATACTCTCATATTAAATAATCTTCAAAAGCCACTTTAAACCTTGCCACAAAGAACTCCAAAGTTGTTTGGTTAATTATTGGTTTTAAAAGCAAGGGCACAGAAAGTTTTGCTTCAAGAATGATGCTCGTTAAGCCTTGATCAATCTCATGAACAGTCCAAGTTGCATCGAACTGCTTTAACGGTCCATCAATTTGTTTAATTTTAATCATATTTTCAAAGACTATGTTTTCTGAGGTGATGGAATAATTTTTAGATAATATATTAAAAGTTAATGAGCCCCTCATGGTGTTTCCACGTAATTCAAGCAAACTTGATTCTAAGCAGCCTGGTAAAAAGAACTTATAGTTTGAAAAGTCAGCTATGGCATCAAAAACTTTTTTAGAATCAGCATTGATGAGATGCTGAAAGGAAAATTCTTGCATTTACTATATAAGTTGGAATATAAAAATTCCAAAAACTAGCACTGGTGAAATAAATCTAATAAAAAATTGCCAAAGCCTAAAAACAAATTCAGAACCCCCTAGCTCTGCCTTTGCTATCGAGGGATTCAATTTCCAACCAGCAAAAATTGCAACAAATAAACCTCCGAGAGGTAACAAAAATTGGTTGGCAAGCAGATCCATAGAATCCAAGAAATTTCTTGAACCAATAAAGGTATATTCACTCCAAACATTAAAACTCAGAAGACTCCCAAGCCCTATAAACCAGGCAATCCCAGCAAGCATAAATGAGGCAATGGGTCTTGAGAGAATATTTTTTTCTGCAAAATAGGCTACGCTAGGCTCTAGTAGTGAAATAGAGCTACTAAGAGCAGCAATAGATAACAATAAGAAAAACAAGCCACCAATAATATTGCCAAAGGGTAAATCAGCAAATATTGATAATAAGCTAATAAAAACTAAGCCGGGACCGCTATTTGGTTCAACGCCGTAAGCAAAAATAATTGGAAAAATTGCAAGTCCAGCAAGCATTGCAATTAGAGTATCAAGCCCAGCAACAATTGCTGAGGATTCATAGATTTCTTGATCTGGAGACATATAGGCTCCGTAACACATAATTGCACCCATTCCCAAGCTTAAACTAAAAAATGCTTGTCCCATTGCGCTTAAATAGGTATTTGCGGTAACGGCAGAAAAGTCAGGAGAAAACAAAAAGCTAAATGCTTGTGAAAAGTTACCATTGATGAATGCGTTAATAACCATAATGATCATTAAGATAAAGAGCATCGGCATAAGTAACTTAACCATTCTTTCGATACCTGAAATCACTCCTGCGGCAATTATCCAAGCAGTAATCAAAATAAATATTGTGTGCCAAAGCAAAAGCTGTAAAGGCGATGACGTAACTTGTTGAAATTTTGCTATGGAATCTATTTCTCCCTCCAAGCCAAGTGAAATAAAAATATAATTTAAGCAAATTCCAGCAAGAACACTATAAAAGCTTAAAATGACGACGCCTGCAATCAGTCCGCCCCAACCAATTGCTTGCCAATTTGAAGAGCTTGCCGATTCAGTTGCCGCATCTTTCATTGTAGATACAGGACTGCCACGATATCTCTTGCCTAACATAATTTCAGAAATCATGATGGGCAAGCCTATGATTAAAATGCATCCCAAATAGATCAAGACAAATGCCCCTCCTCCATTTGTTCCAGCCTTGTAAGGAAATCCCCAAATATTTCCTAAACCAACTGCTGAGCCAGCAGCAGCTAAAATAAAAGTCCATTTACCTACCCAAGTTAAAGTTTCTTTATTCATAATTAGTAAGGGTTTAGTAGTGATGCTCCTGAAATAAGAATACATATTGTAAGCACATATGTAGCAATCTCTCTAGCCTTTTTATAGCGTGAATCTTGTTCAAGAAATTTAGCATTATATTTTTTTTCTAGCCACCATATGCAGTTAAGAATGAAAGCACCCATTAAATGTGCAATAAAAAAATTATTAATTACTATTACTAAGAATGCTAAAAATGATAGGGCTATTCCAATTATGGGATTACTGTTATGCCAACTCCATGAAATCCCAGCTAAGAAAGCACAAATAATTGCCACAAGGTTCATTAAAAATTTAGCAGCATATTCAGGTTCAATTAAAGGCAACCATGGTAAAGCGGTAATAACTACGCAAACAGCCATTGCAGAATATATAAGATTAGTATGATTCATAATGCCAACCAAGATGTTAATATAATTTCATGGCTAAGGCTAAATCTGATGACACAATCGCACTTAATAAAATAGCAAAAAGAAACTATTTTTTAGATGAAATTTTTCATGCTGGCATTGTTTTAAGAGGCTGGGAAGTAAAGAGTTTAAGACTTGGAAAAGTTGATATTAAAGACAGTTACGTAAATTTTAAAAACGATGAAGCATTCATAATAGGAATGAAAATAGATCCACCTCAGTCGCTGGACAGCGAAAGAGATCAATCTCTTAGGACAAAAAAACTACTGCTCCATAAAAAAGAGCTCCGCGAAATTAAATCAAAGATAGAGCAAAAGGGATTGACCTGTATCCTAACAAAAATTTTTATTAGTTCTAATTTGATAAAATGTGAAATTGCTATTGGAAAAGGTAAAAAACAACATGACCAAAGAGAAACCATTAAGCAAAGGGACTGGTCTAGACAAAAAGATAGGCTGTTAAAAAATTCTCATAAATAAGTTTTTTCTATATAATTCATCACCCTTAGGGGGCGTATTGGGTTCGACATTTGAATTGGAAACCAAACCGCATGCCAAGATTGTGATAACTCTTGTAAATAAATATCTCAAAAAATTTAGTTGCAGATAACAACTACGCTTTAGCCGCTTAATTGGCTAACCGATATTAGAATTGTCCATGGTTCAAAGTATTGGTCGCATTCATGGACTGGCAGTATTTTTTTGCCTCAAAAAAAGACTGCGAGATTATTTTGTAGGCTAGCTTGAATCGCCCTGCTCCTCGGGCCGTGAAAGTTAAACATAAAGAGTAAGCTAAGCATGTAGAAGTAAAGCGGAAAATCAGATGGACGCGGGTTCAATTCCCGCCGCCTCCACCATGAAAAAAGCAATGTAAAGTTGTAGACATTGCGTATTAAGATAATTAAACTACTGCAACTTATGGCAAACTCAAAACAATCAATTAAAAGAGCAAAGCAAAATGACGCACGCTATGTGCTTAAGCATGCTCAAAGATCCAAAGCAAGAACTGCAGTCAAAGCTGTAAAAAATGCTATTACGGCAAAAGACACAGAGACTGCCAAAAAAGCTTTAATTCAAGCTGAAAAACTTTTAGATTCTACAGCGTCAAAAAAAGTCATCCACAAAAATAAAGCTGCCAGGCTGAAAAGCAGGCTAAGTAAAGCTGTAAAATCTCTTAGCGTTTAATTAAAAGAGCTATAAATCTTTTCTAAGAGTTTCTTAACTCCAAGTGACGTAACTGCTGAAATAGGATAAAGATTTCTTATATTAATCTTTGATAATTCCAGCCCAAGTTCTTCAAGTAAAGGCTTTGAATCCTCAAAAATATCGCATTTATTGACAGCCACAAAGATATTTTTCTCCAAAAGAGATATGTCGTATTTTTTAAGCTCCTGATGAAGCTTTTTAAACTGTTGAACTGGAGATAATTCAGTATTTATTGGATCCAATAGAAAAAGTAAAGATTTGGTTCGAGAAATGTGCTTAAGAAATCTTAAACCTAATCCCAAGCCTTCTGATGCGCCTTCAATAATACCTGGAATATCGGCAATAACCATGCTTCCATACCCCATTTTTACAGTCCCCAGATTTGGACGCAGCGTAGTAAAAGGATAATCTCCAATTTTAGGTCTAGCGGCAGAAACAGCACTTAGAAATGTTGATTTTCCAGCATTTGGAAAGCCAACCAAACCAACATCTGCTAAGGATTGAAGCTCAAGTTTTATATAGAACAACTCTCCTTCTTCACCCTTAGTGGTCTTTCTTGGAGCTTGATTAGTGCTTGACTTGAAGCGTGCATTACCAAGACCCCCCTCCCCGCCTTTGGCTAAAGTATATTTTTTGTTAGGTTCGTTACAATCCTGAATCAGATTATTTGTGGCCTGATCTAAAATCAGTGTGCCCAATGGAATTTCAAGAATTAGATCGTTACCATCCGCACCAGTCTTATTTTTTCCAGCTCCTGGCCTACCATTTTGAGCTTGGAGAATTTTTTTATGATGGAATTCTATGAGGGTGTTTATGCTATCTTTAACATGAAAAATGATATCTCCACCACGACCGCCATCACCGCCATCAGGACCACCGCGTGGTATAAATTTCTCTCTTCTGAAACTAAGGCATCCTGAACCACCGTTGCCAGCTCTGATTTCAATCAGAGCCTCGTCGATGTAGTTCATTTTAAGCGGATAATACGTTTACGGTTTTTCTTTGATTTGGACCTTTGTAGGTGAAGCTCACAACACCATCTATTTTTGCGAACAAAGTATGATCTTTACCCATTCCAACATTTTCTCCTGGATGAGCATTAGTACCTCGTTGACGAATTAAGATTTCACCAGCTTTGACAGTCTGGCCGCCAAATCGCTTAACTCCCAATCTTTTAGAATGAGAGTCTCTTCCATTCCTACTTGATCCACCAGCTTTCTTATGTGCCATTTTATTATCCTGCTGTAATCTCTGTTACCTGAACTTTATGAAATCTTTGACGATGCCCCTGAGTTCTCATGCTGTGTTTTCTTCTCTGAAATCTAAGAATGGTAATCTTATTACCTTTAGTTTCTTCGATAACTGTCGCTTTGACGCTAGCATTCTCAATAACCGGTTGACCGATGGAGACATTATCACCGTCTGAAACAAGTAAAACTTGATCAAAAACGACTTCATCGCCTGCATTTTTATCTAGCAATTCAACTTCAAGGATTTGATCGATTTCAACCTTGTGTTGTTTGCCACCTGTTTTAATAACTGCGTACATAGTATTAAGAATTTGTGGGTGAGAAATATACGCTTATATCATTAAATTATCAATACTTATGTATAATTTCAGCTTCTTTATAAATGAATAATTTATTTTCTAATAAATCGCTTTCGGAACTAGATAAAGTATCTAGTTTTCTAAAAATGGATGTCTCGACTGAAAAGATAATTAAAAGTCTTTATAAATATATTTTTACCAAAGACGGAAAAAAGCTAAGGCCGTTAGTAAATTTATTATTCAGCAGGGGATATGGTGCGAAGAACCGTCTCGAATTAGCAACAATTATAGAGCTGTTACATGTGGCAACCCTTGTGCATGATGATGTTGTTGATAAAGCTTTTTTAAGAAGGGGCAAACAAGCTGTTAACAAAGTATGGTCAAATTCACATAGCGTCTTAATAGGTGACTACATCTATTCAAAAGCTTTTATCAAAATGGTTGCCCTAAAAAGGCTAGATATATTGAAGGAGCTATCAAATGCCACTAATGACATCGCTAAAGGTGAACTTCTGCAATTGACCCTATTTAATTCAAGGGATGTTGTTACAAAACAACAATGCTTAAAGGTTGCATATTATAAAACAGGAAGGTTATTTGAAGCTTCAGCTCTAACAGGAGCAATGTTAAGGTCAAGTCATAAAAACTTTTTAGCTCTCTCAAGCAAATTTGGTAAAGATTTAGGCATAGCTTTCCAGATCAAAGATGATCTACTCGATTTTAAAATACAAAGTAAATCAGGTAAGGAACAATTTAAAGATTTTGTAGAGGGAAAATATACTCTTCCACTGGTTCTAGCTCTTCAAAAAACATCACTCATAGAAAAAAAATTTTTAAATAGTAAATTTGGTAAAAAATTGTCAAAAGCAGATAAAGAAAAAATATATGACATTATGGATTCCTCAAAGGGAATTAGTAGTTGTGAAAATATCCTTAATGGATATGTAGCATCGGCACAAGAAGTTGTGAGTAAACTTGAAAAATCTATGGATTGTAATGATTTGAATCAGTTAATAAGCTATTCTTCTCTTAGAACTATATGAAATTCATACCCAAAGAAAATTACTCAAAGTCTGATCTAATAGCTTGCGCTAATGGCGCTCTCTTTGGAGAAGGAGCTGGAAGACTTCCATCTGATGGAATGCTAATGTTCGATAGAATATTATCAATAACTAAGGATGAGACAAAAAAAGGTCAAATAATTGCTGAGCTAGACATCAATCCTGACTTGTGGTTCTTTGACTGCCACTTTAAGACTGACCCGGTTATGCCAGGATGTTTGGGTTTGGATGCTATGTGGCAATTAGTTGGCTTTTATTTATGCTGGCTAGAGCTCCCCGGGAAAGGAAGAGCTTTGGGAGCAGATAAAGTAAAGTTTTTTGGACAAGTCTTGCCTGAAGCAAAATTAGTGCGTTATGAAATTGAAATGCGCAGAGTAATCAACAGAGGGAAGCTTGTAATGGGAATCGGTAATGGAAATATGTTTGTTGACGGTAGACACGTATATAGTGCCGAAAGCTTGAGAGTAGGTTTGTTTGAAGATACGAGTGAATTTTAAATGAAGAAAGCAGTGGTTACTGGAATGGGTGCAATTTCATGTATTGGAAACACTCTGAAAGAAATCACACAAAATCTTAAACTTGGTAAATCAGGAATAATCAGAAATACATCCTACGATGGATTAGGAATGAGGAGCTTGGTCTCAGGATCTATCAACTTAAAGCTTGAAGATTTAATTGATAGAAAGCTTTTAAGATTTATGTCCAATGCTGCTGGATACTCCTATCTTGCAGCAAAGCAGGCCTTAGAGCATGCTGGACTTGGTGAGAATGATATTCAAAATCCAATGGTTGGAGTAATAGCTGGATCAGGGGGTGCCTCTCCAGTAGCTCAACTTGCTGCAGCAGATATAGCAAGAGAAAAAGGAGCTAAAAGAATTGGTCCTTATGCCGTAACAAAAACAATGGGGTCTACTGTATCTGCATGCCTTGGTACTGCCTTAAAAACCAAAGGAGTTAATTACTCTATTACTTCTGCTTGCTCTACAAGCGCACACTGTATTGGACAAGCTGCAGAAATAATTCAACAAGGCAAACAAAATATCATCATTGCTGGAGGAGGAGAAGATGAACATTGGACGCTTTCAACTCTTTTTGATGCTATGGGGGCTCTTTCATCAAGATTTAATGATACTCCTGAGCTTGCTTCCAGACCTTTTGATGAAGAAAGAGATGGGTTTGTTATCTCTGGAGGCGCAGGCATCCTTATTATAGAAGAAGAGGAACACGCAAAAAGAAGAGGAGCTCAAATTCTTGCTGAAATAACTGGATATTCTGCAAATTCTGATGGCTTTGATATGGTTTCTCCATCAGGCGAAGGTGCTGAAAGATGCATGAAGGCAGCGCTAAAACAACATGGAAAGAGCGTGGATTATATAAATGCTCATGGCACGAGCACACCAGTGGGAGATATTGCTGAATTAAATGCAATTACAAAAGTTTTTAGAGAAGCCAGTCCAATGATTTCATCCACTAAATCTATGACGGGACACTCTTTAGGAGCCACTGGTGCTCAAGAGATTATTTATTCATTGCTAATGATGCAAGAAAAATTTATTGCGCCATCAATTAATATCGAAAATGAGATAGCTGAAGCAAAAAATATTAATATTATTAAAGAAACAGTTGATAAAGAGATTTTGTCATTTATGAGTAATTCCTTTGGATTTGGTGGCACAAACGCAAGCTTGATTCTTCAAAAGTACTAGTCCACATCCCAAGGATAGCAACTAGGCAAATCTGAACTCACTTTTCCTGGAAAACTAGGCGATCTTTTCTCAAAAAATGCATTCACGCCCTCTAGAGCATCTGCAGATTTTGCTCTTTCTCGGATAATTATTGATTCCAACTCATGTGATTTTATAGGGTCATTATCACCAAGTGCACTCCAAATAAGTTGTCTAGACATGGCAATAGAAACAGGCGCAGATCTAGCAGTAAGCTCTTGTGCAAAACTTATCACTTGAGCAATAAAATCTTTCTCATCAAAAATGTAGGAAATTAAATTAATATTTAATGCCTCCTCAGCTGAGATAATTTTTCCAGAGAAGCATAATTCCAAAGCTTTTGATGCTCCTACTATTTTGGGTAGAAACCAACTACTGCATGCATCATTTACGATGCCTCTATTTAAAAATACAAATCCAAAACGAGCATTGCTAGTTGCAATCCTAATATCTGCAGGCAATTGCATAGTTGCTCCTATCCCCACAGCAGGTCCATTGCAGGCAATAATTATAGGTTTAAGAAAACGATACATCCTCAGAGTTAAAGTGCCTCCAAAATCTTTTTGCTCTGCTTCGCTTATATTTTTACGAGATGATTTAAATGCATCCACCCCAGAGGACAAGTCTGCCCCTGCGCAAAATGCCCTCCCGTTACCAGTAATGATTACTGAATGAATAGAATCATCTCTTTCAAGATCATCTAACATACTTATCATGGTGTAGCCCATTCTGCTAGTAAAAGCATTGAGCTTATCTGGTCTATTTAACTTAATAAGGGCAATATTATTAAGTTTTTCAAGGATGACTTGTTCTTCTTTATCAGAAGGGGATGTCATCTTCGCTATATTGAGGCTCTTGATTTATGTCTTCTGCTGCTGGTGAATGAGGTTGCGAGTGACCTCCTCCCGCTTCTGAACCCCTTGAATCAAGCATAGTTAGATCGCTTCCTACTATTTCAGTTGTGTATCTGTCAGCACCTGATTGATCCTGCCATTTTCGTGTTTGAAGCTTCCCTTCAACGTATACTTTGGAACCCTTATCTAAATATTGCTCTGCAATTTCAGCAAGCTTTCCGAAATAGACAACCCTGTGCCATTCTGTTTTTTCTTTTTGTTCGCCTGTTTCTTTATCTTTCCATGAATCTGAAGTCGCTAAAGAAAGATTGGCAACCGCCATGTTGGTTTGGGTATATCTTATTTCTGGTTTTTGACCTAAATTTCCAACTAAAATTACTTTGTTAATGCCTCTGCTCATAAAAACCTCTTATAATCACATAGTGTAACCTGATTTATTTTTCCAGCGAAGGCTTACTTTAACTTAATGTCAAAAATATCCATCAAGGGTGCTAGAACCCATAATCTTAAGAATGTTTCTTTGGATATTCCCAGAAACAAACTGGTTGTAATTACTGGTCTATCAGGATCTGGTAAATCGTCTTTAGCTTTTGACACTATTTATGCCGAGGGACAGAGAAGATATGTAGAGTCTTTATCAGCCTATGCCAGACAGTTTTTATCATTGATGGAAAAACCAGATGTTGATCAGATTGAAGGCCTATCACCTGCTATCTCAATAGAACAAAAATCAACCTCACATAATCCTAGATCAACTGTTGGAACCGTAACAGAAATCTATGACTATTTAAGACTTTTGTATGCAAGGATTGGCTCACCAAGATGCCCCACTCATAATGAAATCCTTGCAGCAAAAACAATATCTCAAGTATCTGATGATATATTAAAAATTAAGGAGAGTTCAAAAATAATGATCGTAGCTCCTCTTGTGAGAGAAAAGAAAGGGGAGCATGTTGGTATATTCGAAGAATTAAAAAAAGAGGGTTTTTTAAGGGTAATTGTTAATGGTATAACTTATCCTATTGAAGAATTTCCTTTGCTTGATAAACAAAAGAAACACAATATTTCTGTTGTTATAGATAGATTAATTGTAAAAACTACTGAAGAAAATATCCAAAGATTAGCAGACTCCTTAGAGACTGCCTCTAAATTGAGTAACGGTTTGATTGATATCATCATCTTGGATGAACAAGATAAGGTTCTTAACTTCTCAACAAACTTTGCTTGCTCAAAATGTGGTTATTCAATAACAGAACTTGAACCCAGAATGTTCTCTTTCAATAATCCTATTGGCGCATGCAGTAAATGTGATGGATTGGGAGTAATACAATACTTTGACAAAGAAAAAATGGTGGAAGACCTAGATATTTCGATAAACGAAGGTGCAATCAAAGGATGGAACAAAAGAAATAGATTTTACTACCATCAACTCAAATGCCTTGCGAACCACTATGGATTCTCATTAGAAACTAAATGGTCAAATTTACCTGATGAGATTCGACATATAATCCTATATGGATCTAAAGAGACAATTGATTTTTCTAAACGCTTTTCAAGTGGAAGCAGATTTGTTCGCAAACATAGATTTGAAGGGGTCATTCCTAATACTGATCGAAGGTATCGAGAATCAGATTCTGACTATATTAAAACAGAGTTAGCTAAAATGTTATCTGAAAGCAGTTGCGATGAATGTCATGGCTCACGATTAAATGAAGCATCAAGAAATGTACTTATCGATGATGTCCCAATTTATGACATCGTTAGTCTTAAAATTTCAGATGCTCTTGAATTTATTAAAAATATTAAGCTTCAAGGGTCTCAATTAAAAATTGCAGACAAGATACTTAAAGAAATAAATGATAGATTATCTTTTTTACTAGATGTCGGCTTAAATTACCTTACCCTGGAAAGGACTGCGGAATCATTATCTGGTGGAGAATCTCAAAGAATCAGGCTAGCAAGTCAAATTGGATCTGGTCTTGTGGGAGTTACGTATGTTTTAGATGAACCTTCAATTGGTTTACATCAAAAGGATAATGAGAGGCTACTTAAAACTCTAAAACACTTGAGAGATCTTGGAAATACTGTGTTGGTTGTTGAACATGATGAAGAAGCTATTAGGAGCGCTGACCACATTATCGATATTGGGCCTGGAGCTGGAATACACGGGGGTAAGATTTGTGCTGAGGGCAGTCTAAAAGAAATTCTACAAGCCAAAGAATCAATTACCGCGGAATACCTTAATGGTAAAAGGAAAATTGATAGTAATTTAAATCCAAAGAGGCCCTCTCAGTTTATTAAAATTTTTGGAGCAGAAGAAAATAACCTTCAAAATGTTAATGTAGAAATACCTATTGGCTTATTTACTTGCATCACAGGAGTTTCTGGTTCTGGAAAGTCCTCCTTGATAAATCAGAGTCTTATGCCAATGGCTGCTTTTATTCTTAATAAAGCGAAACTTAGCAAGAAAATTAAACTTAAAAAAATAGAAGGTCTAGAGAACTTGGATAAAGTTATTTCGATTGACCAATCACCAATTGGAAGAACCCCTAGGTCAAATCCAGCTACATATACTGGAGTTTTTTCTCCTATCAGAGATCTATTTGCACAGTCTGAGGAAGCTAGATCAAGGGGCTACAAACCTGGAAGGTTTAGCTTTAATGTTAAAGGTGGAAGATGTGAAGCCTGTCAGGGAGATGGCATGATCAAAGTGGAGATGCACTTCCTTGCTGATGTTTACGTTACTTGTGATATTTGTAACAACAGAAGATATAACGATCAAACATTAGAAGTTAAATTTAAGGGCAAAAATATCTCTGAAGTATTAAACATGACGGTAGAGGATGCTGTCGAATTCTTTGATGCAGTTCCTGCCATTAAAACTAAACTCGCAACACTTCTAGACGTAGGCCTTGGATATATAACCCTAGGGCAATCTGCTACAACCCTATCTGGAGGTGAAGCTCAAAGAGTTAAACTAGCTAAAGAATTATCTAAAAGAAGTACTGGGAAGACTCTCTATATACTGGATGAGCCTACAACTGGATTGCATTTTTTTGATATTGAGCTTCTGCTTGGAGTTCTAAAAAGACTCTCTAATCAGGGAAATACAGTAGTCGTTATAGAGCATAATCTTGATGTAATTAAATCAAGTGACTGGATAATTGATCTAGGTCCTGAAGGGGGCACAGATGGAGGTCAAGTCATTGCTTTTGGAGATCCATCCAAAGTAGCAAAAAATACTAAATCCTATACTGGAAAATATCTTAAGAAATTATTAAAAAATAATTAGGCTGCGGTTTCTTTTTGATTTGACTCTATGGTTTTATTGTTGAGATCTCTATCAACCCACTCAACATAGGCCACATCAGCCTTATCTCCATTTCGAAAACCTGCCTTAATGATCCTCAAATATCCACCATTTCTTTCTTTAGAGCGTACTCCATAGACTGTAAATAATTTTCCTACCGCAGCATCATCTCTCAATTTATTAAATGCAAGCCTTCTATTAGCAACTGTATCTATCTTCCCAAGATTAATAAGCGGCTCTAAAAAAGATCTAAGCTCTTTTGCCTTAGGAAGTGTTGTTTTAATTAGCTCATGCTCGATAAGAGCTAAACTAAGATTCTTAAACAATGCCTTTCTGTGCGATGAATTTCTATTAAGTTTTCTTCCTGATTTCCTATGTCTCATAAAACTATCTCATTATCCAAGTGGAGGCCAGTTATCTAGAACTGTTCCGAGTGAAAATCCTCTAGAAGCCAAAACATCTTTAATTTCATTAAGAGATTTTTTACCTAAATTTGGAGTTTTTAAAAGGTCAAATTCTGATCTTTGTATCAAATCACCAATTAAGAATATGCTTTCAGCTTTTAGACAATTAGTTGACCTTACAGTAAGCTCTAATTCTTCTATGGATCTTAATAGCAAAGGATCAAAATCATTTTGCTCTTTTTTGGCTTCCTGCTCAGCAATTGCATCAAGATTAACAAAAGATGCAAGCTGTTGTTGTAAGATTGTAGAAGCATGCTCAATAGCTAATTTTGGATCGAGAGTACCGTCTGTCTCTAATTCAATGATCAACTTATCTAAGTCAGCCCTTTTTTCAAATCTAGCATTTTCAACTGTGTAAGCAACTCTTCTTACTGGACTAAAGGATGCATCTAGTTTTAAAGCTCCAACTTGAACTTCTTCCTCTCTCAGATCGCTAGGCTCGTAACCTCTTCCAACTCTAACAGTGGCAGTCAAAGACAGTTTAACTTTATCAACCAATGAAGCAATGTGGTGATCAGGATTAGGAAGCTCCACATTACCTGGAACTTCAAAATTTGCTGCTGATACTTCTGAAGGACCATCCATGTTTAAGGTGATCTCTGCAGAATTACCTTCAATTATAGAAATCGGCATATCTTTTAAATTAAGAAGAATATCTATTACATCCTCTCTGACGCCCTCAATAGTACTATATTCATGAGATACGCCATCAATAGAAACACTTGTGATAGCTGCACCAGGCATTGATGAGAGAAGAATTCTTCTCAAAGCATTGCCAAGAGTATGCCCAAAGCCTCTTTCTAGTGGCTCTAGAGTAATTTTAGAGGTAGTTGGATTAATATCCTCTACCTGGATTTCAGTTGGGACTAGTAAGTCAATGACAGATGTTTGCATATTTTTTCTTCCGTTATTTATTATTTTGAATAAAGCTCAACAATAAGGTTCTCATTAATTTCCATGCCTAAATCTGCTCTGTCTGGAGCGGACTTAAACACACCCTTAAAATTAGTTCGATCAACTTCAAGCCAATCACAAGCCTCGCGTTGATCAGCTAAGTCAAGTGAGCCTTTAATTCTTAGTTGCGATTTTGATTTTTCACGAATTGATATCTCATCATTTGGTTGAACTTGGTAAGAAGGAATATTCACAACTGAGCCGTTAATCATTACAGCTTTATGCGAAACTAATTGTCTGCCTTCAGCTCTAGTAGAGGCAAATCCCATACGATAAACTACATTATCAAGGCGTTGCTCAAGGAAGCTCAATAAGTTTTCACCAGTATTTCCTTTGGCTTTAGCAGCTTTTTTGTAATAATTTCTAAATTGTTTCTCCAAAACTCCATAAATTCTTCTTACTTTCTGCTTTTCACGAAGTTGCAATCCATAATCTGATAGCCTTCCTCTGCGCAGACCATGCACCCCAGGAGCTGTATCCATATTACATTTGGACTCAACAGCTCTGACGCCACTTTTTAAATATAAATCAGTGCCTTCCCTTCTTGAAAGCCTTAATGATGGACCTGTGTATCTTGCCATAGTATTTCCTTAAACTCTTCTCTTCTTGGGTGGACGACATCCATTATGAGGTAATGGTGTCACGTCTGTAATGCTTTTAATTTTTAATCCGCAAGCATTGAGTGACCTTATTGCAGATTCTCTTCCGGCACCAGGGCCCTTGACCTTAACATCTATATGCAACATACCAAATTCTCTGGCAATATTTCCAACTTTTTCAGCAGCGACCTGGGCAGCAAATGGAGTACTTTTTCTTGAACCCTTGAAACCAGAGCCACCTGACGTTCCCCAACAAACAGCGTTACCCTGTTTGTCAGTAATAGTTATGATTGTGTTATTAAATGAAGATTGTATATGTGCAACACCTTCAGATATTACTTTCTTAACTTTTTTCTTGATTGAAGATTTATTTGATTTATTAACTGCCATTTGATTACGCTCTCATTGGTTTTTTAGGACCTTTTCTGGTTCTAGCATTATTTTTAGTATTTTGACCACGAACAGGGAGTTTTCTTCTATGCCTGATTCCTCTGAACGCCCCAAGATCCATAAGTCTTTTAATGTTTGTACTAATTTCTCTTCTGAGGTCGCCTTCAACAGTATATTTACCGACTGCTGTTCTAATATTCTCAAGATCATCCTCAGAAATTTCTGAAACTTTTTTTGTATAATCTAATTTTAATTCTGTGCAAATTTTTTGCGCAGTTACTCTTCCAATACCAAATATGTGAGTTAAAGCAATCTCGAGATGCTTATTCTCTGGAATATTTACTCCTGCTATCCTTGCCATAAAAATTATCCTTGTTTTTGCTTGTGCTTGGGTTCAGTTTTACAAATAACATAAAGCGTACCTTTTCGCCTTACTAGCTTGCAATTTCTACAAATCTTTTTTATTGATGCTCTTACTTTCATATTATCTTCTGTAACTCTTTAAATTAGCTTTCTTTAACAAGTTGGAATATTGAGATGACATCATGTGTGATTGAACCTGCGACATGAAGTCCATCAATACAACAACAATAATAAGGACTGATGTGCCTCCTAAATAGAATGAAACACCAGCAAAATTAATCAACCCAAGTGGAAGTAAACAAATTAATGTTAGATAGATGCTTCCAAAAACCGTTAACCTGGCTAGTACATTATCTATGTAACCTGCTGTTTGTTCGCCTGGTCTTATGCCGGGTATATATGCTCCAGATCGTTTTAAATTATCTGATACTTCTTTAGTGTTAAAAGTAAGAGCTAACCAAATAAAGCAAAAAGAAATTATCAAAGTTGCAAATAATAATACATACAATGGCTGGCCAGGATTTAAGGCTAACGAGATAGTCTGAAGAAATGAAAAAGATTCATTTTGACCAAACCAAGTAGATAATGAAGCAGGAAAGAGTAGAAATGTGCTTGCAAAAATTGCAGGTATAACACCAGCCATATTAACCTTGAAAGGAAGATGGCTGGCTTGAGCTTGCATAAGCTTTCTGCCCTGTTGTCTTTGTGCATAATTAACGGTGATGCGTCTTTGACCTCTTTCAATGTAGACCACAATAGCAATGAGCACCATAGCAAGTACGCCTATGCTTAATAATAATAAAATGTTTAGGTCGCCTTGCCTCGCTTGCTCAAGAGCTTGTCCTATGGCGCCAGGGATCCCAGTTAGGATACTGGTTGCAATAATAATTGAGATTCCGTTACCAATACCTCTTTCAGATACTTGTTCGCCAAGCCACATCAAAAATACAGTGCCTGCGACAACGCTTACTACTGCAGTAATGAAGAAAGAAGGTCCTGGTTGGTAAGCGAGACCGCTAGAGCTAAGAGTTGCAGCAAGAGCTGATGCCTGAATAAGAGCTAAAAATACAGTCCCGTATCTAGTGTATTGTGTGATTGTGTTTCTACCTGCCTGGCCATCTTTCTTTAGATCTTGAAGATATGGGATAGAATTGCTAAATAGCTGCATGATAATTGCAGATGAAATATAGGGCACCACATTAAGAGCAAATATACTCATTCTTTCTAACGCGCCGCCAGAAAATAAATTAAAAAGTTCAAGAATAGTTCCTTGGTTCTGATCAAACAATGAAGCAAGTCTGTCTGGGTCAATTCCGGGTATTGGAATATGTGTACCTATTCTATAGACAATAATAGCCATGAAGACAAATCTTAGCCTTTTCCAGAGATCGCTCATGCCTTTATTCTCTGCCATCTCTAGCTAACCTTGCCTCCGGCTTTTTCAATAGATGATTTTGCTCCCTTGGAGACTTTAATTCCTTCAACGTTAATAGCTTTAGAAAGTTCAAATTCTCCAAATATCTTAACTTTTTGAATGGATTTACCAATGACTTTGTATTCTCTAAGAGTGTCCATAGTTACTAAATCTAAATTAGATACATCTCTTAAATTAATCTCTTTTAAATGATTGTTTACTCTTGATGAGAAGCCAAACTTAGGCAATCTTTGTTGTAAAGGCATTTGTCCACCTTCAAAACCTCGCGCTACATTACCGCCAGATCTTGATTTTTGGCCTTTATGGCCTCTACCAGCGGTTTTACCTAGACCAGACCCAATACCTCGACCAACACGCTTTTTATTTTTGGAAGTGCCTTTGCTTGTTAAATTATTCAGACTAACCATTTTATCCTTCTACTATTTCAACCATATCTCTGATTTTATTGACCATTCCTCTTACAGACGGAGTATCTTCCAAAGTTACAGTTTGATGAATTTTTCTAAAACCTAATCCCTTAACACATAATTTATGTTTTTCAATTCTGCCTATTGGGCTTTTAATCAATTTAATTTTTAGTTCTTTAGCTGCCATTAGATTTCCTCTAATTTCTTACCGCGCCTTTTAGCTACATCTTGGGGCGATTCCATAGACTTAAGAGCATTAACAGTTGCTCTTACAACATTGACTGGATTTGTAGAGCCATAACATTTTGCTAAAACATTTTGCACACCGACAAGCTCAAGAACGGCTCTCATTGCTCCGCCTGCAATTACACCAGTACCCTCTGCAGCTGGCTGCATGTAAACATTTGCGGAGCCATGTTTCGCATTCACTGGATACCACAAAGTATTTCCGTTAAGACTAACATCTACCATATTTCTTCTAGCATTTTCCATTGCTTTTTGGATTGCAGTTGGAACCTCCTTTGCTTTACCTCTGCCAAAACCAACTCTACCCTTGCCATCACCAACCACTGTAAGAGCAGTGAACCCAAAGATTCTTCCTCCTTTTACAACCTTGGCTACACGGTTTACCTGAACAAGTTTTTCTTCTAGAACGTCTTGCTGTAACTGTAATGCTTCACTCATTTAAAACTCCAATCCTGCTTCTCGCGCTGCTTCCGCAAGCGCTTTAATCTTACCGTGGTATCTGTACCCAGATCTATCAAATACAACGCTGGAAATACCCACTGATATTGCTCTTTCTGCAAGCCTTTTACCAACCTCTTTAGCAGCGTCAATATTGCTGTGATCTGCTTTAAAATCTTTTTCATTTGTTGATGCTGAAGCAATAACTTGGGACCCTCGAGCATCAAAAAGTTGCGCATAAATATTTTTAGAGGACTTAAATACCGTTAACCTTGGTTTAGCTTGCTGAGCAATTCTCTTCCTTGTTTTCGCTGCTCTTCGTAGCCTTGAATCAACTATAATCAATTTATTTGCCCCCAGATTTCTTAGCTTCTTTTCTCTTTACGTATTCATTGGAATACCTTACGCCTTTACCTTTATATGGCTCAGGTCGTCTGTAATTTCTGATTTCTGCAGCTACTTGACCTAGAATCTGCTTATTGAAACTTCTTAAAATAATTTCAGTTTGAGTTGGTATCTCTGCCTCTACTTCGTCAGGAAGTTGATAGATAACCGGATGTGAAAAACCAAGCGTTAATTCAATTGACTTACCATTGAGCTTAGCCTTGTATCCTACGCCCCTTAGCTCTAATTTCTTCTCAAACCCCTGAGAAACACCGATTACCATATTATTAACAAGCGCTCTAGTGGTCCCTGCTAAAGTATTAGATTGTTTTGACTCCTCATCGTATGCAATGGTGATTTCTTGTTCACTTTGATTTAATGAAACAGTGTCAGGAACCAAGAACTCGAGTTCGCCCTTTGCTCCAGTTACTTTTACAGAACTTCCCTGAAATGAAACAGTAACGCCTGCAGGTATGTTAATAGGATTATTTGCTACTCTAGACATGAATTAAAAAACCTCACAAAGAATTTCGCCGCCAATATTCTGTTTTTTTGCCTGTTTGTCAGTCATTAATCCTTGGCTCGTTGATAAAATATAAACACCCAATCCATTTTTTACTGGAGTCAATGCGCCAGCACCTGAATATCTTCTTAAACTAGGTTTACTAACTCTCTTTAGCTTTCGAATTGCTGGGAGGGAATCATTATATTTTAAAGCAATGTGAATAAAATCTTTCTCTGCTTCTGTTTTCCGTTCTACAGATTTTAAATACCCCTCATTGACTAATAATGATACTAATTCAAATCTAAGTTTTGAAAAAGGCGAATTAATAGTCTTTTTGCCTCTTAAGAGGCCGTTTCTAATTCTTGTTAAACAATCTGATATGGGATCTTGATAACTCATAATTTCTTACCAACTTGATTTTACTAATCCAGGAATCTCACCACGCATGGCAGATTCTCTGAGTTTAATTCTGCTGAGCCCAAATTTTCTATAGACTGCATGAGGTCTTCCAGTCATAGCGCAGCGCCTAGTTTGTCTAATGGGAGAAGCATTCCTAGGAAGTTTTTGCAATTCTGTAAAAGCTGCCATGCGTTCTTCATAATTTAGGTTTGAATCAAGATACTTCTTTTTTAGTTCAGCTCTTTTTGCAGCATACTTTGCTACAGCTTTAGATCTCTTGTTTTCTCTTGCAATAATTGATTTTCTTGTCATAACTTAACTCTTAAATGGAAACTCAAGGACTTCTAAAAGGATCTTTGCATCTTCTTTATTTTTTGCTGAAGTATTAATACAAACATCCATGCCTCTAATCTTATCGATGTTGTCATAATTGATTTCTGGAAAAATGATCTGTTCCTTGATACCCATGCTGTAATTACCCTGTTGATCAAAAGATTTAGGGTTTAATCCTCTAAAATCTCTTTCTCTAGGGATAGCGATGTTTACCAGCCTTTCTAAAAAGTCATACATCCTATCTCCTCTAAGTGTAACTTTGCATCCTAGAGGCCAGCCATCACGGATTTTAAAACTTGCTACTGATTTTCTTGCTTTAGTAACAACAGGTTTTTGACCAGTAATTGCTCTTAAGTCGTTAACCGCAGATTCTAGATGCTTCTTATCATTAACAGCCTCACCAACACCCATATTAATTACAACCTTGGTTACCTTAGGCACAGCATTAACGTTAGATAAACCTAATCTTTCCTGAATCACAGGAACCATTTCTTTTCTAAATCTTTCTTTTAAATTCATATTAAATCTTCGTTTGATCTGATTTGAACACTCTTACTTTTTCGGAACCTTCAACAGAAAACCCTATGCGATCAGCCTTTTTCTGCTTTGGGTTCCAAATGGCAATATTAGAAATATTGATAGAGGATTCTTGTTCGACTATTCCGCCAGTAACTCCTAATTGAGGATTTGGTTTGGTATGTTTTTTAACAATATTAACCCCAGTTACTAAGGCTCGATTATTTTTTAAGATCTTTTGGATAGTTCCTCTTTTTCCAACATCTCTTCCCGCGATAACAACAACTTCATCACCAGTTCTAAGTTTAGTTTTAGTGTGCAAAGTAGACATTTTTACAATACCTCGGGAGCTAAAGATAAAATTTTCATGTGACTTCCTGCTCTCAATTCTCTAGTTACAGGCCCAAAAACCCTTGTGCCAATAGGAGCTTTTGATGCATTCAATAAAACTGCAGCATTCTCATCAAATTTAATAAGCGATCCATCTCTTCTTCTAACGCCTTTTTTTGACCTCACTATTAAGGCATTTAGAACTTGCCCTTTCTTAACTTTTCCTTGAGGAATAGCTTCTTTAACAGCTACCTTAATAATATCTCCGATATTGGCATATCTTCTTTTAGATCCACCCAAAACCTTAATGCACATCACAGATCTTGCTCCACTATTATCGGCAATATTTAAAATAGATTGCATTTGAATCATATGTCATCTCCAACCGGTATTTCAGTGCCAGCATTGTTAACTTTCTCACTTTCAATCAAGACAAAAGATTTTAACTTAGAGATTGGTCTACACTCTTGAATACTAACAAAATCTCCGATCTTTGCCGTGTTATTCTCATCATGAGCATGGACTTTAGTAGAACGTTTGATAACTTTTCCATACTTAGGATGCTTAACTTTTCTTTCAATTTTTACAGAAATAGTTTTGTCAGCCTTATCGCTCACGACTACTCCAGATAATACTCTTCCCTTTGACTCCATATTTTTAGCCTTTTAATCCTGCTAATGCAGTTTTTATTTGTGCAATTTTTTTTCTCGTTTCTTTTAAATGATGAGGTTTTTCTAATTGCCCAGTCTTATGTTTCATATTGTTTTGAAATAGCTCTTCTTTATTATCTAGGAGCATTTTCTGTAAATCAGTGGAAGACTTATCTGCCAAGGATTTAAAAAAACTTTCATTTTTCTTTGCCATAATTAGATTGCCTTTTTAACAAATGTTGTTTTAACAGGTAATTTGGCAGCAGCAAGCCTGAATGCCTCTCTTGCAATCTCTTCTGATACTCCTGACATTTCGTAAAGCATTTTTCCGGGTTGAACTAAGCTTACCCAGTATTCAACATTACCCTTACCTTTACCCATTCTTACCTCTAATGGTTTTTTAGAAATAGGTTTATCAGGGAATAATCTAATCCAGATTTTTCCACCCCTTTTGATATACCTAGTCATAGCTCGTCTAGCAGACTCGATTTGTCTAGCAGTAATCCTTCCTCTTGTGGAAGCTTTCATACCAAACTCACCAAAAGATACTTGATTGCCATTTTGGGCTAGACCTCTGTTTCTGCCCTTATGCATCTTTCTAAATTTTGTCTGTCTAGGTTGCAACATAATATTTAAATTTATTCCTCAGTTTTAAATGGATCATCAAGAATTTCACCTTTAAAGACCCATACTTTGACTCCTATAATTCCATATGTAGTTAAAGCTTCTGATGTTCCATAATCAACATCCGCTCTTATTGTATGCAACGGGACTCTGCCCTCTCTATACCATTCAGTTCGTGCAATCTCTGCTCCACCTAATCTTCCAGATACCTCAGTTCTAATACCTTTAGCACCTGACCTAAGAGCACTTTGAACTGCTCTCTTCATTGCTCTTCTAAACTGGACTCTTCTTTCTAACTGTTGGGCAATTCCTTCTGCAAGAATATTGGCATCTAAGTCTGGCTTTTTAACTTCTTTAATATTCACCGATGTTGGTTGTCCAACGATTTTATTAATAGCCTGTTTAAGGTTGTCTATTTCTTCACCTTTTTTACCAATAATGACCCCAGGTCTAGACGTATGAATAGTCACAATATAGCCTTTTGCAGATCTTTCGAGATCTATGTTACTAACGGATGAAAATCTTAGCTTTGTCTTAAGAAATTCTCTGACTTTGAGGTCATGAACAACATTTTCCTTATATGCTTTACCTTGAGCATACCAATTAGCATTATGCTTCCTGATAACACCAAGCCTCATTCCTATAGGACTAACTTTCTGACCCATTGTCTACTGCTCCTTTCCTTCTAGCATAATTTCAATATGGCAAGTGGGTTTAATGATTCTATCTGCTCTGCCCCTTGCTCTAGGCTTCATTCTTTTAAGTCTCATTCCTTGATTAACAATAATAGATTTAACAAAGAGTGAATCTATATCAGCTTTGTCATTATGTTCAGCATTAGCAATTGCTGACTCTAGTAACTTCTTTACTATAGCGGAAGCTTTTTTCTTACTAAAAGTCAGAAAATCAAGTGCTTCTTGAACATGTTTCCCTCTAACTGCATCGGCCACCAACCCTGCTTTTATAGGAGACAATCTTATAGACTTTAAATAAGCTCTTGTTTGGGTCATTTTGCTTTCCTGTCTCCTGAATGCATTTTGAATGTTCTAGTTACCGCAAATTCACCTAGCTTATGACCGACCATGTCTTCATTAACAAACACTGGCACGTGTTGTCTGCCATTATGTACTGCAATAGTTAACCCGACCATTCCAGGAGTAATCATTGACCTTCTAGACCATGTTTTGATTGGTTTTTTGCTATTTTCTGCTATTGCCTGATCCACTTTCTTTTGAAGCGATAGGTCAACAAATGGCCCTTTCTTTAACGATCTCGGCATTATTTTTTACCTCTTCTTCTAACAATTAAGTTATTTGATCTTGTATTCTTTCTTGTCTTATAGCCTTTAGTTGGTGTTCCCCATGGTGAAACAGGATGTCTGCCACCTGAAGTTTTTCCTTCACCACCACCGTGAGGGTGATCTATTGGGTTCATTGCAACACCTCTAACAGTTGGCCTTACACCTCTCCAACGCTTAGCTCCAGCCTTACCTATAGATCTAAGATTATTTTCTTGATTAGAAACTACCCCAATGGTAGCCATGCAAGATGATAGAATTTTTCTCATCTCACCTGATTGAAGCCTTAAAGTAGTATATATACCCTCTTTAGCTACAACCCGTGCTGAAGTTCCAGCACTTCTTGCAAGCTGAGCACCCTTTCCAGGCCTCATTTCAACACAATGAACATTAGTTCCAAGAGGAACATACTCTAAAAGCATTGCATTGCCGGGTTTAATTTCTGTTTTTTCTGATGCAAAAATAGAATCGCCAATATTTATTTTAGCAGGTGCCAAAATATATCTTCTCTCACCATCGCTGTATTTAATCAAAGCGATGTGAGCAGTTCTATTAGGATCGTATTCAATTCTCTCAACTATCCCAGGAACATTTAGTTTATTACGTTTAAAATCAATTATTCTATAGAATTGTTTGTGGCCGCCTCCCTGATGACGAACAGTGATTCTGCCTTGATTATTTCTACCACCATTCTTAGACTTCTTTTCAAGCAATGCTTTATGAGGCTTGCCCTTATGAAGATCAGATTTGATTGAGATTACAAACCTTCTACCTGGACTGGTTGGTTTAGCTTTAATGACTGCCATTAGTTAATGCCCTCAAATTGAATTTGAGATCCTTCTTGAAGAGCGACAATTGCCTTTTTATAGTCGGATCGTTTGTACTTCCCAAACTTGTTACGTTTTGTTTTTCCTTTTGAGATACATGTGGTGACAGAGCGAACTTTGACATTGAATAATGACTCAACTGCTTTCTTAATTTCAAGTTTATTTGCATCCAAGCTAACCTTGAATGCAACCTGATTAAGGCTAGAAGCAAGCATGCTGCTCTTCTCAGTAACTAAAGGAGCTTTAATAATTGTAAGAAGTCTTTCTCGATTCACTTCATCCACTCCTCAATTAATTTAAAAGCCTCTGGAGTAACTGCAACTCTCTCAGATCTAAGAAGTAAAACTGGGTTAATTTCTTTAACAGTTACAACTTCAAGATTAGGGATATTTCTCGCAGACAGATATAAGTTTGTATCTAACTCATCGACAATTATGAGGGTATTTTCGAGTTGAAGCTCTTTAAGATACGATGCCATCAGCTTAGTTTTAGGTTCTGATAACTTTGGAGTTGATATTGCTAGCAATCTTTCTTGCCTAAGCAATTCAGATAATATAGATCTGATAGCGGCTCTATACATTTTTTTGTTAACTTTTTTAGAATAATCTCTTGGTGATGAAGCAAATGCTACTCCGCCACCTCTCCACAAAGGGCTTCTAATAGTTCCAGCCCGGGCTCTGCCTGTTCCTTTTTGTCTAAAAGGTTTTTTACCGCCGCCTCTTACATCGGATCTAGTCTTTTGACTATGACTTCCTTGTCTAGCACCAGATAAAAAAGATGTAACAACTTGATGAACTAAATCAGAGTTGTACTCATTGGAAAATATTTCATCAGAAATTTGAATATTTTGTTTTGCGCTATCTTGTGAAAGTAAATCTAATTTCATGATTGTGCCTTTTTAACAGCTGGTATTACTCTAACAAGTGATCCTGTTGCGCCAGGGATAGCTCCCTTTACAAATAAAAGGTTGTTTTCTAAATCAGCCTTCACTAATTCTAGGCTTTGGACAGTTTTCTGCACATTGCCCATTTGACCTGACATTTTTTTGCCTTTCCATACTCTGCCAGGAGTTTGACATTGACCTGTGGAACCATGGGCTCTATGTGATAAAGAGTTACCGTGTGTTGCATCCTGCATTCTGAAGTTATGACGCTTGATTACTCCAGCATAGCCCTTACCTTTAGAGGTTCCAGTTACATCGACATGTGTAATATTTTCAAAAATACTTACATCCATGTGTTTGCCTTGAGGGAATTGATCAAGATTTTCGGTTTTAAACTCTACTAGGTAACCTGGGTCCAAATCAACCTTTTTAAAAAACTCTTGCTGCGCTTTGTTTAAAGTAGCTTTTCTAAAATAATTTTTTGAAATTAGAACTGATGAATAGCCATCATTTTCAACAGTTTTATGAGAAGCTACAAAATTTCCAGCTACAGAAATTACAGACACTGGTATGGAGGTTCCATCTTCTTGAAAGACTCTGGACATCCCAGCTTTTTTTCCAATTAAGCCTATGCTCAATTTATACTCCTTACGGGGCTCTAACCCTCTATGGCCGCTTATGGCGTTATTAACTTAAACTTATTTGGACATCCACGCCTGATGCAAGATCAAGCTTCATTAGAGCATCAACCGTTTTATCGGTTGGCTTTAGGATATCCAACAACCTTTTGTATGTTCTAATCTCATATTGATCTCTTGCATCTTTGTCTTTATGAGGAGAAATCAATATCGTAGTTTTTTCTTTTTTTACAGGAAGCGGTATTGGACCTTTGATCACTGCTCCAGTTTTCTTTGCAGTTTCAACAATCAATTTTGTGGAAGAGTCAATTAGACGGTAGTCAAAAGCCTTGAGTCTAATTCTAATTGCTTGGTTTTCCATCTTGCTTCTTGTCTTATATATTTAAAGGTTGCGTATTCTATGCTTCAACAAAGGCTTATGTCAATAAAAAATAAGGGTTTCTAAGCAGTTTTCAGTTCTTGCGCTATGTTGTTTGGAACTTCAGCATATTTAGTAAATTCCATTGAGAAGCTAGCTCTTCCTTGAGTAGCTGATCTAACATCAGTGGCATAACCAAACATCTCTGATAGAGGAACTTCAGAACGCACGACTTTACCCGAAGGTATTTCATCCATTCCAAGAATAATACCTCTTCTTCTATTCAAGTCACCAACAACATCACCCATAAACTCTTCCGGTGTGACAACCTCAACTTTCATAACAGGCTCTAGTAAAACTGGATTTGCTTTGAGGGCACCTTCTTTAAGAGCCATAGAACCAGCTATTTTAAATGCCATTTCACTTGAATCAACATCATGGAATGATCCATCAAAAAGAGTAGCTTTGAGAGCAAGCAAAGGATAGCCTGCGATCACGCCATTTTGCATTTGTTCTTGGATTCCCTTGTTAACAGCTGGAATATATTCTTTTGGAATTACGCCTCCAACTATAGCATCAACAAATTCATATTCATCATCTAAACCAAGAGGTTCTAGCTTAAGCCAAACATGGCCATATTGGCCTCTTCCACCACTTTGTCTAACAAACTTACCTTCAATTTCAACAGATTTTTTTATAGTTTCTCTGTATGCAACTTGAGGTCTACCAATATTTGCCTCAACAGAAAACTCTCTTCTCATTCTGTCAACTAGTACGTCTAAATGAAGCTCGCCCATTCCAGAAATAATTGTCTGACCAGACTCTTCATCACTAGTAACTCTAAAAGAAGGATCTTCTTGAGCAAGTTTTCCTAAGGCAATAGACATCTTTTCTTGATCAGCTTTGGATTTTGGTTCAACGGCAACTGAAATTACGGGTTCAGGAAAATCCATTTTTTCAAGGATAATTTGATTATTTGGATCGCATAGTGTATCCCCGGTAGTGATATCTTTTAAGCCAATGCAAGCAGCGATATCACCAGCTCTAATTTCTTTAATCTCGTTACGATTATTGGCATGCATTTGTACCATTCTTCCAATTCTTTCTTTTTTATCTTTAGTTGAATTTACTGCCTGATCTCCAACTTTAACAACACCAGAATAAACCCTTATAAACGTTAGAGTGCCAACAAATGGGTCTGTGGCAATCTTAAAAGCAAGAGCTGAAAATGGTTCATTGTCCGAAGATGATCTTTGAGAAGTTTTTTCTTCTTTTCCAGGAATAATACCTTTAATTGCTTCAACTTCATCAGGAGCTGGTAAATAATCAATCACAGCATCTAATACTGCTTGGACGCCTTTATTTTTAAAAGCTGATCCACAGAATGCTGGAACTATTTCATTGGCAATAGTTCTAATGCGAATGCCTTTTTTGATGTCATCTATGGATAAATCTCCTGACTCAAGATATTTATCCATGAGCTCTTCATTTGCCTCTGCTGCAGATTCGATCATTTCTTCTCTTAGCTTTTGACATGTAGCAATCAAATGCTCTGGAATATCTTTTGCTTCAAAAGTTAACCCTTGATCATCTTCATTCCAATAAATGGCCTTCATCTTAATAAGATCAACAACACCCTTAAAATCTTCTTCGGCACCGATGTTATATTGCATAGGGACAACATTTGCCTTCAGCCTATCTTTGATCTGTTGAGTCACTCTTGAAAAATCTGCTCCAGCTCTATCCATTTTATTTACGAATACAATTCTTGGAACTTTATATCTATTTGCTTGACGCCAAACTGTTTCAGATTGAGGTTCGACACCTGAAGTACCACAAAAGACAACTACCGCTCCATCAAGTACTCTTAAAGATCGCTCTACTTCAATGGTAAAATCTACGTGACCGGGAGTATCAATGATATTAATTCTATGCTGAGGATATTGTTGCTCCATACCACTCCAAAAACATGTGGTTGCGGCAGAAGTAATAGTGATACCTCTTTCTTGTTCTTGCTCCATCCAATCCATGACAGCAGCACCATCATGTACTTCACCAATTTTGTGAGACAACCCTGTATAAAATAGAACTCTTTCAGTGGTGGTAGTTTTCCCAGCGTCAACGTGGGCACAAATACCAATATTTCTATACTTATTTAGTTCGGTTTCTCTAGGCATAATGTTTAAAAAATAATATTAAAATCTGAAGTGGGAAAATGCTTTATTAGCTTCAGCCATCTTGTGAACATCTTCTCTCTTTTTGATAGCAGAACCTCTGCCTTCTGATGCGTCTGATAATTCACCAGCTAATCTTAACGGCATTGACTTTTCAGATCTTTTTCTAGCAGCATCAACCAACCATCTCATTGCAAGAGCTTGTCTTCTTGCTGGTCTTACCTCAACGGGGACTTGATATGTAGCGCCACCAACTCTTCTTGATTTAACTTCAACAACGGGTCCAACAGTCTCTAATGCTTTCTTAAAAACATCAACGGGATCAGTCTTCATTTTTTGATTAATAGTATCGAATGCTCCATAAACTATATTTTCTGCAACTGACTTTTTTCCATCCTTCATGATGTGATTCATGAACTTAGCAACAATTACATCTTTAAATTTTGGATCTGGTAATACTTTTCTTTTTTCTGGACTTCTTCTTCTTGGCATGTCTATTTACCTTTTTTTGCGCCGTACTTTGACCGACGCTGTTTTCTATTAGCAACACCAGAAGTATCTAAAGCTCCTCTAACAGTGTGGTATCTGACTCCAGGAAGATCTTTTACCCTTCCACCTCTGATAAGCACAACTGAGTGCTCCTGGAGGTTGTGTCCTTCACCGCCAATATATGAAGTTACTTCAAATCCAGAAGTAAGTCTTACCCTGCATACCTTTCTAAGAGCTGAGTTAGGCTTTTTTGGAGTGGTAGTATATACACGTGTACAAACCCCTCTTTTTTGGGGAGAGTTTACTAATGCTGGAACATCAGTCTTTCTAGATTTTGGTTTTCTAGGTTTTCTAATTAATTGATTTACTGTAGCCATACTATTTTGTTGCCGCGATTGTATATAGGTGTTGTATTTTGGTCAACATTATTCTTCAGATTCCTGTAACTCTTGCCTAAGAGCTGCTTCAATTTCTTCAGCAGTTAACATTGAATCATCATGACCTGCTGATCTTAACTCTTTCATTTTGTTGTGATACTCAAGTCCAGTTCCTGCAGGAATAAGTCTACCAACAACAACATTTTCTTTTAAACCTCGTAGTTGATCTATTTTCCCTGTCACTGATGCTTCAGTTAATACCCTAGTTGTTTCTTGGAAAGAAGCAGCTGAAATAAAGGAATTAGTTGAAAGAGAAGCTTTGGTAATACCTAACAGCACTCTTTCGAATGAAGCTGGAACTTTTCCATTAGTCTCGGCTTTAGCATTTTCCTCAACAAGATCAGCATACTCAACTTGATCGCCCTGGATAAACTTAGTATCCCCACCGTCAAGAATCAGAGCCTTTCTAAGCATTTGCCTCAAAATTGTTTCAATGTGCTTGTCATTAATTGATACACCCTGAAGTCTATAGACATCCTGAATTTCATTGACAATAAAATTTGTTAATTCAGGGACGCCTCTGAGTCTTAGAATGTCATGTGGACTTAATGGGCCGTCTGAAATGATATCTCCTTTTTGAACAGACTCGCCTTCAAAAACCGTCAACGTTCTGTGTTTTGGTATTAACATTTCTATATTTTGAGACTTTTTAGTGGCTCCTTCTGGGGTAATTACAAGCCTAACCTTTCCTTTAGTTTCCTTGCCAAAAGAAACGATTCCAGATGCTTCAGCTAAAACAGCTGCATCTTTAGGCTTTCTTGCTTCAAATAAATCAGCAACTCTTGGGAGACCGCCAGTGATGTCTTTAGTTTTAGAGCCCTCCAATGGAATCCTTGCTAAAACCTCACCAGCTGTAATCTTTGAACCATCTTTAATATTGACTAAAGCTTTTGCAGGAATAGAGTAAACAGCTTGTGTTTTCTTATCTCCAACCGTAACAGGCTTACCTTTGCCATCAACTATAGATAAAGAGGGAACGAGGTCTTTGCCCGCAGAAGGTCTTTCTGAAGCATCAATGACCTCAATGCTACTCAATCCGGTTAGCTCATCAGTTTTAGATCTGACAGTAACTCCATCAATTACATCAGAAAAGGTAATCGTACCTTCAACCTCTGAAATAATAGGTCTAGTATACGGATCCCATGATGCAATACGTTGATCAATATCAACAGCCGCATTATTTGCTACATATAAAGTAGACCCATAAGGAACTTTATGCTTTTCAACAAGTCTTCCTTGATCATCATGTAATTGAACAATGGTATTTCTTGAAACTACAACTTCTAATTTATCTTTATTAGTTACTGTTCTCATATCATCGGAGAACTCAACTTTTCCAGCGTTACTAACAACTACGGCATTATCTTCAGAAGAGCTAGATGCTGCGCCACCAATATGGAAGGTCCTCATAGTTAACTGAGTTCCTGGCTCACCAATTGATTGAGCTGCTACAACACCCACTGCTTCACCCTTGTGAACCTGGTGACCGCGAGCTAAATCTCTTCCATAACATGAAGAACATACGCCATAAGCAGCTTCACAAGTCATAGGTGATCTAACTTCTAGTTCTGATAAATTCAGATTTTCAATTAGACCGATAGAATCCTCATCAACCATATGACCAGCAGATAAAACTATATCTCCTGCAACATTAACCAAGTCTTTAGCAAGCACCCTACCTAGAATTCTTTCAGTAAGAGGTTGAATAATTTCACCACCTTCGATGATAGAAGTTAATGAGATACATTGGTCTGTTCCGCAATCCTCTTCAACTACAACGCTGTCCATGGCAACATCGCACAATCTTCTAGTTAGATAGCCTGAATTAGCTGTTTTTAAAGCTGTATCAGCCAACCCCTTTCGGGCACCATGTGTAGAAATAAAATACTGCAATACTGATAAACCTTCTCTAAAGTTAGCAGTAATTGGAGTCTCAATAATAGACCCATCAGGTTTTGACATGAGGCCGCGCATTCCGGATAGCTGTCTAATTTGTGCAGGCGATCCTCTGGCACCAGAATCAGCATAAATAAATACTGAATTAAATGATGGTTGCTCTACTTCATTACCATCTTTGTCTGTTACCAAGTCTACAGAAATTTTATTCATCATGGCTTTCGCAACTTTTTCATTAGCTCTTGACCAGATATCAATGACTTTATTATATCTCTCACCCTGAGTAACAAGACCAGTAGAGAACTGAGATTCTATTTGTTTAACTTCTTTCTCTGCTGCTTCAATGATCGAATGTTTTTCTTCAGGGATTATAAAATCATCTACACCTATAGATGATCCAGAGCGTGTAGAAAAGTCAAACCCAAGGTACATTAATTGATCAGCAAAGATTACTGTTTTCTTGAGACCAGCTTTTCTATATGAAATATCAATGAGATTGGTGATGGCCTTTTTATCCAAAACCTTATTAACATTGTCAAAGCCTACTTCAGCAGGGGTAATTCTCCATACCAAGACACGACCTACTGTAGTTTGTTCAACAAAACTTCCTTTGTCAGCATTAACGATTCTAACTTTTATTGATGCTTGAAGATCAATAGTTTCTGTTTCAAAAGCTCGTAATACCTCGTCTGGATTAGAAAAAACCCTGCCTTCTCCTTTGGAATTGAACCTATCTCTTGTCATGTAATAAAGACCAAGAACAACATCTTGAGATGGGTTGATAATAGGAGCACCGTTTGCTGGAGATAGAATATTGTTGGTCGACATCATTAAAGCTCTGGCTTCAAGTTGGGCTTCGATTGTCAGAGGTACATGCACAGCCATTTGGTCTCCATCAAAGTCAGCGTTATATGCAACACAAACAAGAGGATGAAGTTGAATTGCCTTTCCTTCAATAAGAATGGGTTCAAATGCTTGAATACCAAGTCTGTGAAGGGTAGGAGCTCTGTTTAGTAAGACGGGATGCTCTCTGATCACCTCATCTAGAATTTCCCAAACTTCTGGTGTTTCTCTTTCAACTAATTTCTTTGCAGCTTTAATCGTGGTAGCAAGCTCTTTTTGCTCAAGTCTTCCGTATACAAAAGGCTTGAATAATTCTAAAGCCATCTTTTTGGGCAAACCGCATTGATGAAGTTTTAGATTCGGCCCTGCAACAATTACTGATCGACCAGAATAATCAACTCTTTTACCAAGAAGGTTTTGTCTAAATCTTCCTGCTTTACCTTTAATCATATCAGCCAATGATTTAAGTGGACGCTTATTGGTTCCAGTAATAACTCTTCCTCTCCTTCCATTGTCAAGCAATGCATCAACACTTTCTTGGAGCATTCTTTTTTCATTGCGAACAATAATTTCAGGCGCACTAAGCTCTAGAAGTCTTTTTAACCTATTGTTTCTGTTTATAACTCTTCTATAAAGATCATTTAAGTCTGATGTAGCAAATCTGCCGCCTTCAAGAGGGACTAAAGGACGAAGATCTGGAGGAAGAACAGGAAGAACATTCATGATCATCCATTCAGGTTTATTTCCAGAATCTTTGAATGCTTCTAAAAGTTTTAATCTTTTAGAAAGTTTTTTTAGTTTTGTTTCAGAATTAGTTTCTGGAACTTGCTCTCGAATAATCCTAATTTCTTCATCTAAATCTAGCTCTGAAAGTAATTTTTGAACGGCCTCAGCACCCATCTCAGCTGTAAATTCATCGCCAAACTCATCAAATGCCTCGATATATTCCTCTTCAGTGAGTATTTGACATCTCTCTAAATCAGTAAGCCCTGGATCGGTAACGATATAGCTTTCGAAATATAAAACTCTTTCAATTTCTCTGAGCGTTAAGTCAAGCAATAGACCTATCCTAGATGGTAAAGATTTCAGGAACCAAATGTGAGCCACTGGAGAGGCTAGCTCTATATGACCCATTCTCTCTCTTCTTACCTTGGCAAGAGTAACCTCTACGCCACATTTCTCACAGACAACGCCCCTGTGCTTCATGCGTTTGTATTTACCACAAACACATTCATAGTCTTTTACTGGGCCAAAGATTTTTGCACAGAAAAGCCCATCTCTCTCTGGTTTAAAAGTACGATAATTAATTGTTTCGGGTTTTTTTACCTCTCCAAAGGACCATGACCTAACCATTTGTGGCGAGGCCAATCCTGCAGAGATAGTTGAGAAATCTTCTTTATTAGATT
>JALRBL010000002.1 GCA_023257795.1 Gammaproteobacteria bacterium
CTATTCGCTGATTATCAGCTGACCCTAAAAGAAGTTGAGTCACTCCGACTCTATAATGATCAACTTGAAAAAATCATTTCATCACAACTCAAAGAGATACAATCAATTATTAATCAGCTTGTAGAGCTTGATTATACAAATCAAAGAGTGGTTCCCTTGATGCTTAAAATGATCAATGGACTTGAAGATTTTTTAAAATTAGATTTACCTTTCTTACCAAAGGAACGCTCAGCTCGTGTCAAAGAATTAAAAGAAATAATGGATAGAGGTGATGTAGCTACCTCTGAAAAGTTCAGAAGGGTTATGGAAGCTTATCAAATCGAAAATGAATACGGCAGAACTATTGAAACTTATAGGGGTGATTTAAACGGTCTTAATGTAGATTTTTTAAGAATTGGAAGGGTTGCCTTAATGTATCAAACCTCTGACGGTAATAATGCAGGATATTATGATCCTGTATCAAAATCCTGGGAAGAGGCAAGCGGTTCAATGTCAAGATCAATTGCTTCAGGCATAAAAATAGCTCAAAAGATTTCTCCTCCAGAGCTTATTAAAATTCCATTGGTGAAATAATATGAAAAAATACTTTTTAATAAGCCTTTTACTTCCTTTGTTTTCATTTGCTCAGGATCAAGAGGTCCCTGTTCCTCCAAGTGATTTAGACATACTGGTTGATCTTGTTAAACAAAACGCTAACACACGTAAAGCAAGGGATGATAAGAGAGTTAATGAATTCCTATCACAAAAAAATAGACAACAATACCTTCTCAATCAAGCTAAAGCTGATCTCAAAAGAGAGGAAGATAGAACAGCAAGATTGACTAAAGAATATGAGAAAAATGATAAGCAGCTTGCAGAACTCGAAGAGCAGTTAATCTTAAAATTAGGTTCTTTGGGTGAGTTATTTGGAGTCGTCAGGCAGGTATCGGGTGATGCAAGAGGTCATTTTGAAAGATCTCCAACAAATATTCAATTTCCAGATAGGATTGAATTTCTATCTGAGTTATCTCAAACAAAAGGTGTGCCAAGCGTTGCTAGCCTTGAAAGACTTTGGTTTGAGCTACTAAATGAAATGAATGAATCAGGTAAGGTTGTCACATTTAATTCAGATGTTCTAAAACCCAATGGTGAATCTTTCCAAACAGAAGTTACCAGGGTTGGAACATTTAATGCTGTGGCAGATGGCAAGTATTTAAAATTATTAGATACTCAAAACATGTTTGAGCTCCTTTCACGTCAACCAGGTGGAGCACCAAATAGTCTGGCAGATGATATTAGCGATCCTGATTCTGGTTATTACGAATTTTTTATTGATCCATCAGGCGGTTCATTGCTTTCATTGATTATACAAAATCCAACTGTTTTTCAAAGAATTAATCAGGGCGGTTTTGTAGGATATGTGATTATTCTCATTGGATTATTTGGTATAACGCTTGGAGCGTTGAGATTTATGTATTTACGTAATCAAGCAACAGAAATTAAATCTGAACTAGCATCTGGTAGTTATGCTTCTGAATCTTCTTTGGGTAAATTGCAAGGTGTATTTGATGGTTTTAAAGGTTCTAAACTTGAAGATTTAGAAATTTTGCTTGAAGATCAACTTTCTAAATTGATACCACCTTTAGAATCAGGCCTTGGTACTATTAAATTACTTGCTGCTGTTGCTCCTTTACTGGGTTTATTGGGAACAGTTATTGGTATGATCGAGACATTTCAGGCAATCACATTGTTTGGTACCGGAGATCCAAAACTTATGGCCGGAGGTATTTCTCAAGCATTAGTTACAACTATGTTGGGTTTAATCATGGCAGTACCATTGTTATTCATTCATAACTTCTTAGACAATAGAAGCAGAGAGCTAGTGCAGACTTTAGAAGATCAGGCGATAGGTCTTATAGCCATTAAAACAGCAAAATAATGTTTTACTACCTCTTTTTACCCTTTGAAAGTATTTTCAATTACATTGAAAGAGGGGGACCTGTCCTTTTTGTCTTATTTATAGTTGCAATTGGGATGTGGTGTTTGCTTATTGAAAGATACTTTTTTATTCGTGGTGAAATGAACGCTGTAATTTCTAATTCCATTGAAAAACTTAAGGCGCATATCACATTGCATGATTGGCTTTTTAAACAAGTTCTAAAGTCTGAAAAATCTAGTGTTGCTATGATTGGCAATACTAATTTTCGACTTATTAAAGGATTGATTGCTCTTTGTCCTTTATTAGGCTTGCTTGGAACAGTAACGGGAATGATATCTGTGTTTGATGTAATGGCTTATACAGGCACAGGAAGCCCAAGAGCAATGGCCTCTGGGGTTGCTAAAGCCACATTGCCTACAATGACCGGTTTAATTATCTCAATCTCTGGTTTATTTGCTATTACGTATTTAGAAAAATTATTAAATGATAAAGTAACGGAACACAAATCCTCCGTGGACACACTGAAACATGCTTAGAAAAAGAAGAAAACAACAAGAAGATGCTGGCATTGATTTAACACCAATGCTTGATATCGTATTTATCATGCTAATTTTCTTTATTGTGACAACCTCGTTTATAAAGGAAACAGGGATAGAGGTAAATCGTCCTAATGCAGCCACAGCTGTAAGAGATGAAAGAGGAAACATCTTAATTGCAATTACAGCAAATGATGAAATTTGGATAGATAAAAGAAGAATTGAACTAAGAGCTGTTCGCGCAAATGTTGAAAGGCTAAAGGCAGAAAACCCTGAAGGCTCTGTCATTATTCAAGCAGACAAGGAATCCAAGAATGGTCTCTTGGTTGAAACAATGGATCAAGTAAGGCTTGCTGGCGTTCAAAATGTCTCAATTGCAGCAACTAAAGACTAATATCCTAGAAAGTCCATGGCTAAAGTATATTGGCTATGGGATCGTAGCAGCATGCTCTTTATTTTTGTTGATGTACATCATTATTATGCCTGGTGATACATTTTTGGATAGCGATAAAAATCGCAGCGTAGTTGATTTCATTAGATTAAAGAAAGACGATTCACTTAATGAAAGAGAAAGAAGAATCCCAAAAAAACCACCACCCCCAAAGAAACCACCACCACCAAAACTTGAAACGCCAGATAATGCACCGCCTCCAACGCCTCAATTAGATATTGATATTCCTGATATTGATATGCCTTTAGATTTACAGGGTGCAAACATCAGAGGGGGATTAGCGAATGCTGGCGATGGCGGATTGATACCTTTGGTAAGAATTTCTCCTCGTTATCCGTCTGACGCTCTTAGGGCAGGTAAAACAGGTTACGTAAAAGTTCAATTGCAGGTTGATGCCGATGGAAACGTCACATCAGCTAGCGTGGTAGAATCAAGACCTCCTAGAATATTTGATGCTGCTGCCGTCCAAGCTGTGTTGAAATGGAAGTTTAAACCTAGAATTGAAGGCGGAGTAGCAATACCGCAAGCAGGCATAACAACAATTGAATTTAATATTTAGGAATATTTCAACTTTTTAATAACATACTTCTAAATATCATTAGATTGTATAATTTCTTCCGAATGATACATGTTTCAAATTTAAAAAAAGCATACATACTAGGAACTCAAACGTTAGAGGTTCTTAAGGGTATTAACTTTTCAATTGAAAAGGGTGAGTATGTAGCAATCATGGGACCCTCCGGTTCAGGAAAATCAACATTAATGAATATTATTGGATGCTTGGATTCACCTACCTATGGATCCTATAAGTTAAATAATGTTGAAGTGAGTGATATGTCAGATGACAAATTATCCAATGTTCGTAACAGAGAAATAGGCTTTGTATTTCAAAGCTTTAATCTTTTACCAAGAAATACCGCGCTAGAAAATGTCATGTTACCGCTTCAGTATGCAGGAATTAATAAAGAACAAAGACGCGAAAAAGCAAAAAAAGCTCTTATACAAGTTAATCTTGGCGATAGAATGGATCATAAACCATCAGAAATGTCTGGTGGACAACAACAAAGGGTGGCTATTGCCAGAGCTTTGGTGACCAATCCTTCCATAGTTTTTGCTGATGAGCCAACCGGTAATCTTGATACCCAGACTGGAGAGGAGATTCTAAAAATATTTAGGGACCTTCACAACAATGGACAAACAATTATACTTATCACCCACGAGCTTGAGGTAGCTAATGAAGCTAATAGGGTTATTTTTATTAAAGATGGATTAATTGAATATGACAAAATCAACTAAATACTTACTTTTTGCCGGTCTTTTATTTGGCCTCATTTCTTGTGGCGGTGGTAAAAGCGAAGAAGAGTTCAAGTTCTATACAAAAAAAGAGGTTGCTTCCAAGCAATTGCAGTTAACCGTTGAGGCGTCAGGAACAGTCGAAGCAATTTCATCCATTGAGATTAAATCTAAGGCTTCTGGAGAAATATTATTCCTTGGTGCAGAAATCGGTGATTTCATCAAGAAAGGTGAAGTGCTTGCTCGAATTGATCAAAGAACACCCCAAAATAACCTAGAGCAAGCTAGTGCTGATTTAGATGTTGCTAAAGTACGATTATCAAATGCTGAAAGTCAATTTGTTCGATCTCAGAAACTTCATAATGAAGGAAGTATTTCCGACAAAGCTTTTGAAGATGCCCAAGAGGCTTTCTCGTCTGCTAAATCTCAATATGTTAGATCTAATGTTTTTTTAGAGAATGCGAAGATTGCATTAGACGACACCTTGGTTAGGTCACCTATAGATGGAACCATTATTTCACGAGCAGCCGAAGTTGGCCAAGTAATCACATCTCCAACTTCAGCAGTTGGTGGGGGAACGCTTTTAATGGAAATGGCTGATCTTAATAAAGTGAGAGTAAGAGCGCTCATTGATGAAATTGATATCGGTAAAATCACTATTGGCCAAGAGGTAACTTTAAGAGTTTCAGCATACAGAGATAAAAAATTTACTGGCCTAGTTTCTAAGATTGAACCGCAAGCAAGAGAAGAACAGAATGTCACCACCTTTCCTGTACTTATTGATATTGAAAATAAGGATAATCTTCTTTTGATTGGTATGAACACGGATGTGGAAATTGAAATCCTGAATGAACAAGTAGCACTAGCATTACCCGCTGGTTCATTGAGAACTAGAAAGGATGTAAAGACAGTTGCTTTGCTTCTAGGAATTCCTCAAAGTGAAATTAATTCATTTTTATCTAATGATATGGATGGAGAAGGTTTTACTTCATTCATAGTTTTCAGGGATACAAATAAAGGCCCTTCTCTCGAATGGGTAGAGGTTGGTAAGACTGATCTTAATAACGTAGAGTTAATCAGCGGACTAAAGAAATCTGATGTTGTGTATGTTCTTCCAAGCGAGGGCTTGATTCAATATCAACAACGTTTCACAGAAAGATTGAAAGGTAGATTTAGTTAATGCCAATACAAGAATCAATTTCTTCTGCATTAGATTCAATTAGAGCAAACAAATTACGCTCAATACTTACTACTTTGGCCATTATTATTGGGACTGCTGCAGTAATTGCGATGGTTGCAATGGGATCAAGTGCACAAAAGGCACTTGATGAATCAATTTCTGATTTGGGTGCAAGAACTATCAATGTTTACCCGACATCATCGCGCCAAGGAGCCACCAATACAAGCAATATACCTTTGGATATTAAGGATGCCCTCGCTCTTTTAAAAGATAAAGAAATTCCATGGCAGATTGCTCCAGAAATCAGGGGATCGAGACAAATTAAATTTGGTAGTGAGAACTCTAATTTACAAATCGTGGGAAGTAACCCAGAGTTTTTCTCAATTCGTGGTTATGAAATTGATCAAGGAATATTGTTTAACGAAAAAGATAGCCTTTCAAGAAAACGGGTAGCAGTTCTTGGATCCAAAGTTGCTAATGAACTTAAAACTTCGTCTAAGGCCCTCTTAAATAATGATGTTTTTATTTCTAATGTTGCATTTAAAGTTATTGGAATTATCAAAGAAGAAGGATCCGGTTGGGGGCCAAATCCTGATGAGCAAATTTACGTTCCGCTTTATACAGCTTCAGATAGAATTTTTGGTACAGAAACAATTGGCTCAATTAATGTGAATTTCCCAGTGGAATATCGAACTGAGGAAGTCATGATTGCTATTGAAAGAGTACTAAGAAGAGAACACGATATTGGGCCCGGTGAAGAAAATAATTTTAGAATAAATGATTGGGGACAAGCTTTGGACTTGCAAAAACAAGCAACTTCTATATTTTTTGCTTTAATTATTGGAATTGCATCTATAAGCCTTATGGTGGGAGGTATAGGTGTCATGAATATTATGTTGGTATCTGTAACGGAAAGAACTAGAGAAATTGGATTGCGTAAAGCACTGGGTGCAACAAAAAATATTATCTTGCTTCAGTTTATCATTGAGGCCATTATTCTTTGCTTAATTGGTGGCTTCATAGGAGTAATTCTGGGTAGCATTATCTACTTCTTAGTCGCTCTTTGGCAAGATTGGCCAATGGTTTTTCCTCTCGTAGCAATCATTGGTTCAGTATCTTTTTCTGCATTGGTAGGACTCTTTTTTGGGATTTGGCCTGCACGAAGAGCTGCCAGTCTTGAGCCTGCAGTAGCTTTAAGGTACGAATGAGTTTGAAAGTTCTTCAATTGCTTCCAGCGCTTAATCATGGAGGCGTTGAAAGAGGAACTTTAGACTTATCAAAATACCTTACTAACAATGGTTACCAATCGATTGTAGTTTCAAGTGGAGGGCATTTTGAACATCAAATTAAAGAGAGCGGCGGGTTGCATTTTTCTCTTTCAATTGAAGATAAAAATATTACCTCAATCTTAGAGTTTAAGAAATTAGCTCAAATATATACAACAGAGCGTCCAGATATAATTCATTTACGATCCCGTTTCCCTGCATGGATACATTTCTTCGCTTTACGTTCAATTAAAGACCCCAGTTTTAAGCCAACTGTTATTAGCACATTTCATGGCTTGTATTCTAAGCCATGGTATAGCAAATCAATGAGTTACGTAGATAAAACCATTGCTATATCGGAATGCGTTAGAGAGTACATCCTAGAAAATTACAATGTTAGTAAATCAGATATCAAACTTATTTATCGTGGCTGTGATACTTCTGTTTTTAACAAAAATGAACAAGATAATCTTTGGCTTGAAGATTTTTATTCTCAACATCCAGAAATTAAAAATAAGAAAGTTATCTTATTTCCAGCAAGGATCACCGCTTGGAAAGGAATAGAGTCGTTTGGCAAAGTTTTATCACAATTAGCAGGATCTGATTGGATTGGTGTTGTAGCAGGGCCAGTCGCAAAAAATAAAGAACGCTATTTTAAAAAGTTAACAGCGCAGTTTGCCAACCTCATTGATTCAAAAAAATTAGTTTTTGTTGGCTCTCAAAGCTCCATTCAAAATCTTTATAAACTCTCAAAAGTTACCCTTAATTTATCTGAAAAACCAGAGCCTTTTGGCAGAACAATTATTGAAGCTGCCGCGTGCGGAAGCCTTGTAATTGGTTGGAATAGAGGAGGGGTTGGAGAATCCATCAATCTCATCGATTCTTGGGGCCTGGTAAATTATTTAGACTTTAAACAATTAACTTTAAAATTAAGATCTGCCTTGGATGGATCACGACATTCAGTTGACCTTCCTGATATTTTTACACTTGAATATCAGTGCAAGCAAACGGTAGATCTCTATCGTCAGGTATTAGCTACCTAAACAAAGTGTTCTTTAAAATGATGTGTAATTGCAGAAATATTAATTTTGAATATATTCTCTGTAAAGAAGTTTAAAATTTCTTCCAAGTTATCCTCATTTAAAATAAATTCTTGAGATAATAGTTTGCTTGTTAAATTTGTCTCAATAGATACTACGGGTTTTCCCATCATTATTGACTCCTTAAACAAAGAATCTGCTATCTGATTATCATGAAAAAGTATCAAGCCGTCGCTTTTATTTTGAGTCAATAATCCCTCATTAATATCGTTACAATTAATGAGTTCAATGAATGGGTTTGGAACGCTTGGCATGACATTCAAATTATTATTTGCAGATGTATGATAATTAAGAAGCATTAATTTCTCAGTCTTTTTGATCCAAAAACTAATTAATCTTTTGAAAATAAATGAATTATTGTAATTACCATAAGCTATAAAGACCTTTGGTTTAGCCATATTTCTAGAAGTTTTTGAGCCTTTTGTTCAGCTCATATGCCACTTTTTCAACCTCAAATAATGGATCATTACATAAACTTGGCTTTTTGATTCTGATAACTTTTATTGGCCCTTCCTCTATCTCTCTGATAAACCCCAAATAACCTTTAGATTCCATAGAATCAATAAAATAAGAAATCTTGTTTGCTCTAGATTTAAAAAAAGATTTCTTTGGTGTTAATTGTGTCGTTTGAATTGCATGTGTCCGGCCTTTTGAAGAAAGACACTCAGATATTAGATTTATACTGTCAGGAGTTACAAACTTATTTTCAGAGAGGGCGATTATTCTTTGAAATGAATCACGATCGGTATTGTATGCTTCATGTATTTCTATATTTTGATGGCTGAGGCTTTTTATCTCATCCCATAATCCCTCAGGGGTTCTTCGAGAGTTGCATAGATGGATTTTGCTGCTGGGAAAAACGTTGAGAATGTGTTGGACATTTCTGATAATTAATTTGTTATCAAATTTCATTTTTGGCGTAGGCCCTCCCAAGGCTATCACAACACTATTTTCTTGCGGCAATGCTTGACTAACCTCTGCTAAGGATCCATCGTGAGCAATCACATTCCTAGGTATCTTAGAGGAAATAAAGTCATGTTTAGGTGTTATAACTACATCATATTGTTTTATGCAGAACGAGGGCTTCATTAAAGCAACTGATATTACTTTTGTTTTTTTGGACAAGAATTTTTTTAAGGCCCTTATTTTTTTATGTGATTGATGACCTGCTCCAATGATTAATACCGAGGAAGATACCAAGACATTATTCATAAGGATTTTATCTACTTCATCATTTAGCTTAAAATTAATGATATCTAAATTTTGATGTTTGCTTAATTCATTTATTAACGCAGTTAGCGGCTTATTGTGGCCTATATTTTGGTCTTCAATAACTACTATTTGCATCTAGGTATTATAGAGAATTCTTCAGATACACTAAAATTATTAGATTAAAGACAATTAGGAAATTCAAGCAATTTTTTAGGTATTATATTTGATATGTTCTTTCTACCATTGTTTGATGATAATCCTACGAAGTCATTTCCATACGTAACCAGAGCAATAATTTTCTTAAATATTTTTATATATTTTTTCCAGCTTAGTTTTAACGACAGTCAATTAAATAACTTTTATGCCTCTTATGGCTTTATTCCTGCAAACTTTTTTGATTCAGAGTCTTTGATTTATTTTCCTAGCTTAACCTCGCTCTTTGTTCACGGCGGCTTTCTCCATCTTGCATCCAATATGCTATATCTTTGGATTTTTGGCGACAATATCGAAGATATCTTGGGTAGAACTAAGTTTATTATTTTCTACTTGGTCGGGGGATTTGCTGCATCATACTTCCAAGCTGTCTTTGAGCCAGATAGTATTATTCCTTTAGTAGGTGCAAGTGGCTCAATTGCTGCTGTATTGGGAGCTTACTTATTAATGTATCCTAGAGCCAATATCAAAGTACTCTTTTGGTTTTTCATTATTCTTCAGGTTATAAATGTCCCTGCTTTTATGGTTCTAGGCGTATGGATTGTTGGGCAGTTTTTTTCTTTAAGCTCTATGGTTGAAAGTAATGTAGCTTACGTTGCACACATTGGCGGTTTTTTTAGTGGGATTTTGCTTTTCCTATTTCTTAAAAACAAAAATGCTTCAATATTTTCTGAGTCAGTATCCCAGCCTTTTCAAACTTCCACAGTAAAAGCTGCATATTCATCGCGAATTTACGATAGGAAAAGATCTTCAGGTATTAAGAGATATGATTAATATTGCTGTTATTGGATCGGGTATATCTGGATTAAGCGCAAGCTATATTTTGTCAAAACAAGAAAAAATTAACATCGATCTTTATGAAAAAGAATCAAGATTAGGCGGTCACACTCATACACATGAATTAAATTTATATGGTGACACTATTAGAGTAGATAGTGGATTTATTGTATTTAATCAGCACAATTATCCAAATCTTTTAAAGCTATTTAAGGAGTTAAATGTTGAGATAAATGATAGCTCCATGTCTTTTTCTTATAATAGCAACACCTCAGCTTGGTCTTCTGAAGACTACAAAAAGCTTTCATCTATTGCAAATGCATCTTATTTACGAAGGCTAATTGAGATTATAAGGTTTAAACGGCTTGCATTAATCTCAAAGCATCAACCTTCAAATAGCACGCTTGGTACTTGGTTAATCGAGCATAATTTTTCAAATGAATTTATTCAAGAGTATGTTGTCCCTATGGCAGCATCTATTTGGTCAAGCAACTTTGATGTGATTAAGGAATTTCCGTTTAGAACGTTTGTAGAATTTTATGATAACCATCAATTATTTAATTTATTAAAGAGACCTCAATGGAAATCCGTAAATAATGGTAGCTCAAGTTATGTAGAGAAGATGCAAGCTCAATGGGGCGTTAAAAATATTTTTTTAAATGCAAAGCTGGAAATTGATTTTCAGGACAAATTCTTTATCTTAAATAACGGAATTGAGAAATCCTATGACTTGGTGATATTTGCTTGTCATGCAAACCAAATAAAAACAATTTTTCCTAAAATTGATACATTCCTAGGTACCTCATTACTTAACGAGTTTTCTTACTCTCAAAATCTTGTTTCTATTCATACTGATGAAAGCGTTATGCCTTTGAAGAGAAATCAATGGAGCTCTTGGAATATCCAGCAGCTCAATCAAAAATTTTTCTTGACCTATTGGATGAACAATCTTCAGAAACTAGACACCAATCATAATATTTTTGTCTCTGTAGGCGATAATGCCAGGATTTCCAGAGAAAAATTAATTAATAGTTTTACTTATCAGCATCCAATTTATAACTCCAAGTCTGTAATGGCCCAAAATGCTATTACAAAATTCCAAGGTAATAATGGTATATACCTTGTTGGTGCATATTTGGGGTATGGGTTCCATGAAGATGGCTTAAATAGCGCAATTAAGGTTGCCCAAACTATTACCAAGGATCTTAATGTTTTTTAATGGACATGTTTTTCACCAAAGAGTGATTGGTAAAAAAAATACCTTTACCTATCCATATCCTGCAGAATTCTTTACTGACATCTACTGCTTTAAGAC
>JALRBL010000014.1 GCA_023257795.1 Gammaproteobacteria bacterium
TCGGCAAGATAACGGGCCATACTATTTGCAGCTTTATTGGCTTGAGCATAGGTCCAGGTTTCCTCTTCGAAATAAATAAAAGCTCTATCTGGAAATTTCTCAGTGGTTGCTTGAAATGTATGTGCCAACGAAGCTCTATCATCTCCAGATGGCCATTTGTATCTCATAACAGGGATCATGTATTTGAGTTCACCTAATATACGAAAAAATTCTTTAACCTTACCTATCATTGTTTTGTCCCCGATTTAATATTAGTTTATTCTAAGATCTGTTAGTAATAGACCAAATTGCTTCATAGCTTGGCTTAAGGTGGCCATATATCTTTTTATACACCTTATGATATAGCTCATTATAAATTTCTTTATTAGCATCCACTGGATCAAACCTATCACCTTGATGAGTCATTTTATCAACTGCTGAAGAAAAATCAGGATATAAGCCTATACCAACAGCGCTAGCAATGGCTGCGCCCAAAGAAGACGTTTCAAAGGTATGCGGTCTAAAAACTGGCATACCAAATATATCTGCGGTAATTTGCATTACCTCATCACTTTGAGATCCACCACCGGATACCACTAAGCGAGATACAGATTTCTTTGTTCTTTTTTCTAATATCTCTTTGCTTTCTCTTAAAGCAAAAGTAAGGCCTTCAATCATTGCTCTATAAAGATGAGCTCTTGTATGATCTTCATTAAACCCAATAATTGCACCCCTAGTCTCGGGACCATCGCCATTAGATGGCGACCAGTAGGGTTGCAGCATCAAACCGTTCGAACCAGCTGGAACATTAGCAATTAATTCATCAAATAACGATTCGGGTGATATCCCTTTTTGAGCTGCCAATTGTTGCTCTTTAAGTCCAAACTCTTTTTTAAACCAACTTACCATCCAGTAGCCCCGCTGAACCATCATCTCAATATTAAATGTATTAGGAATCACGCCTGGATAGGCTGGATAAAAAGGTATGGCCTCAAGATATTTATCGGAGGTAATGTTTAGCGTGGCCAAGCTTCCATAACTTAAACTACCTGTTTCATTATCAATACAACCCGTACCCAAGACCTCGCATGCTTTATCCGAACCACTAGCAATTAGGGGAATGCCAACCGGGATACCAGTTTCCTCAGAGGCGTTTGCAGTTATTTCTCCTAGCACAGATCCTGCCGGCATTACTTTCGGTAGCATTTCCTGACGAATGGGCATAGCTCTCCATTTCCAATCATTGGCATCCGCCCATTGTTGTGTCTTATATTCAAAGGGAACAAAACCCACAGTGCTAGCAATAGCATCATGGTATTTACCTGTTAACTTGTAGTTATGAAAACCCGATAGAAGTAAAAATTTATGCACCTTTTTCCAAAGGTCAGGCTCATTTTGCTCCATCCAGTTTGCTTCTGCTTGTGCATGCATTAAATCTACCAATGGCTTGGCTCTGATTAAACTCATTAATACTGACTCTATTTTCTTGAGCTTGGGTTTGGTCTCCACTTGCCTTTGATCTAACCAACTTATTGCAGGCCTTAAAGGCTTGTTGTCCTCGCCCATGGCAACTATGGTAGCTCTCTGAGTTGTAACTGAGACTGCAGAAATTTGCTCCTTAGGTACCGGTAACTCAGGCCATAAATTACGACAGGCTTGACAAAGAGAGTCCCAAAAATAATCAGCATGCTGTTCAGCCCACCCTTTCTGAGATGAAAAATATGGCTCTATGTCAACTTTACTCTTAGCAATAAGTTGGCCTTTTCCGTCAAAAACAATGGCACGAACGCTTTGGGTACCGTTATCAATGCTTAAAAAATATGGCTCTTGGTTCATACCCACTTTACCTTAATTAATACTTGGAAGGCTGTAATGCTTTTTCCAAATTGCTTCATATCGATTTAATTCAGAGTTCCAGCGCCCCTCATCCCAACCCAATAAATTTGAACACATTTCCTGTAATACAGGATAAAGCTCAGCAGCGCCATTGGGAAGACACATTCCTAGGCGCGTTCTTCTCAGCAAAAGGTCATCAAGGTGCTCAACTGCTTCGAACTTTAGCGCCCATCTGCATTCAGCTAAAGTAAATTCAGTATCCCCCAGGTTGTCTCTTTCTTCTGGAGAACTGCCATTGACTAATTCAATAGCTCTCTCTCCATACCTGCCAAGAAGACGTTGCCCCCAACTTGGGTTTTCTGGAAACAATGACTCCGAAGTAACTTCAGGGGTAACAAAAACTTTATCGCTCGAAAAGTCTTTAGCTGGAGGAAGATTATCTTTAGCTGCAGTTAGAGCGTCTAATGCAATCAATCGAAAAGTAGTCAGCTTGCCACCTGTCACCGTAATGAGTCCTTTATCCGACCAAACTGCATGATCTCGTCTCTCTTTGGAGGGGTCTTTGTTTTTTTCTGTTCCAATCACAGGCCTTACCCCTGCCCAAGTTGACAAGATTTCGCTCCGCTTGATGGCATGCTTGGGGAACTCGGTATTAAAAGCCTTAAGAAGATAAGCCACCTCATCTTCAGTAATACTAGCCTCGACATCCAAATCCTCAGAATGATCTAAATCTGTAGTTCCAACAACAGTCGTTCCCTCCCAAGGGTAAACAAAGACACCTCTCTTGTCATCGGGGTGGAGAAAGGTCATGACATCTTGGATTGGGTAAAGAGATTTAGGAATAATGATATGGCTTCCACGCAAAGGCCTAATGCGCTCCTCGCTGTTAACAATATTTCTTATTCGATCAGCCCAGGCACCCGTAGCATTTATAACAACTGAGGCTTTAAGGTTGATAGAGTTAGAAAAGTCTTTATCTTCAATGGTGACGCCACAAACTTTTTTATCTTCTAATAATAGATTTTTAACCTTTGTGTAACTAAGGGCTTCACCTCCATCATCTATGCTGTCTTGCAGAACTCTAAGAACCAATCGAGAGTCATCAACTATTGCGTCTGTATAACGGCTTCCGCCTTGAAGATTGTTATTATCAAGGCCTTCGAAGCGACTTAACAGCTCATTGTTATTGCAGTATTTATTATCTTGAGCGCCAGCAAAAAAATCATAGATAGTTAGAATAATCTTCATAGCAATGCGCCCAGGAAACTTTCCCTTCCTGAAGGTGAAGTAAAAAGAAATGGGGTCCACTAATCCGGGAGCTTCTGTTAATAATCGCTGTCTCTCTTGAACAGATTCTTTGGTAAGTTTTAAATCGCCTGCCGCAAGATACCTTAATCCCCCGTGAACCATCTTAGAGGATCGGCTGGAGGTTCCCCATGAGAAATCTTGTTGCTCTATTAATAGTGTTTTGTAGCCTCTCCGACAAGATTCACGAAGAACGCCTGCACCCGTAATACCTCCCCCAATAATTATCACATCCCAATCTAGATTCTCTCCAGCTCGCATTTTAGAGAGGAGTTGATCACGCTTTGTAAATGCTCTCATAAAAGCTCAATCCTTTATATCAGGGAGCAATTTTCCTGGGTTCATTTGGCCCTTGGGATCAAATTGATTACATAGGCTAGCGATGGCAGCAATCCCTAGAACGCCATTTTCTGCATATAAATAGTCTTTATGATCACTTCCAATGCAATCCGCAAAAACCATTACGGAAGACATTCCACCACTAAACCCTGTAGATGGCGACCAATGGTTTAACACTCTCGACGGCACACTCTACGTATATGTTGTAGATGTTGACGGCGGTCAATGGGTAGAGTCACAAGCACCTATCACGGCTAACGGATACTACAGTCCTAACTATATTATTAATGGTGCGTTTGATATTTGGCAACGTGGTGCTGGGCCTTGGAATACAACTAATA
>JALRBL010000078.1 GCA_023257795.1 Gammaproteobacteria bacterium
GCTAAAAAGATTGGCTCTTTCACCGGTTGAAGCTACCGTTACATTTTCTGGTCTATTAAGATTATGCATTGGCTTGGTCCATTCATTTTTAGACATCTTGGAAGAAGTATCTGAATAATTTTCTATCATTCCCATATAGAAACCGTGATCTGTAACTGCATAAAAATCTAACGGTTCTTTTATTTTCATCTCATACCCAAGAGGATGCTTGATTCCCTCGCCAATAGCATATTTGTATGCATCGTATGGAGTTGCAGTTACCCCAAAAATATAAGCATCAAAAGAGTATTTTGTGTGGACATGCAAATCACCATAAAGAGGTATTCTGTCTGGATTCGATGGGATGTTCTTATTTTCTAAAGATTCCTCTGTGGAAAAGTCTACGATTTCAAGTGCAGAATTGCTTTGCAAGTTCTTATAAAAGCCTGATGCATAAATCAAGAATATGGTAGAGACCACTATTAGACCAATGAATGACTTGTTTATTTTCATATGAAACCCCTCTCCACGAATTATTTTATCTTAATTTAAAGTGTGTAACTTTAGTTTATCTTAGTTACTATTATTTCATCAGATCCCAAAGGCAAGACTACCATAGTGCCATCTTTAGCAGCGGTCCAATCTTTTCTGACATTATTAACTCCTCGAAAAAACATTCTTTCCATCAAAGCATTTCTGGGAGCTGGAGTGAGGTGATAAAAAATTAAATGCTTAACATTAGCTAGATTTGCAGACTCCGCTGCCTCAAGAGGAGTGGCATGATAAGTTTCGATATCATTCAAAATTTTTACAAGCCCCTCATTGTTAGCTAACGCTTTTTTCATGATAGCTAACTGATGATTTGCTTGAGCCTCATGAAATAAAACATCCGCATCTCGAGCATTTTGAATTAAATTTTCACTGTAAGATGTGTCCCCGCTAATAACAATTGATCTGCCTTTGTAGTCAAAACGGTATCCTAGAGCTGGTTTTACAGGATCATGGGGTACCCTAAAAGCAGTTACCCTCAGACCATCCTTATCAATAATGACTGGATTCGCTAAATTAATTGGCAGAGGATTAAAGCCAGCTATTTCTATGGGTGCTACTCGATCGCCATGGTGATCATGTCTAAATTGATAATCGAGTTGATAGGCGTCCTCAAATCCCTTAGTTACCAGCTCAACGCCTTCAGGACCATAAACATCCAAGGGAGCTGTACGCTTGCTATTAATCCATGTTTGTAAATGCAGGTCTGCTAGATCTGAAATATGATCGGAATGCAGATGAGTAAATAAAGTGGCTTGAATTTTATTTGCATCTACCCTCCAATTATTAAGGTTTGTTGCGCTTCCATCTCCAATATCTACCACATAATAATTACCACCTGCATTTACTAAAATACAAGACTGAGCTCTTCCAGGAGAGGGCAAGGGTGATCTTGACCCGCAAACCACAGCGGACAAGCTATCATCCCTTAAATCAGGAACTGAGCTACCTAAATTTTCAATAATTCTAAACATCAGGCGATCTTGAACAGCAGGCAATCTAGATAAGACAGATACCAGGATAAAAAGAACAACAGCTATAGCCACAACATACTTTACAAACTTCAACATATTAAGAATCCTTAGAAATTCGAGATCCAGTAACTATTAAAAAAAGACCTACGACTACCTCAATAATAATTGAGGATAATGCAAACGGCGCATCATACATAAGGGTAGCAAGGCTTCTATATATGGCTGCCACCAACAAGAGCATAGACGGTGCATAAAACCAGTGGCGTGTTTGTGTGATCACCCCAATTAAAGTCATAACACCTACAGTAATAAAGAAACTACCTAAGTCTCCAATCTGGGTGCTAAGCGCTTCTCCATCAAGCAAGATCATACCAAGTGAGTTAGCTGCTGAAGATGGATCAAAAGCCCAACGCAAGCCCATCAATACAAAAAATACTCCAAAAAGACCAGCAATTATTCTGAATAAACTCTTCATTTTTTCTCCTAAAAATTAGGCCAACAAGAAAGAGAGACACTGTTGATAAAAATATAATTTTTTCTATCCATTGTTTAGATTTACGATAATTCCCTCGTTGGGATTGATATTTCCTCCAACCATTTCTTCATAAATTGGAATAAATTGATCTAGACCATTAATTTCTATGATCTGCATCCAATCTTTGCTTTGGATCGCTCTTTTGGCCATGAAAGCATTTGTTTTTTTAGCATAAGCATCATGCCCCCACTCGCCAATTCTTTTTTGAATGTGAGCAGGAGCAAAGAAAAATTCTGTTTTTTCTCTAAGCATTGCCTGCCCTAAGGCATCCTCTGCAGTAGTCGCATTGTCCCAGTGAGTCATGCCAACAGTCAGACACTTGAGCATATTATCTCCTAGCTCTCTGTGTAACGTCCCTAAAATTTCTCTGCTCCCTGCCATATCAACCATCACCGAACCTTGTGAACAATCTACTTTTTGTAACTCATCGTAAGTGACGACTTCATCATAGCAGCCAAGATTCTTAACAAATTCCAAATTTTTACGAGAGGTTAAACCAACAATTTTGGGAGCATCTTTTGATTCAGCTAAGCCCTGTGCTAAACCTATTGCGGTTTTACTTGAAGCGCTTACAACAATTATCTGAGAAGCTCCAAGATAAGACTCATCTGCTAACCAATCACATAAACAAAATGCAGTGATATGAAGGGGAAATAAAAGCGCTCTCATTGCGTCCGTAAAAGATGCATCATAATCTTGCTCCTCAGCAAGCCTGACATAGTTGTTGTAAACGGCTGGAAGTTCCCTGCGGTGCTCTGTACCATCAGCAAAGTTGTGATTAGAAATTCTAATCGGACTAAGGGTTAAATAATCTGCCGGAGGGAAATATCCAAATAATCTTTCACCATTATTGATATCATCGCAGTTTGATTCTATGACCTCTGCAAATCCCCACACAGGAATGCAGCCCCACTGATCAAAACTATCTCCAGCAACTGGAAAAAAATTCCAATAGCCCAACGTTTTACCTGCCACGCCGTATGTGATGTTGTTTGACGTAAAGGCAAAGCTCTCTATTCTTACTAATATTTCACCGTCTTTGCATGATTTTGATAATGTATCAACAATTCTAGACTTAGCTAAATTTGATTTCAGAGATTGAAACTGGATCATTCGTTAAAGTTTATCTAATTTTTAGACTTCAAAGAAAGAGCAAATAAAATAATTAAAAGCAGCAAAACATATGGCGCCAAGACAATACCAGGAGTAATAGAGTTGGTATATATTCCTTGAATTGCTATTTCTTCTCTTGTTAAAGAATAGCCAATAGTCCTATAACCCCACTCAACAAGCCAAAATAAATACATGAGAGGAATTAATACTCTATATCTAAAAATTACTATCCAACAAACAAAACAAAAAATTAGCTGGGCAAATCCCCACAAAGAAAAAAATCTATAAATTATTGGCATTGGATCAGGATTGCCTTCAATTAATATGAAACTGGCAATCTCATGAAACCCGTACTGCTCAAAAAACATATGAATAATTGACCTCCAAGTCATCGCGGCTGTAAAAATTACAAAACCCCAAAGAGCGATGTTATTACCATCAAAATTATTATCTGCACTTGCAGGAAAAATTTTTTTTAACATCATAAATTTCCTTCTTTAGTTTCTATATTCAACTGCCCTTTTAATCCTGCGGATCTATGCTTTTCACTCTCCTGGTAAGCTGGATCCATCATCATTTGAAGCATGGCTTTTCTGCTAGGATATCTTGCAATAGCTACTGCATCCCAGAGTTCTTCAACTTCTCCAAGCATTAAACGATTAATAGAGCCTGAAAAAACAAAGCTACCTCCCACTTTATTTAAATGGGCCATTACCTCTTTGCCATAAATTGCATATGCCTCTCTTCCAGAAAGGTTCGTTTCTCTACCATCTTCATACTCTGCATTCTCTTTAAACTTTAGTAAATTAACCATTACAATTGGGCTCTCAATATCACCTTCTAAAAATCCCTCCATTTGGGCTTTTGTGGGGATCACAGAATTCTTCACTTCCATACTTATACTCCTAGAGAAATTGCTTTTTGAAACGCTGGGCGATTACTGATTCTTTCAACATACTGAATAATATTTTTCATCTCCCCATTAACGCACCCTAACCTATTAGCCATAAAGCAAGCATGTCCAAGCATTAGATCAGCAGCAGAAAAATTTCCAATAAGATATTCTTTATCTTTTAAATTTTCATTAACAGGCATAAGGGTCTTTGTTAAAAGTGTTTTGGCTTGCGCCAGTACCACTTCATCTCTGCGGTCAGGTGGCAACAACAGAGTTTGAACTACAATTTGATTCATTGGAGGCATAACCATGCCTTCACAATAGTGATACCACTGAAGGTAGTAGGGAAAGTTTGCATCATCTGGAGGGGGCTTTAAACCCCCATTTTTATGCCTTTCAATGATGTATTCTATGATGGCTCCTGACTCAAAAATACTTACCTCACCATCCTCTAAAACAGGAACTCTTCCCAGCGCATGTCTTGCTCGATGCTCAGGAGATTTAAGACCTTCTTTTGTAAATGGTATGTTATTTACTTCATACTCAAGACCTAACTCTTCCAACAGCCAAACCACTCTCCCTGCCCTGGTATTTGCAACAAAATGGACTTTTAACATCTCTCTCCCATGCTCTCTTTAAAAGCTGCTTACTTCTTCACCATCTTTTCAGCATTTTTAGCAAATTCTTTTGCCTTTTCTTCATCATCCAAAATGCTTTCGATTTTAACTGGCACTTCAATCCCTCGAACCATGCCTGGCTGCTCATACATGGCCTTAATCCAGCGATCTAAATTATCCAGACCTTCCACATTGATGCCAGACCACTTGTGCGTCCTAACCCAGCACCAGTTTGCAATATCAGCTATGGAAAATTCTCCCGCCAGCCACTCATGATCTTTAAGATGGGTATCTAAAACCTCAAACAGTCTTCTTCCCTCGTTTTGATAGCGATCAATTGCTGGCTGTATTTTTTCTGGAAAATATCTAAAAAATACATTTGCTTGTCCCATCATGGGTCCTACTCCGCCCATTTGAAACATGAGCCATTCTAAGACCTTTGCTTTCTTTGAAGGATCTTGAGAAATTAATTTACCTGCTTTTTCAGCTAAATAAATCATGATTGCGCCTGATTCAAAAATTGAAAGATTGTTAGCATCTCTGTCGACAATAGCTGGGATTCTCCCATTGGGGCTAATTTTTAAGAATTCGGGTTTCTTTTGTTCTCCCTCCATCAAATTAACAACATGCACTTCATATTCAATTTCCAGTGCCTCTAATGTACATGAAACCTTGTGTCCGTTTGGTGTTGCTGCAGTATAAAAATCAATCATGACTCTTCCTTAATAAAATCTTCTAAGATCTTAGATAATTGTTTTGGTCTAGTCCACTGATAGAAATGGCCTCCTCCTATATGAGGAGCACTCTTGGCATTGGGAGCCATTCTTAAAACATCTTTTTCAATGCCATTGGTCACAGGATCATCTCCAGCAAACACTGAAAGAAAGGGTAAAGATGAAGTAGCAAAAAAGTCCCTAGCCTTTTTTTGCGCTTCCAGAGATTGATCTGGAATCATAGGGACATGGCTTGGCATTGCTCTAGGACCCATTTTGTAGGCAGCATTAGGAAAGGGGGCTTCGTAAGCTTTTGCAAGATTTGTCCGGAAAGGAGAGATGCTATCTAAACCAAGTTTAAAAAATAAATACTGGGCCATAGCTGCAAATCTTGATCTCTTTTCCATCATCATTGAATTAAGCATGCCGATAGGTAAATTTTCTGAATCCCAGCAAAATTTTTGCCAATACATAAACTTCAAAGCCGGATGCCCTGATTGTTCATCTGAAGCATCCATCTTTCTTACCTCTTTGGACATGCTGTTAGGCGTTAACTTAATTGAGCTTGCTCTAAATCCTTTAACTTGGTCAATGATATCTTGTGGCACATCTGGGTTATAGGGTAATCCGGTATTGCCCATGGCAACTTTCTTAAATCGATGGGGAGCAATTGCAACCATTCTAAGACCAATAAGCCCTCCCCAATCTTGACCAAAAAATGTTAGTTCTTTGAGATCATTGGCTTCAAGCCAAGCTGACATCCAATCTACTTGATTTTGATAGGAGTAATCTTCTCGGGCAGCAGGCTTATCGGATTTACCATAGCCTACAAGATCAGGTGCAATGACTCTGATTCCAGCTTCATTTAAAAAAGGAATCATCCGAGTATATAAATAACTCCAAACAGGCTGACCATGCATTGCTAATAAAATTGGACCATCGATGGGGCCCTCATCAATATGATGAACTCTTATAGTCGTCCCGTCTTTAGCTTGGATAAAAGTATAGTTAGGTTCATACGGATAATCTTTTAAATTTTTAAAGCATTTGTCTGGCGTTCTTAAAACTTTCATTGTTTTTTATGATTTGAAAAAATTTTATCATGAACTATTGACAGTATTAGTGTCAATAGTTTTTAAGGTTAAAAAAACGGCAGCCTAGGCTGCCGTTTAAACTTAACAAGATTTTAGAATCTATAAGTTAGTTGGAATCCAACTTGTTTACCCATGTTTGCAGCACCTTCATAGAATTTAGATCCAATAGAGTTGCCTCCAAAGATACTATAATCAGAGTAGTAACTTTGAATATAAGATAAATCAACTTCATTCAACATGTTCTTAACAAATAGACTTGCATCCCACATACCATCAGTTGATCTCCAGCCAAAATAAATATTTGCTAAAGTCAGCTCACCAATAGTTAAATCAGGATTAGAGGATGATCTTCTAGCATCTCTCCAGCTAATATTATATCTAGTGTATCTCTCGCCACCCCAGTAAGCTGGGACTGTGTGATCAAGATAGAAAGTCATGGTTGTTTCAGCTGCATCATTAAGAGGCTCTCCTGTAACATCTTTTGATGCTGCCAATAGGCCTGTATAACTAGGATCATTAATATATCCAATTGATCCGGTATCAAACTCGGAGTCATGAGATGTATAGCTACCACCAATTACCAAATCTTCGTTAACAATATATTGATATTCAATATCAAAACCTGATAATGTGGCGTCGTTATTATTAAACAAT
>JALRBL010000105.1 GCA_023257795.1 Gammaproteobacteria bacterium
CCAATAGGGACTACATCAAATCATCTAGTGGAATTTATCACCTGGGTGTAATGTTTCAAGGTGGACTTGATGGAAAATATGGTAAAGTCCAAGTTGTACCTGTTTTAGTAGTTGATTCACATGAAGCTGGAGTATATGACACAATCATTCCAGACATGAGCACTTCATGGGAGGATTACACAAAAGAAGATTTGAAATCTGGAGAAAAACCAGATTATGATTTTGATTTTACTGATGAAAAACCAATTATTTTAGGGAAAGGAACTTTCTCTAATGGCAGACTTATTGATGACAGAGCATTACTGAATAAAGGAAAGCTTAGCTACAACGATCTTTTAAAAAAATACGATGCTACCATTCAAACAGAAAATATTGCTTATTGTGCACATTGGATTACTCCTGTCATTGAACCTAAACGTTTTAGCACAAGATTCTTTATCACCATTGCACCAAAAAAAATTGAAGGATGGCATGATGGTTTTGAACTTACTGAAAGTCTTTGGATCAAACCTACAGATGCGCTGCAAAATCATCGTGCAGGTAAATTCAATATAATCATGCCAACCATAAAGAATCTTGAAGTTTTGAGCTCCTTTTCATCAAGCTCAGAAGCTATGGCGCACTTCCAAGGTTTACCCGCCGGTTCCATACAAACCATTTTGCCTAAATTTTATCAAGAGAATAATAAATGGGTTGGCCTATTACCAGGCGATGAGGGATACAATGAAAGATAACCTAATTAAAAGAATTTGTGCTGAAAATGCCAGCATGTTTACAGGTCCTGGAACTAATACTTATTTAATAGGTCATAAAGATATTTCGCTTGTAGATCCAGGTCCGCTTCAAGAAAATCGATTGGATAAAATTGTTGCTGATTGTGGTTCAAATTTAAAAAGGGTTCTAGTAACTCATACGCATAAAGACCACTCTCCAGGTGCGGCTTATTTACAGAAAAAATATTCTCTTCCAGTTTTTGGGCAAAGAGTTCAAAAAGATGATGGCCTTCAAGATAAAACCTTTGCACCAATCCGAGAACTTTTTCATGGAGACCTTGTTGAAACAGATGAATACACCATTGAGACAATTCATACTCCTGGTCATGCATCTAATCATTTATGCTTTCTAGTAAAAGAATCAAGCTGCATTCTTACCGGTGATCATATTATGAATGGATCAACGGTTGTCATAGCGCCTCCAGATGGAGACATGTCTGCTTACATTGATTCCCTTGAGTTACTAAAAGGTTATGTATTTGAAAAGATTGGGCCAGGTCATGGAGAGTTTATGGATAACCCTTTTCAAGTTATAGATTGGATCATAAATCATCGTATGCAAAGAGAGAGAAAAGTTTTAGAAAAAATGAAGAGTTCTGGGGTTTTTAAAATCGAAGAGCTTCTGCCATTGGTATACGATGATGTTGATAGAAGGTTATTTCCACTAGCTATTAGAAGTCTTGAAGCCCACCTACGCAAACTTGAAAAGGACGGCATAGTTAACAAAGATCAAGAAAACTGGGTCCTTGTCTAAATATGTTAATTAGCTTGCTAAGCACTCACTATCTCTTTCTAGCTATTGGTTTTTTTTATGCAATTCAAAAAAATATAAGCTTTGTTAATTGGCTCAGAGGTAATGCACCTTTCAAGACTTTTCTTGCAATAGAAATTTATTTTTCAGCAATCACTGGAATCACTTACATGTTTCACCCAAAAACCATTATCTTTTTAGTATTTGCTTACCATATTATTAGCGTTGTTTTTATGCTTGTTGCTAGAGACATGACCGAAAGGATGTTTAAAACGCTTGCAGAAACTGCAGATGTTGAGTTTGCCCCCATCATGAGTCTTTTTTACTTGATGTTAGGAATATTAACGTTAGTTACATTATTCTTTTAATTAGAGCTTTTGAGTATTATTGATTAGGTTTTCCACCACACTAGGATCTGCAAGAGTTGTTACATCTCCAAGATTTTTAAAATCACCTTCAGCAATTTTACGAAGTATTCTTCGCATAATTTTACCTGACCTCGTTTTGGGAAGGCCTGGAGCCCATTGAATTAGATCTGGTTTAGCAATTGGACTTATTTCTTTTGCCACCATAGATTTTAATTCATCAATAAGACTATCGTTACCATCAATATCCACCATCAAGGTAACAAAAGCATATATTCCTTGCCCTTTTATTGGATGAGGCATTCCGACCACTGCGGCTTCGGCAACTGACTCATGCAGCACTAGCGCGCTCTCAATTTCAGCTGTGCCTAATCTGTGTCCTGAAATATTAAGCACATCATCTACCCTACCAGTAATCCAATAATAACCATCTTCATCTCTTCGGGCGCCATCCCCTGTGAAGTAACAATTCTTATACTGGGAAAAATAAGTATCAACCATTCTTTGATGATCTCCATAGACCGTCCTAATTTGACTCGGCCATGAAGTTGTCATGACCAAATTGCCTGTTGCTGGTCCTTTGAGCATATTGCCATCATCATCGAGTAAAGCAGGCTTGATACCAAAAAAAGGAAGCGTTGCTGACCCAGGTTTTACTGGAGTTATGCCGCCGATAGGAGAAATTAATACCGAACCTGTTTCGGTTTGCCACCAAGTATCTACGATATGGCACTGCTCATTCCCAACTACACGATAATACCATTCCCATGCTTCAGGATTGATTGGTTCTCCGACGGTTCCAAGGAGCCTTAATGAACTTCTTTCTGTTTGAGTTACATAGGTGTCCCCAAGAGACATGAGAGTTCTAATTGCTGTGGGTGCTGTATAAAAAATACTAACTCGGTGTTTATCACAAATTTCCCAACAACGAGAAGCATTTGGAAAGGTGGGAATACCCTCAAACATCAGCGTGGTTGCTCCATTTGAGAGTGGTCCGTAAATAATATAGGTATGTCCAGTAATCCAGCCGACATCAGCAGTGCACCAGTAAATATCATCTTCTCTATAACCGAAGATGTATTTAAAGCTCATATGTGCTCCAAGCAAGTAACCTCCAGTGGTGTGCAACACACCCTTTGGTTTTCCCGTTGAACCAGATGTATACAAAATAAAAAGAGGATCTTCTGCTGCCATTGGCTCGCACGGACATTCTTTAGTTTGATTCTTTTTTAGTTCTGAGTAACTGTTGTCTATTTTTGTATTCCAATTAACTTTATTTCCTGTGTTTGTTATGACAAGACAATTTTTAACCTCAGGACAGTGCATAAGGGCTTCATCTACACTGCTTTTAAGTGGAATAACTTTACCGCCTCTGATGGCTTCATCAGCAGTTATCACAAGCTCGCATTTAGCATCTAAAATCCTATCCTTAAGAGATTCAGCAGAAAAGCCGCCAAACACTACTGAGTGAACTGCACCAATTCGTGCACAAGCCAGCATGGCAAATGCAGCTTCTGGGATCATGGGCATATAGATACATACTTTTGATCCTTTTGAAGCTCCAAGAGCTTTAAGAGTGTTTGCAAATATACAGACTTCTTCATGTAATTCATTGAAGGTATAAGTTTGATTTGAAGTGCCGTCATCATTCTCCCAGATAATTGCAATACGATCTCCTTTGGTATTTAAATGCCTATCAATGCAGTTATGGCATGCGTTGATGATGCCATCTTCGAACCATGTTGCGTTTGTAAATTCATTGTTATGAATGCTTGAAAAAGATTTAAACCAGTCTAGGTCCAATGCTTCATTGGCAAAAAATTCAAGAGGATTATTTATCGATGCTTCGTATTTTTTTTGATAGTCATCCCAATCTTTAAAATGAGGATTAGTATTCAGTTGCGGTGGCTGGTAGAGGCTATCTGCCATCTTATAGAATGCTTGGTTGGGGGTTTAAAAAGTTTTTCCCTTTAGGGTTAGACATAATATTATCAACCAAAATTTCATAGTCTCTTTCGCTATCGTGCAAGTTGATGCCAGCAGCATTCACAATTAGTAGCGGGGCACTTTCATAATAAAGAAAAAATTTGGAATAAGCCTCATTCAACTTATCTAGGTAGTCTGCAGTCAAATATTTTTCATTTTTATTGCCTCGTCTGTTAATACGATCTAGCAACACATCAACCGGGGCCTGTAGGTAAATAACTAAATCTGGTGTTGGTGCATCTATGGTTAGATGCTCATATACTTTATCGTAGAGCTGCATCTCCTCTTTAGATAGGTTTACTTCTGCAAACAGACGATCTTTTTCTATTACAAAGTCTGCCACGCGAACGGGCTCAAATAGATTTCGTTGTTTAAGATCTTGGATTTGCTGCATCCTTTGAAATAGAAAGAATAGTTGAGCAGATAATGCCGATTGAGTGGGATTTTTATAGAAGCTTTCTAGGAAAGGATTTTCAGAGGGCTGTTCTAAGAAAACATCATAATTAAAAGTTTCTGCAAGCTTATGAGCAAGAGTGGTCTTGCCTACGCCAATTGGCCCTTCAACAGCAATATATTTGGGAAGCGGAGCTTCTTTGATAGCTAATTTCATCTCTTAGAAACAAAGATTAGCTTATCTCTTCAGAGAATCCAAACTTTTTATATTCAGTGCCTTTGCGTTCCTCATAAAGCTTTTCTAAGATGTAGGATTTTTGAGCTCTTGAACTGTTTTGGAACTTTAACCACCACTCTGTAAGACCCTCACTTTTAGAAAAACATTGCTCTCTGAGAAGCAATAAATCAAATGCAGCTCTAAACCTTGGATGACCAACTAGCTTTATTGGTTGTTTACCCAATCTACTCTGCAACTTAATTTGTAAGGCCCAAATATCTTTAATATATCCATAGAATCTTCTTGGCACAGCAGTTAACACCATTTGATGTCCAATACAAAAATCCATATTTCTATAGAATGCCTTTAGATTTATTTCTTCTTTATCTGCTGAAAGTTTTACTAATTTTGGCCATAACATAGCCGCAATTAAAAACCCTGCAGTAACAGACTGGCTGCTTCTCACTCGCTCGTCTGTATTTTCCAATGAGCGTATTAGCATTCTTCTTTGAAACGACCCCTCTTCACCAAGCTTTGTCGAGAATAAATGCTTGCTTAACCCAAACTGATCCAACATAAAGAAATTATCTTTTGCCAGTCCTTGCAAGAAAAGTTTGTTAAATTCGTCAAACATCCGAGCAGTTGAAACCGAGTTGAGTAAACTTCCTTTTTGATAAATAGCTTCCTTGATGTCATGATGAATATTGAAGCCTAATTTTGTTGCAAACCTGATTGCTCTGAGACTTCTTACAGGATCTTCCTCAAACCTCCTAAGGGGGTTTCCTATTGAAACTAGTAAACGTTTCTTAGCATGCTCAACCCCATTGTGCGGGTCAAATAATATTTGATTTGCAGGATTGTAATAGAGCGCATTTATGGTGAAATCTCTGCGTTGGCAATCCTCTTCAATAGTGCCCCACGAGTTGTCTCTAACAATTTTTCCTTGTTGATCTTTTAATATCTCTTGATCGTCATCTCCTGCGTTTACTTTCGAGGACCTAAAAGTAGATACTTCAATAATTTTCTGTTTATGAAAAACGTGGACAAGTTTGAAACGTTTACCAATTATTCTAGAAGCTTTAAAGATCTTCCTTATTTCATCAGGAGTAGCATTGGTTGCTATATCAAAATCTTTTGGTTCTAGATTCACAAGTGCATCTCTCACACAGCCCCCAACCAAAAAAGCTTGAAAGTTATGTTGTCCTAGTTGTTTTAGGATCTCGAGTGCTAAAGAATCAGTTTTAATGTTCCTTAGGGAACCTGGTGGTTTTTTGGTGAGATGGTTTTTTAACAAGTGGTGATTATTGACCCAAAGGAATTAGTTAGCATTACCAACCAAATTGTTTTTCTTTAATTTCATCCAAAGTTTTGCAATCGATGCAATGGGTCGCAGTTGGTCTTGCTTCCAAACGCTTAACACCAATTTCTATACCACAAGCATGACAATATCCATAGTCATCTTGCTTAATTTGCTCTAAAGAAATTGCTATCTTATTTATTAACTTTCTTTCTCGATCACGAGTTCTCAGTTCAAATGCAAATTCTTCTTCTTGAGAAGCTCTGTCAATCGGATCGGCAAATGTTTCACCTTTATTCTTCAGGTGGTCAAAGGTTTTTTGCATCTCTTCTTTTAAATGTTCGCGCCATTCAATTAAGACTTGAGTGAAATGTTTTTTCATTGCAGCGCTCATGTATTTTTCATTTTTCTTGGTTTCATAAGAAATTATCTTAGAGGTCTTGCTAGTTTTCTTTGAGGTTACTTTCTTTGCAGGGGTTTTTTTAGCCACTGTTTTTACAACAGCTTTCTTGGCAGGAGTTTTTTTAGCCACTGTTTTTACAACAGCTTTCTTTGCAGGAGTTTTTTTAATTACTTTCTTTGGAGCTGCCTTTTTTGAAGAAGCTTTGGTTGTGGGGGATTTTTTTATTGTTTTAGGCATTGCTTAAGTTTCTTTTATTTATTTCCAAGGCGCAACAAATTATCAGAATATCTTTTTCTAAGCTAGTTATTTTTAAATTTTTTTCTTACCTCAGCGTAACCTTTGGCATCCAGTCTTGGCCCAAAAGTTTCAACAACTCTCGAAGCTCCTAAATTGGCAAACTCACAACTTACTTGAAGATCACATCCATTGAGAAGGGCAAACATGAAGCATCCTGCAAACATATCTCCAGCTCCATTAGTATCAACAGGCTCAATTGAGACCCCGGGAACTTTAGTAATCTCAGAACCGTCCACGATCCAGCATCCATCAGCTCCATTGGTAATGATGCTTTTATAGGGTTTGCTTTTCAGCACCGATATTGCATTATCTAAAGTTGCAGTCTCAGTAAATGCCATGGCTTCTTCTCCGTTGCAAAGAATAAAGTCCAGCCCACTACTTTCAACTTTTTTAAATCTGTCTTTAAATATTTCAACAATACCAGGATCTGATAATGAGAGGATTTTTATAATTGAGTTGTTAGTTTTAGCAGCATCAATTGCTGCATTCAGCGCTCCGTAATTTTCATCTGAGGTTACCATATAGCCTTCCATATAAAAGATCTTTGCAGATGCAAACGAGTCATTAATGATATCTTGTTCGTTCATGGCAGCACTAACATTTAGTGCGGTCAGCATAGTTCTCTTAGCATCGGGAGTGACCAAGATAAGACACTTTCCTGTTGGAAGGATATCAGGATCGCTCATTAAGCCCGAATGTTGGACACCCGTATCTTTCAAACTATTAAGATATCTGTGACCGTCTTCATCGTCTGAAATTTTACAATTATGAAAGCAGCTAGCCCCAAACATTGATGCAGCAACCAATGAATTTGTTGCAGAGCCACCACAATCAGATACAGAGGGCGCATTTTCTGCTATCAGTTTTGCAATAATGGGAGCATGCTCTTCAGAGCTGCTAAGAGTCATTTGATCAATTTTTAACCCTAAATCATTTATTAGTTTGTGCGTAACCTTAAACTGAGTGTCCACCAATGCATTTCCAATACCAACAATATCGTACATAACTATATTCTCCTTAATCCAGACTCTACTTTTTCAAGCGTCTTAAAAATAATTTCGTCTTCATGGGTGGTAGAAATAAATCCTGCCTCAAATTTTGATGGAGCAAAATATATTCCCTCCTCCAGACAAGCAAGATAAATGCGTTTAAATAAATCGCTATTGGTTTCCAGTACGTCATTAAAGTTGTTTGGCATTTTCTCTGCTAGAAAGAAACCAAACATACCTCCGGATGCACCATACACAAATGGAATATCTTTTAAATTAAATATCTCAGCCATTCCTGCAAGCAATTGATTGGCTCTCGTTTGCAATAATGAGAAGGGATCTTGAGCTATTAATTCTCTTATTAGAGCGCCACCTGCTGCCATGGCTAATGGATTTCCTGAAAGGGTGCCTGCTTGATAAATTGGCCCATCAGGAGCAAGCATGTTCATCAAAGAAGCTTTGCCACCAAATGCGCCCACTGGTAGTCCGCCACCAATAACCTTACCAAACGCAGTTAAATCTGGGGTGATTCCATACAATTGTTGAGCGCCACCCAGTGCTACCCTGAAACCAGACATCACTTCATCAAAGATTAAAACTGAGCCATATTGATTGCATGTACTTCTAAGGAAAAGCAAAAATTCTTCATTTCCTGGAATGTAGCCCATATTTCCAGCAATTGGCTCAACAATAATAGCAGCAACACTATCTCCATGAGACTGCATAAAGTCTTGAACCTCAGAAATATTGTTGTACTCTAAAGATGCAGTATGCTTTGCAAGAGAGGCTGGAACCCCAGGGGAATCAGGCAGACCAAAGGTTGACACTCCAGAGCCAGCTTTGACAAGCAGGGAATCTACGTGACCGTGATAACATCCAGTAAATTTAATGATCTTATCTTTTTTGGTAGCGCCTCTTGCTAGCCTAATGCAACTCATAGTTGCCTCAGTCCCAGAATTCACCATTCTGAGCTTATCTAACTTGTACTGACTTTTAATAAGAGCAGCTAAATCAGTTTCAATTGCGGTGGGTGCCCCATAACTTGTTCCTAATTCAAGCTGAGCTTTAATCGCCTCAAGAATAATTGGGTTAGAGTGGCCAAGAATCATAGGTCCCCAAGAACCTATGTAGTCTATGAATTTATTACCATCGGCATCAGTCAAGTAGGGGCCATTGGCGGATTGAAAAAAAATTGGATTACCATCGATATTCTTAAAAGCTCTTACTGGTGAATTTACACCACCTGGTATATGTTTTTGGGCTTCTAAAAAGAGCGCCTTAGATTTATCAAATTTCATTTTTTAATAATATTCATGACTTCTTGCAGAGCCTGCTTCGGATCAGGTGCTCCCAAGATCCCGTTTGAGATAGCAATCATATCAAAATTTAATGCTATATTGCTTGTTAAGTTATCTGAATGAATCCCGCCAATGAGTACAGTAGGTAATTCCTTGAAAGTCAGAATTATCTCTAATTGCTCATTGCTGAGCACTTTTGCATTCTCCTTTGTTTTTGATCTAGCATACGCTCCGAAGGATACATAATCACACCCTGTTTTTTTTGCACTATACGCAAGTCCTAGATGGCCATAACAACTAATACCTAAGATTTTCTTTTTAAGAAAACTTTTAATGAGAAATGGATCTCCATCGCTTTGACCTATATGTGCTCCATCAAAATTATACTTTTGCACTAGTTGCCAATGATTGTTAAGAAGCGCGATCGCATTTGCTTCTTTAATTTTTAATAGAATATTTTGAATTTCAATTCTTTCTAGATTTAACAAGAATGCTTTTGAAAAACGAAATTGAAAAACCCTGATACCACCCCTAATCATATCTTCTATTTTTGCTTCAATAGAATTGCTCCAATCACACTCATTGATGATTAGATGTATTCCCTTTAATCTAGAAGAGTGCTCAGTCAAAATTTCAAGACGGCAGCAATGACGATAAATAGCAGTGCTATTACTGGTATTTCATTAAATATTCGCATTTGTTTGCTGGTCCATTGCAACTGTTTTGACTCTAGTTGATGTATTAATTTCCAGCAATACAGATGATATAGGACTAAAAGACAGGTTAAACAAAGCTTTAGTAGCACCCAATTCTGTGAAATAAGATACGCAAAGCCTCCTAGGGTATAAACCATATATAGACCGATAAAGATAGCTATTATTCCCATGGGAAAAGTGAAGCGAAATAGCTTTCGTTGCATCAAGGTAAGGGTTGCTTTAGTTTCTTGATTTTCTGATTCAATAAAGTAGACAAATAATCTGGGTAGATAAAAAATTCCGGCAAACCATGCAAACATGAAAAAGATATGAAATATTTTTAACCAAATATACATTGTCACATTGTAGTGTCTTCAAGCTGATCAAGAAAGATTATTGCTGTTATTGAGAAACTCTAATTGAGACTTATAATTATGTTGTGAACACACAAACCTTTCATTCGATTCAACCTACTCCAAAAGCATTGGAGCGGATAACCACACTCTCTGCTAAACAAAAATCAAACCAATTCAGGATTTACGTTACTGGAGGAGGCTGTTCTGGGTTTCAGTACGGCTTTAAATTTGATGAAGAAATTGCAGCCGATGATGACATTCAGCGTTTTGAAGAAATAGCCATCCTTGTTGATGCTTTATCTTATCCCTATCTTTATGGTTCAAAGCTTGATTTTGTTGAGGATTTAGGAGGCTCAAGATTTATTATTGAAAATCCTAATGCAAAAACTACTTGTGGGTGTGGCGAGTCTTTTGCTATTTAGCTTCTAGAACCGAACCCAATAGAGCTTTATTTTTAGTCTGTTGAATTAAAATCTTTTTTTTAGCCAGTCTCATATAAGTCATCCATGCAAATCCCATAGACTCAATAGCTTGAGGATGAATTCCAATAACCTCTGAAGAGTAAACCTCCTGATGACATAATTCTGTAAGCCTCTTCATAAGATGACGATTTAAAACACCTCCGCCACAAACATATATGTTCTTATACATCTTGTGGTTGTTTAATGCATTAGAAATAGATAGTGCTGTCACTTCAGTAATAGTTGCAAGCGCATCCTCATGACTTAGATTAAAAATTTGTTTTGGTAAAAATTTTAGATTAAAGACTTCTTTTCCTGTAGAGAATGGATGTCGTTTGTTTAATTCCCTATTTTGTAGCATCTTTTCTACCAAACTAGTCTTGGTTTTCCCTTTGCTTGCTAGCTTTCCATTGCGATCAAAAGGCTTTTTTAGGATCTCTTTGCAATAACTGTCCAATAGAGCATTACCGGGACCTATATCAGATCCGAAGAAGGATGCTCCTGAGACAAGTGTGTAATTACTAATTCCGCCAATATTGAGCACAATGCTTTTTTGTTTGAAAGCATACATCTTTGCATGGAAGGGTGGCAGCAAGGGCGCTCCTTCACCTCCAGCTTGTATGTGACTATTTCTAAAATCAAAGACTATAGGAGCAGATATAGCGCGACTAATAGGGTGAGGGGCTCCTAGTTGCAATGAAAAGGGAGTATGTCCCCTTGGAGAATGCCAAACTGTTTGCCCAGATAATCCTACACCTTTAATTTTTTTTAAAGGAATGCGGTGCTTTTTAATGAATTGCTTTATTGCGATAGCAAAAGCCTGACCAATTTGATAATTTATTTTGCCAAAACTATCTAGATGCATTATTGGTTCTTTGACGAGCTCAAATAATTGAGTCGAAAGTTTCTTTGGATAAGCATACGAATCAAAAGCAATTAACCTAGGAATAGTATTATTCATTGATATAGCACATACATCTATGCCATCCATGCTGGTACCACTCATGCTTCCGATATAAATGTTTGAGGATTTATCAGTCATCACGCTTATTTAGTATAAATCTATTAATAATTATTTCGTAATTAGCTTTTAACTTTATAAAGGCATCTAAATCATTTTTGCTAATTGGTTCAGCAAAGGGCAATTTAACTTTCACTGGATCTGCAGGTTTATTATTTAACTTAAATTCATAATGCAAGTGGGGTCCGGTGGCCAGACCAGAAGAACCAACATAGCCAATGGTTTGTCCTTGAGTTACCTTTGATCCAAGTTTTATATTTGGGTGAAATCTATCCATGTGCGCATAGAGAGTTGTTATTTCTCCGCCATGCCTTATTTCGATTGCATTACCGTAACCCCCTCGTATACCTCTTTGAATGATGACTCCATCTCCAGTTGATCGTATAGGAGTGCCTTTATTTGCCGCATAGTCCACCCCATTATGCGCTCTAATTCGATTTAGAACAGGATGCTTTCTGTTAGGATTAAAATGCGAACTAATATAGGCGAAATCAAGCGGCGCTCTTAAGAAGGCTTTTTTGAGGCTTTTACCCTCTTCATCAAAGTAATCATATTCATCAAAGTTTCCAAATCTTATAGCCTTAAATACCCGATCTTTATTTTTAAATTCTGCATAGAGTATGCTGCCATTGGCAGATTGAACCCCATTAATAAAGGGCGTCTCATACAATACATAAAATGTATCTCCCTCCCGAACGTCAAAAACAAAGTCAATGTCCCAGCCAAATAAGTAAGCAAAATCCATGATAATGCTATCAGGTAAGCCAGCCTTGATTCCTGCCATGTAAAAGGAGTCTGTAATTTGTCCGACATGAAAGTTTTGTGTAAATTCTCTCTCAACAGGCAATTCTATAATTTTAAGATTTGAACCTTCTAACTCAACCATATAGGCATCAAGATTTCCTTTCTGTAGGATTATTTTTAGGATTTTGTCTTCTTGATATTCAAAGATAAATTCATCTCCTGGCATGATTTTAGTAAGGATTTTTTTATCGTCGTTTTTAAGGAGCGAGTAGGTGGTATTTAAAGGAACGCTAAACTTTTCAAATATAACGGTAAGGCTGTCGCCGCTCTCAACAGAATATGTTTTCCTATAAAGATTTTTTTCTTTTGCAATGCTTGGCGCAAGAGAACCCTCGAGGGTAATCACAGGCTCTTTGTGCGTCTGATCCTCAGCTAGTTGCATAATTACCGCTATAACTATGATTGCTAAAAAGAGCCCTATGAAGCCTTTAAATAAAGATCCCATATTTAGTTTTCTTCTTCGAGATTAAGTAAGTCAGCGTTCCCACCAAAGGCAACAGTATTTGTTGTAATGACAACTTCATCCATGAATTGTGGCAAGTAATGAGGACCACCAGCTTTAAATCCTGTCCCTGACTTACCGATGCCACCAAACGGCTGAGAGCCTACAACGGCACCTATAGTATCTCTATTGATATAGGTATTTCCAACTTTCAAAATATCTGTAACTAACTTTTCCTTGCCTTCAATCCTTGATTGAATTCCGAGAGTTAAGCCAAAACCTTTAGACTGCATGGCTTCCAAATGTGTTTTTAAATCACTTGTTTTATAAGGAAGTAAATGCAGTATTGGTCCAAATTTTTCTTCATTCACTTCATCTAAGGAATTTATTTTAATAAGAGTTGGGCCAACCCATTGATGACTATTTTCTTCTGGCACGTCTAAGGAAAAAATTGCGTTGCCTTTATTGCGCATTGATTCAACATAGATTTTGAGAGATTCTGCCATTTCTTTAGAGATAATGGGCCCAATATCTGTTGCAAAATCTTGAGATGCTCCAATAGCTAGCTCTTTCATAGCTCCGGTTAATAATTCCCAAAAATCTGTAAAAATAGACTGATCTATTAAGGCAATTCTTAGAGCGGAGCACCTTTGTCCAGAGCTTCCAAACGCTGAGCGGATTACATCATCACAGGTTTGTTCTAACAATGCGCTCGAATCAATAATCATTGCATTTAATCCTCCAGTTTCAGCTATCAATGGTATTAACGCGCCTGCTCGAGATGAAATATTTTGATGAATCTTCTTAGCAGTAACTAATGATCCAGTGAATGCGATACCATTAATATTTGGTAGCCTGCTCAAAGTATCGCCTAGTTCACCAGTTCCCAAAAATAAATGCAGAGCATCTCTTGGGAGCCCGGCAGTATAAAAGGCTTGTATTAATTCATAAGCTATTAGTGGCGTATGTTCAGAAGGCTTTGCAATGACAGTATTGCCACAGACTAATGCACCCGCAATTTGGCCACAGGTTATTGCTAAGGGAAAATTCCAAGGACTAATGCAAAGAAATATCCCTTTAGGGACAAAAGCCAATGTATTGCTTTCTCCAGTAGGACCCTCCAATGATGTGCTGCTCTGAAGAAGTTTATTTGCTTCCTCAGCATAATATCTAAGAAAATCTACAGCCTCTCTTATTTCATCAATAGAGTCTCTAAGTGTTTTACCTGCTTCATTAATAAGCAAGTATAAGAATTGATCTCTATTCTTCTCCAAAGCACTTGCTAGTGCCTGCAAAACTTGGGCCCTTTTTTGAACATCAGTTGTTTGCCATGCCTTTGAAGGCAACATAAAGGAAAGAGCTTGGGGTAATTCCTTACTAAGGCATTGAATGTCACCCAGTTTTTTTGAAGTTCCAATAATCTTTCTTTCAGATACATCGGTATGAGTAATTGAAAGAGTAGTTAGCGATTTTGCCTTATAAGATTGATTCCCCAAGATTTTGAGAGATTTAGTCAATTCGTCAAGGTTAATTTTCTCACTCATATCAAACCCCTGAGAGTTCAGTCTGTTATTGAAAAGCTTATCAGGATTAGATAAAAAAGACGTTCGATTTTTTTTAGCTAAGATTTTTGCAAGAGGTGATCTTGTCAAAATCTGGGGCTCAAGAGATTTATCAAAGAGCCTATTAACAAATGAGCTATTTGCACCGTTTTCTAGCAGCCTTCTTACAAGGTATGGAAGCAAATCTTTATATGCCCCAACTGGAGCATAAATGGATACTTCAGGAAAGTTTTCTAATATCTTGGCAGCATTCTTATATATTAATTCCCCCATTCCAAACAACCTTTGGAATTCAACTGTTTTATTATGTTCAACTGCTAAATTATGAATTGCAGCTATGGTATGAGCGTTATGAGATGCAAATTTGCATCTTAGCTCCTTTGCTTGCATTAATTTTTTTGCACAAACTAGATAATTAAGATCTGTATGATTTTTTGAAGTAAAAACAGGGTAGCCTTCATAGCCTTTAATTTGGGCTTGTTTGATTTCATAATCCCAATAGGCACCTTTTACTAATCTTACGTGAATACCGGGACGTTTTTGGGCTTCTTTGCTCATAAACTCAATGACATTTAGAGCTCTCTTTCCATAAGCTTGAACAGCAATACCCATGTCCTGCCAATTTTTGAGCTTATCGTCATCAAGTATTGCTTTTACTATTAATAAGCTTAGCGTGAGTCTATCTTGCTCCTCTGCATCAAGAGTAATCTCTACATTTAACGATGCAGCTAGTCTGCAAAGCTCTATTATTTTAGGAACTAGTTTTGAAATAACTATAGATTGCTTGTGGGTGAAATAATTAGGTTCAAGTGCTGATAATTTAATTGAAATGCCATGCTTGCATTTGCTTGCTTTATTTAAAGATCCGATCGCAGTAATTGCCTCCTCATAAGCACGATAATAATTGCTTGCCTGAGTAGAATTTCTTGCTGCCTCCCCAAGCATATCAAACGAGCAGGGCGCTTTATTTACAAGATCAAGCTTTTTTAATGCATCTATAGAAGCAGCACATACAAATTCTTTACTTATAATTTGCATAGCCATTAAGACCGCTTCTCTGATTGGCATCTCTCCTGATTTGGTAATAAGCTTTTCCAACCAATCATTCTGCAGCTTAGGTTTAACGATTTTTCCAGCAATCAACAGACCCCAAGTTGCTGCATTTACTAAAAGGCTGTCTGATTTATTTAAATGCTCTTTCCATTTTGAATGCGACAGCTTTTCTTGGATGAGCTCATCTCTAGTCTTGTTATCAGGGATTCTTAGCAACGATTCTGCCAAACACATCAATGCAACACCCTCTTTATTAGAGAGACCATATTCAGCAAGAAAGGCATCGAGTTTAGTTTGTTTAGATTTTTGGGATCTGCACGCTGAGACAATAGCGGCAGCATTTGATTCAATTAATGGGTTGCTTAGAAAATTAGCTTCACTAAGCAGCTTTTCAAGCAGCAGCGCTTCGTCTTCAAACTTATTTAAGCTTAGGTCTTTAAAAGTTTCCATTGCAAAACTTTTAAATAATTTTGAAGTTTAAGCTTCCTACATTCTCAATCTCAGCAACAACTTTGTCACCTTTATTGAGCGGTCCCACCCCTTCTGGTGTGCCTGTAAAGATTACATCGCCAGGCTTCAAAGTAACTTGTTGAGAGAGGATTGAGATTAAGCTTGCTATATCCCATTCCATCATGGAGATATTACTCTCTTGTTTAATGTCACCGTTAACAGAGAGAGTAATTTTTGCATTATTTAGCATGGCTTTATTTTGAGAAATTTCAGATATGGGTCCTGAATAATCAAAGCCTTTGGATAAGTCCCATGGCTTGCCTGCATTTTTAAACTCATTTTGTAAGTCTCTCTTGGTTAGATCGACTCCTACGGCATAGCCATAAATTAAGTCATCAACCTGATCTCTTGTAACGTTAGCACCACCCTTATGAAGAAAGACTACCAATTCAACTTCATGATGCAAGTTATTTGTTTTAGAGGGGTATGGAATCTCATTGACCTGAGTCAATGCTTGAGGAGGCTTGGAAAAAAAGAACGGTTCTTTCTTATCAACTTCAGAGCCCATCTCTTTGGCATGAGCAGCATAATTTTTTCCGACGCAGTAAATTTTACCTACCGGAAACAATGAAGTTTCATCTTTAATTTTCATTCCTCGGATGGTTGGAGGAAAAATAAATTCCATTTGGGTGTTATTGGTCATCTAAAATATCTCCCGATTCGTACTATAATAAATCACTATGTCAAAAGATGCTCTAGAGCTAATCAAAAGAGGTATTGATGAGTTTATCGGTGAACAAGAGCTTGTTGCTAAGCTAGCAAAAAAGAAGACCTTAATTGTAAAAGCTGGATTTGACCCAACTGCACCTGATCTACATCTAGGTCATACGGTTTTGATTAATAAATTAAAACATTTTCAGGATTTGGGGCATAAAGTGATATTTTTGATTGGAGATTTTACAGGGATGATTGGCGATCCCTCAGGTAAAAATAAAACGCGTCCAACATTAAATAGCGCAGACATCAAAGAAAACGCAAAAACCTATAAAAAACAAATATTTAAAATACTTGATCCTAAGAAAACAGAGGTTTTATTTAATTCAACCTGGTGCAAAAAACTTGGCGCTGAGGGAATAATAAAGTTGGCTGCAAATTACAATCTAGCAAGAATGCTAGAGCGAGAAGACTTCAATACTCGCTATAAGAACAACCAGAGTATTGCCATTCATGAATTTTTGTATCCATTAATCCAGGCCTATGACTCCATAGCCCTTGAGGCGGATATTGAACTAGGGGGCACGGATCAAAAATTTAACCTACTTGTTGGACGTGAAATGCAAAGAGCTTATGGGCAAGACCCACAAGCTGTCATCACTGTTCCTATTCTTGAGGGGCTTGATGGCGTAAAAAAAATGTCCAAATCTTTAGGAAATTATGTTGGTATAGATGAACCGCCAACTGATATGTTTGGGAAAATCATGTCTATTTCTGATGAACTAATGTGGCGGTGGTTTGACCTGCTAAGCTTTAGATCCAATAAAGAGATTGTTGCATTAAAAAAAGATCAGGCAGCTGGCAAAAATCCAAGAGATATTAAAATACTTCTAGCCAAAGAGCTCATTGAACGTTTTCATTCTGAAAAAGATGCGCAAGAAGCAGAGGCTGCCTTTATTAATAGATTTCAAAAGGGCATCCTGCCTAACGATATCGAAGAACTGAAGATGCAAATAGATGGGGATGAAATTGCTTTACCAAATCTACTCAAAGATGCTGAGATGGTATCAAGCACGTCTGAAGCTATGAGAATGATTAAGCAGGGCGCAGTTAAAATTGATGATATCAAGGTTGAAGATCCTCAAATATCCATTAAGAAAAGCACCAAGGCAATATTCCAAGTTGGCAAAAGAAAAATTAAGAAAATTGATATAACTTAATTAGATTGAATTTAGTTGCTCATACTTGTTAAAGCCAATCCATAGATATCAGCTATTTCCTCAATTTGCTTACTTCTTGGGGTACCTGCTCCATGACCGGCTCTGGTTTCAACTCTTAGTAAAATTGGATTCTCACAAGTTTGAAGATTTTGAAGTCTTGCAGCAAATTTATAAGAATGCGAAGGCACGACTCGATCATCTCTTTCTGATGTCGTTACCAATGTTGGTGGATAGCAAACATTTTCTTTAATATTATGATATGGAGAATAACCAAGCAGGTTTCTAAAATGGACAGGATCCTGTGGTGAGCCATAATCCGATTCCCAGGCCCAACCAATAGTAAATTGATTAAATCTTAGCATATCCATTACGCCTACTTGAGGAATAGCAAATCCGAATGTATCTGGATATTGCAGCATCGTTGCGCCTACCAGCAGCCCACCATTTGATCTACCTTGGATCGCAGTAGTTGCAGGAGAACCAAATCCCTTGGCATGTAAGTACTTTGCAGCGTAAGCAAAATCATCAAAAACATTTTGTTTGTTTAGTAACATACCGTCTTGATGCCAAGCTTCTCCATATTCAGAACCGCCTCTTAAATTTGCAAGCGCAAAGACGCCTCCTTGATTCATCCAAGCTAAGAAACGCTTAGAAAAACTTGGTAATTGTGAGATATCAAACCCACCATATCCATATAACAAAATGGGGGTGGACTCTGTGATAGCAATATTTCTCTTATGGCTAATATGAAGCGGGACTTTGGTTCCATCTTTCGATGTATAAAACACCATATTCGATTGGTAATTTCTAGCATCAAATCCGGGAAGTCTCTCTTCCCAAAAGAGAGATTTTTCACCAGTAGTGAAATCAATTTCAAAGATTTGGGTTGGTTGCACAATATTGGTGAAGCTAAAATAGGCAGAGCTATCACTCAACTTCCCATATGGCCCTGAAATTGTTCCATGCGACTCCGTTTCCAAAGTTGCATGATAATTCCCTTCTTTATCAAAATATTGAACTTCAGAAAAAGTGTCTTTTAAATAGTTGATAACAAAGTGTCCAAAGATAATATCTACTCCATTGATAGCCATATTAGATTCAGGGATTACGTCTTGAAATCCGCTTTCAATATCATTGACATCTAATTTCACAACTTTGCCGTTAGGCGCATTATGATCTGTATAGAACCACAGAGTGTTTTCAAAAGAATCTATAAAGGAATAATCGGCAACAAAGTCAGAAACCACCGGGATAAAAACTTCACTAGCATATTCAGCAATTGCAATTAAATTTCTTTCATCGGTTCCTTTCGATGTGTATAAGATTTTATACAAACCGTCATCAGATACTTGCACTGACCAAGATAGTTTAGAATCACTCTGATCTTCTTTAACTATTCTATCCTCGCTTTGCATGGTTCCAATGATATGAAACATAACAGCTGGACTTCTATTGAGATCTGCCAATGCTTCATTTTCTGGAGCAGGATATTTGTTATAGAAAAATCCAGAGCTATCTGGTGCCCATTCGGCTCCAGAAAATTTTGACCACTCTATGGTGTCAGCAAGCTCATCACCAGTTTCTATGTCTAGCACTTTCCATTTTCTCCAGTCTGACCCACCATCAGAGATTGCAAAGGCAATCAATTTTGCACTTGGACTTACACTAGTTGAAGCTAAAGCAACAGTTCCATCTGATGAAAAAGTGTTTGGATCAAGCAGGACTCTAGCTTCGCATGAATCACAATCTTTGATCATTAGTTTGCTTTGTTGCCATTCTCCAGAGTTGAAATAATAAAAAGTCTTATTTTGCACCTTGAAGGGAGTGCTGATTGATTCGCTAACCCAGATATCTTCAAGATTTTCTTTAATAGCGTCTCTGCTTGAATTAGCTAAAAAGGTTTCAGTAAAAGTATTTTGTTGATCTACCCATTCCTTCACTTCAGTTGAGGTAAAGTCTTCAAGCCAACGGTAAGGATCTGATACCAATGTTCCATGATAAATGTCTGCATGTTGAACTGTTTTGCTATGCGGCATTTTGATTTCTTGCCCACACGACACAACGAGTAAAAGTGAAAAAATAATTGAAGCTTTATTAAACATGCGAGAGGCCCTTAAACTATAATTAAGTTATGAATCAGCTTATTCTAGCAATTAACTATTGCAGAGAACATTTTTCAGTATTATTTTTCGGAATAGCTCTGCCTGCTGTTGCAGTGGATCTTGCTTCATCTTTTTATTTTTTAAATCTCGGTCTTGATGGCTCCATGTCTGACTCAATGATTATTGAGCTTATACAAGAAACAGCATTACCAGCAGCTATCGTATTGCTTATCACAATCTGCATTAGTACGACATTCAGTGGAGCAGTAATTTTGGCTTATAGGGATATTGATAATGGAACGACGGTAAATATTTTAAATTTATATTTTGTTGCCTTTAGACGCTTTATTACCTTGCTTGGAGTTTCGTTATTGCAGGGCTTCATATTTGGTTTTGGCTTATTGTTATTAGTGCTTCCAGGTTTTTACTTTCTTGGTAGACTAGGAATGTCAACATCTTATGTAATGCTTGGAGGCCAGAAAGCTTTTGAAGCACTTGGAAATGCATGGGAGAACTCTGATGTGCATGGAGTCAGATTATTCTTTTTATGTCTATTTTTCCTTGGAGTTCAATTATTATTTGGTTTGGTCGGCAGCTTAATTATTCAAGAAGAGAATGTCATATTTATAGTGTTAACTACTATAGTTAAATATATAACCACCATCCCTTTGACCTATCTTTTTTACTCATTATATAAGTCTCTTAATCCTTCTTCTTATTAATACTAGTTATTGTCAGTTAACTCCGACAAAGGTAGAATGCAGCTTCCAATTTTTTGGGTCTGTAGCTCAGTTGGTTAGAGCGCACCCCTGATAAGGGTGAGGTCGGTGATTCGAATTCACCCAGACCCACCAATGTTATGATTACTAAATGAAAATTAATCTAACATTATTAACCATTCTCTTTTTTATTGCACAATCTTGCAGCAAGCCTGATCAGTATCAAGTTAACTTAAACCAAAGCAGAGCTTTTTTAGAAGCCAATCTTCTTGAAGAGGGAACTTATGAGGTAGAGTTAGGACTTCAATATCAAGTTTTGAAATCTGGCGATCCTGCTGGTAAAAATCCAAGCACCACAGATACAATCACAGCGCATTTTCACGGAACTCTGATTGATGGATCGGTGTTTTGGAGCTCAGTAGAAATGGGAGAGCCATTGACAGTTGAGCTCTCAAAGCTAATACCTGGATGTCAAAAAGTTCTCTCTTTAATGAGACCCGGAGATATTTGGAGAGCATATATTGATCCAGAGCTTGCTTATGGCATAGAGGGAAGGCCCTCTATTCCTCCAAATTCAGCCTTAATATTTGAGATCGAATTAATTTCTATAAACCAATAAGGTAGAATTTACTTAGGTATGCTCGATATTCTTATAGCACACATAAAAACTTGGAGGATGGTTTGGTTTGGCTTAATCTTTATTGGAAGCATTCTCAATGCGCTTGCGGCAAAACTGGAGCTAATCAATCAGCTACCTAACATCACCTACTGGTGTTTTTTTATAGGTTTTGTCATCGGTATGGTTGCTAAGATCAGGGGGAAATGGCTATGGAATTAGATCGCCATCTACCCGATGAATTTTCATTTGAAAAAGAAAAAGCTATAGCCAAGAGTTTATCCACAAGATTTCAATGGGAGATGATTGCTATTGGTGTCGGCCAGGCTTCGATCTTTCTGAGCCTCTGGCCGCTTACCTTGATGGGTTATGTTCCTCTCTGGGCTGGTTTTTTGATTGCAACGCTTTGTGCGTGTTTTGCCTATTTGCCCTCCCACGAGGCGCAGCATGGTAATTACTCCAGAGGTAATCCTAAGCGGAGATGGATTGATTCGCTTGTGGGAAACCTCACTTTGGTTACCTTAATTTATCCTTATGAGATTTTAAGAGTCACCCACATGAAGCATCATGCCTATACCAATCATCCTGAAAAGGACCCAGATTATAAAAACCAGCATGCGAGCTCGATTGCTAAGTTAGCTGTTCAAGTTCTTGATGGCACAACGGTTGATTATTCAAAGTACGTAGAAGTTTTTGCTGAAGATGCAGCATTTCAAAAAGGTTTCAAGAAAGGCGCGATCATTGGGTTAACATACAGAGCAATCCTAATGATCGCAGTTTTTATGCTCCCGTTGCACACATTATTCTTATGGTGGCTGCCCGCAAAATTAGGCACTATATACACCACCACCTT
>JALRBL010000051.1 GCA_023257795.1 Gammaproteobacteria bacterium
GCTGACGCTGGCCGTCAGAGCCAGGTTGACGTTCGAGACCTGCACCGTGCGGCGCACATCGGTGTAGGCGTCGGTGCTGGTTTGAATGCGGGCAATCACCAGATGCGGCTCGTTGGTCTCGCTGCTGGTGTTCCAGTTGATCGGGTTGCCAGCGCTGGCGGTGCCCTGGCCAATGAGGCGGGTGTCCACGTACCAGCTCACGCCGGGGTACTGGTAGACGCCATCGATGGACAGCTGCACCGTGCCCGAGACGGGCTCATCGATGCTCAGGGCGATTTGCGGGTTGGTGCTGGGCACACTCAGAGTGACGGTGCTTTGCTTTTGCGCGGTCGAAATCGTCACGGGTGTGGCGCTGCTCGACTGAGCTTGCACCCGGAAGGTGGTCGACTCGGCAATGGGCCGTTGCCAGCTCAGGGTGGTGCCGCTGCCACCGGCGCCGTTGAGGGTTTCCAGCGTGGTGAAGCTGCTGCCGCTTGCTAGTGATATTGATAAATTAGGTATAAATATTCCTGTTGCTTTAGTGGATATCGATGGGCATTCATTTTGGGTAAATTCGGTTGTCCTAAATATCTTGGAAAACAAATACGGAAAAGAATTTCATTCTTATCCAGGTGTTCAACTTGATCCAATAAGTAATTTGCCAAATGGACTTCTATTTGAGGATGCCATGAGTCTGCTTTATGATTTACCGGAATTTGCTGAGCAACTTCATCCAACAGAACAATCTATATCCAACACGCTTAAGTTGGCTTCTTCATTTGGAATCACGTCCGTTCACGATATGTCTAGCTTAAGTACACTTGAGATATACAAAAAGCTTGCAGGAAATAAATCTCTCCCAATTAGAATCGTATATGGATTGAGATCAGGTTGCGAACCAGAAAAATGCGCTTCAGAATTTATAAATTTAAAAAATATCTATGACTATTCTGATTCTAATAATGGAAGTCTTATAAAAGTTGGTTTTTTTAAAATTACCATTGATGGAGTATTGTCAACAAGAACAGCTTCCTTATTGCTTCCTTATGAAGATGCAGCTGAAACCCGAGGAGAATTATTAATAAATGCTGAAAAAATTGATGCCTATGTTAAGAACCTAAATGAAAATAATATTCCATTGGCTATTCATGCAATTGGTGATAATGCTGTGAATGCTGCTCTTAACTCGTTTGAAAAAATGAGCGTGATTGGTGTGGGTAATAGAGTTGAACATATCGAGGTTATTAGCCCAGAGGACATAGAGAGATTTAAAAACCTCGAAATATATCCTTCAATGCAGCCAAACCATGGCACTGGTGTAATAGGTAAATACATTGAAGAAAGAATCGGTGCAAGAGATAAATTTTCGTATATGTGGTTCTCATTAAACGAAGGCTCAGGGAATAGATTGCTGCTTGGATCTGATTGGCCAACAGCCCCGCTCTCGCCTCTAGTTCAACTTGCTGATGCTGTGTTAAGAACAAGTCCTTACGGTTTATATCAAGGAGTCTGGTTTCCAAAAGAGGCATTGAGCTTACAAGATGCTATTAAAAGCTACACTTTGTTGCCTGCTATTGCTGCAGGCATTGATAACGAGGTAGGATCTATCGTAGTAGGCAAACAAGCTGACTTCGTAATCCTTGATGGTCCACTAATAATAGATAATTTAAAGACAATAAATATTGACGCAACCTATCTTGCTGGCAAGCTAACCTATAAAAAGAATGACTAATACCTTTACTGAACTAACATCTATTTTCGTTAACCTAGCATGGGGTCCATGGTTGGTAATCTTGCTGGTGGGATCAGGAGTGTTTTTTACGATCTACTCTGGATTTGTGCCAATTAAAAATTTCACCAGGGGCTTCTTTCTCTTAAGGGGTGGTTCAAATGTTGGCGCCGGTAGTATTTCTCGATATCAAGCGTTAGCAACATCTCTTTCAGGAACTATTGGTCTTGGAAACATTGCTGGAGTTGCTTTAGCAATAAAGCTTGCCGGCCCTGGGGCTATCTTTTGGATGTGGATTACTGCAATTGTAGGAATGGGTACAAAGTTTTTTACTTGTTCCTTATCAGTCATGTATAGAGAACAGAACAGTAAAGGCGAGTTTTTGTCTGGCCCAATGTATGTAATTAAAAATGCTATGCCAAAACAATTCTTGTTTTTAGCATATTTTTTTGCATTTTTTGGAATGATTGGAGCGCTCCCTGCGCTGCAAAGCAACCAAATAGTTCAAATCTTTAGAGAAGTTTTATATCCGCATTCAAATTTTTCTTCGGAGTTTCAATTTAATCTCATCGCTGGATTGATCCTAGCAACTCTAGCTGGATTCGTAATTCTTGGGGGACTAAAAAGAATAGCAAATTTTTCTGCTTGGTTGGTTCCTTTCATGGGAGGTCTATATATATTTTGCGCACTCCTAGCAGGCTTCATGCATGCTTCTATGTTGGATGATGTTTTTTCTCTGATTCTTGCTGATGCGTTTAGCGGAAAAGCAGTCGCTGGTGGCAGCTTTATGGGAGTACTAATCTATGGCATCCAAAGGGGCGCATACAGTAACGAGGCTGGCATTGGTACAGAAGCAATGATCCATGGAACCGCTAAAACCAACAATCCTATAGATCAGGGAATGATTGCAATGCTTGGACCAATATTTGATACCTTGATTATATGCACCGCGACTGCGGTAATCATTTTGCTCTCAGGTGTTTGGGTTGACTCAAATCTTATAGGCGTTGGTCTGACCGCTAAAGCATTTGAAGAGTTGTTGGGTCCGTTTGGTTTATGGTGTGTCTTTATTTGCGCTCTCAGCTTCGGTATTAGCACAATCTTTACCTACTCTTACTACGGATCTGCCTGCTCCAGATTTATTTTTGGGGATAAGTTCCAAAAAACTTATTTATGGATTTTAATCTTGTGTGTAGTTATTTTTTCAGTGGCATCATTGGAGGCCACTATAAATATTATCGATGGTTCTTTTGCAATGATGGCAATCCCAACATTGATTTCATCGATATACTTAGCACCAAAAATTAAAGCTGCTTATAAGAAATTATACGGGTAAGAATATAACTTTTGGGCCGCCAATTTCTTTGGAAGGGATGGTGATATAGAGACGACCCTAAGTTATGACTTTAAAGTTAGCAGATATGACAACGATGTCAAGAAAATATTTTACTTGGTCTTATAGTAAACAAAGGCTGACACTGGGAGACTTAAGAAATATAAAACTCCTGCCACTGAGATAAACTGCCAAAGAAAATTAATAATAAGAAGCACTATCAGTACAAACAAAATAAAGAACCTTAAATAATACCTACGCTCAATTACCAGGTTAAGTTGCTTTAAAGAAAATGTTGGCATGCCGCTCACCATCAATGCTCCGATGATGCCTGTATAAATTGCTGCAGCATGAAGGTATTCTGTTCCCCAATTAAAGCCTAAAAAAGAATGTATGAGCGGTAAAAGAACGAGCCCCGCACCCGCAGGAGTTGGCACGCCCATAAAATATCCTCTGTAAGAAGACTGGATGCCTTTACTTTGGCTTAAATTAAATACCGCTAACCTGATGCAAGCAAAAAGAATATACGCAGTAACTGCCACATAACCCCATATCTCAAGCCCACTCAGGACTCCCAAATAAAGCAGAATCCCGGGCGCTACGCCAAAACTTAAAAAATCTGCCAAGGAATCTAATTCTGCTCCGAGCTCAGATTGTGTTTTTAATATCCTAGAAAATAACCCGTCCAACGCATCGCAAACACCAGCTATTAAAATGCAAATAAGGCTTGCTTTGTACTCTTCAAAAAAGGCAAACCTTATAGAGCTTAGGCCAAAGCATAGCCCTGTTAAGGTAATTAGGTTTGGTATAAAGCTTCTAACATTAATCTTGCGCATTATACTTTTCTGGCAATAATTGTTTCGCCTGCAACTACTTTTGTACCCTCTATCAAGTCTGTTGTGTATGTTTTAGGAAGATATACATCAACACGCGAACCAAATCTTATCAGCCCAAATCTCTCGCCTATTGCTAAATTTGAAAGTGGTTTTACAAACGAGAGAATCCTTCTTGCTATCAATCCAGCAATTTGTACAACAATTATTTTTTCAGATTGGCTGTCTTCAAGCACTAAAATATTTCTTTCATTATCCTCGCTGGCCTTATCTAAGCTGGCATTAAAGAACTTTCCTTTGACATAAATAATGTCGGAAACTTTGGCATTTATAGGAGACCTGTTTACATGAACGTTAAAGACATTCATGAAAACGCAAATTCTTAAAAAATCTCCTTGTGGAAAACTACACTCCCTTGGAGGGCTTGCTTGATCTATCTTACAGATAACTCCATCTGCGGGAGATACGACCCCTTCAATGGACGGTGGTATTCTTTCAGGATCTCGAAAAAACCATAGCACAAAAACAGTTAGTAAAAACCCCAACAGCCCCAAGAAAGGAACAATGAATCCAAATAAAACAGACGTTATAAAAAATATAATGAAAAACTTATAGCCCTCTGGATGAACTTTTTCAATTGACAGCCATATTAAAAATACACCCGTAATGAAACCTATGACGTTACTTGGGGCGGAATAAAGCTGAAAATTTGTCCCCGAAATAACTAACTCTAAAGCGCTTAAAAGCAGGATGGACCACCCAACAATTAATACAAAATTTCTTATGCTTTTCACAGGATTGAAATTATACACCCAAGAAAGTAAAGCTTATATGACGAATGGATGATGCTAGAAACTTACTTTAGCGACTTAAAAATTTTTCTTGTTCCGTAAATAAACCAAAACAAAACACTTGCCCACCAAAGCATAAAAAACCAATCATTTTTAGTAGTGCCGTTCCAATCAAGCCACTCAAAAACAAATGCTTCTGCGAAAAAATCTAAAGCAATGAGGCCTATGAACACCAACAACCAATTTGTGATGAGTTTGAGGGTTTTGCTCTTATTAGATGAAGCAAAAAAGGCGGCTAGTCCCGTAATGAGAAATAGGCATGCAGCTGCAAATAATTTAATCACTTTTTAAATCCAAATTGTATTTGTAAATTAACTTTTCAAGCATGCTCTTAGTGCGCTTACCCCTGTACCAAAAAATATTTCTATGGTCTTTTATGCAATCAACTTTTCTGAATTGTAACTCATTATGCATGATTAGATAGTTTTCAAGCAGAAGCTCCTTAGTGGCTGTTGGATCAGAAAGTGGAAAATAGAAATAGTGGCAAATCTCTGCATCGTCCTCAGACTTCCAGTATTTTTCTAAAGAGAGAATTTCGCTAATTGATGATTGCCTGCACTTAAAATAGTTTCCAAGAATAGGAATCTTTGAGAAAGTGCACTCCTGTAGTTTTTGATCATTGCTAAATATCAGGCCAGAGATAAACAAACTAACAGCAAAAAATAAGCAATTTAATGATCTAGGTCTATTTAATGCGCTTAACTCTGACAAAACCTTTTTGATCCTTTGCCTTTAATACATAGCCCCCAAATCTGCTCTCAGTTATTGAAATATTGGTCTGTTCCTTGATTCTAAGTCTACCAAGCGCTTCGTTCGTAACCCAAGTTTGGCCATTTTCTAAATTAATTTTCATTCTTCCATTAGTTAAATTGGTAAAAGAGGCAACTTTATCAATAACCGTGTCTACATTTTCGTCAGTAATTTTTTCTTTTAGACCAAAATTTTCAGGGACCAAGCTTGTTGCTTGTTGGGATGAAATCAATTGGTCGTCTTCTTTTGTACTAGAACTGGTTTGCTTAAATAAACTGTCATAACAAGATAATCGATCGGCATCGCTAGCGATAGCTACACATTTTTCAGGTGAAAGGTTGTTAGCACAAACAAAAATTGGAATTACTAAGACTGGTAGTAGATAGATTTTTGCGCCGTAACTCATCGTCTTGCTGTCCTAATATTAAAATAAATTTTTTCAACACTATAAAACATTGCAACATAAAGGCAGGTGCTGATCAGTAACTTAAAATCAAAGGGAATTGCTAACAAAAAAGTTTCCATCATTGATCCGCCGTTTACTATCCAGACAGAGCTATTAACGATAAGGTGCCAAATAAATACTGATGATACGCTTGTAAATACAAGATTTTTTGAAACCATGCTCAAGAGGGGCGTCAAAATAAAAACCATAGTAATTGATAGAAGAATGAAAATATTTACTGGTTCAAGGAAATAATTAGTGGCAAGCAATATGAAAGTCGGCAACAGAATCTGCAAGTTTTTTTTATCGGTAATTCTCGGGATAAAAACTGCAAACGCTAAGAGAGGAGAAAAGTTCGATGGCAATCCAATGAATCTGCTCATAGCAAGCAATCCAAGGACAATGAATATGTTTTTTAGCATTAAATTAAAAATCTACTCCTTCTAGTGCCATGATACCTGAATTGAAGGCATGTTTAATATCTCTTACTTCCGAAACAGTGTCAGCCCAATCCTTCAAGGCCTTGCCTCCGCCCCTTCCAGTTACAACAACGGATTGTTTTTTTGGCCTCTGAGTTAGAGCTTTTATAACTCTTTCTTCATCTAAATAGCCAAAGCTAATCATGTAGGTAAGCTCATCCAAAATAACAAGATGATAAGCATCATCTGAAAGCATCTTTGCAGCAACCTCCCAGCTTGCTTCTGCGGCCTTAACATCTTTGGATCGGTCTTGTGTCTCCCAGGTAAAGCCAGTACCCATTTGATAAAAGGTCGCATTAGAAACGATCTCGCTAAAAAACTTTGCTTCCCCGGAGGGTTGTGCGCCCTTTATAAACTGAACTATTCCTACCTTATATCCATAGCCTAGGGACCTAAGAGCCATTCCTAATGCTGAGCTTGACTTGCCCTTACCATCACCAGTAAGAAGAATGCCCACTCCCTTTTTGATGGTGGCCGCAGCTATGGAAGCATCTACTTTTGATTTAAGTAGTTGCATTTTTTGTTTATGCTTCTGATCTATTTTATTTTCCATCTCTACTGTGCTTAATTTTAGAGCCTTATTCGGACGCCAAGTTTTGCTGACATGCCTTGGGCCTTATAGCTAAAAACTTCTTCATATTTCTCATTTAGGAGATTATCAAATCTAAAATAGATATCTAGGTTATCGTTAAAAAAATAAACCGTGCTCAGATTTGCAACAGTAAAGCTTGGCATTGAAATCCTATCTGGATAGGCGAAGTCTAATTGAGACCCGTTATATTGAATCTCTGCTCTAAGATCTAATTTGTTAAACTTTTTCCAAGAAACTCGTAGGCTTCCAAGGTTGCGGGGTCGACGCAATTCCCTTTCATAATTTTCCAACATTTTTGGTTGTTTGGAGTCTGTATATGTATATGACCAATTCATTTCCAAATCATTGTTTATTTTAACTAGTGTGCTCCACTCCATGCCTTGTCTTTTACTTTTGCCAAATTTGTTTATGGCTGTATACCTAAGTGAGACGGGATCAATAAAGTTTCCGTCTATCTCGTTTATTAAGTCTGAGTGGAATATTGAAATAGAGCTTTCTACAGATCTGTTAAGCATACTGGTATCAAGACTTAGCTCCCAACCCAAGGCTTCTTCTGGAATAAGATCCGGATTACCAACAAAATTTGTATAAAATCCAAAAAGCTCGGTAAACGTTGGATTTTTAGTTGATGTACCATAAAGCACCCTTATTTTATTCATTTCATTAAGGCTATAAGAGACTTCGACTGTATAAGTTTCAGAGTTTTTAAATGCCGAACTTTTTTCATGGCGCTTGCTTAGTGCTAATAAAAGGTTTTCTTTAATCTGTGATCTGTATTCTGCTGCTATGCTCTTGACGTCACGCTTGCTGTCATAATTGGGATCAAAAATACCAAATTCTCCAAAATCATTTACTGGGCCTTTTTGACTATAGTCTTCGTCCTCTTTTTCGAATAAAACTGAAAATCTATTAATAGGATTATTTAGCTCAAATGAGCTGATAAACCTTAGTTGCCTTTTCTTGGATGTTGTTGAAATATCAATTATGTCATCTGCATAATCTTGGTTGCTGTGCTCGGCATCATTTACGAAAAGCTTATGATTCCACTTTGAATATATAGGTGAATAGCCAACTTCTATTCCTGCGATATCTGTTTTAAACCTAGCATGCATGTCAGCATCATCAATAATGCTATCAAAATCAAAATCAGCATCGTATTCACTGAATCCAAAAGTTCTGTGAGCTTTGCCATGAATGGTTATTTGATTGTTTAATATAAAATAAGACTTTATGTTGAGATTGGTGTTCTCATACCCATCTCTCTCTTTGCCTGATCTTGAGATATTCGCACCATTGCTACTAAGGTTGCTAACACCAACTTGATAGCTCCCTCGCTCTCTTTGCATGCCAAAATTCACGCCAGTATTGGTTGTCTGAAAGCTTGCAATGTCGCTATAGGCATTAAGCTCTAGGGGTTTGTTAGGTAACTTGGTTATGATATTAATTACTCCAGCCATGGCATCGCTGCCATAAAGCGTACTCTGGGGCCCTTTTATTATCTCAATTCTCTCTATGTCATTTGGCGAAAGCGTTCCCCAGGTAAATTCATCGTTTTGACCTGCGTTATTTGCTTCAATGCCATCAATTGTCACCAATATATGGTTTGCCTCGCTTCCCCTCAGTCTTATCTGGGTTTGAGATCCAGGCGACCCAGTTTGGCTTACAGCAAGACCGGGTATGTTTCTTAATAAATCTGTGATGTCAGTTGCTATGGAACTGGCTAATTCACTGCTATCTATGATATCAACCGATTTAGAAGTTTGATTAATGTTGATGGGAATCATGGAGGCGCTAACCAAAACATTCTCAATGTTGTCGCTTGATAAATCAGCAAAAACGGTCGAACAAATCAGTATTACTGTTAATAAAAGATTTTGGTTTTTAATCACTTAAAGATTCTTAGTAGCCCAGTACTGGAGCCAACCAAGTTTCATTTTCATCAATACTCTCATTTCTTGCTTTTGAGTATGCTTGCACTTGATCTTTATCAATTCTTCCTAATTGAAAATATCTAGCATCGGGATGAGAAAAATAAAAACCACTGACGCTTGCTGTTGGCCACATTGCTAGTGAATCAGTTAAAGTAATTCCGGTCCTTTTTTCAGCATCTAGTAGGCACCAAATATCTAGTTTTTGCCTATGATCAGGGCATGATGGGTATCCTGGGGCGGGTCGTATACCTTGAAATTTTTCTCTTATCAGCTCTTCGTTATTAAGGGTTTCGTCTGAGGCATAGCCCCATAATTCTGCTCTT
>JALRBL010000015.1 GCA_023257795.1 Gammaproteobacteria bacterium
TCACCAAAGATCAAAGCTGCGCTGTTAAAAAGAGATTCTTTACAGGCAACAATAGATGCATGGCATAAAGACAACAGCTTGCAAGATTTTGAAGCTTACAAATCCTTTTTACAAGAGATTGGCTATCTAGAAGAAGAGGGCGATGATTTTACGATCAATCCTCAGAACGTTGATCCAGAGATCTCAAGCATAGCTGGGCCGCAACTCGTAGTCCCAGTGATGAATGCTAGGTTTGCACTTAATGCTGCAAATGCTCGATGGGGCAGTCTTTATGATGCTTTATATGGCACCGACATGATTAACCAAGAGGACGGGGCAGAAAAAACAGGCCCATATAATCCTATTAGGGGAAATAAAGTCATCGATTTTGCTAAACACTTTTTAGACCAGTACTTCCCTTTAACAAGCGGCAGTCATGCACAAGCCAATAAATATCTTGTAAGCGAGCAAAAGCTCACAGTAGTTATTGGCGAAGATCAAGTTAGTTTGGTCCATCCTGAGCAGTTTGCAGGTTACTCGGGTAACGAGGCATCTGTTTCATCAGTGCTACTTAAAAATCATAATCTCCATGTTGAGATTCTTATTGACTCTACCGATCCCATTGGGGCTGAAGATCCAGCAAACGTCAAAGATATTCTGTTAGAAAGCGCTATCACCACAATCCAAGACTGCGAAGATTCAGTTGCAGCAGTGGATGCTACTGATAAGGTCTCAGTTTACCGAAATTGGTTAGGTTTAATGAAAGGAGATTTAGCTGAAACTTTTTTTAAAGCTGGCAAAGAGTTAACCAGAACCCTCGTAAGCGACAGAATATTTCTAGATCCTCAGGGCAAGGAATTTGCATTGCCTGGCAGAAGTTTGATGTTGATTAGAAATGTAGGTCATCTCATGACAACGAATGCAATCTTACTCAACGGGGAAGAAATATCAGAAGGTTTAATGGATGCATTTTTCACAATTTTAATTGCTGTTCATGATTTAAAAAAACTTGGCAGGTTTCAAAATTCTAAAACTGGCAGCGTATACATCGTAAAACCCAAAATGCATGGTCCGGATGAAGTTACCTTGGCTTGTGAGATATTTGCAGCAGTTGAAAGGCTTTTGGGTCTTGATGATGGGACCGTTAAGATTGGCATTATGGACGAGGAAAGAAGAACCTCCGTTAATCTTAAGGAATGTATCCGAAGAGCTAAAGATAGAGTGATCTTTATTAATACAGGCTTTCTAGATAGGACCGGAGATGAGATTCATACTTCGATGAAGGCAGGACCCATGATTCCCAAAAATCATATGAAGGCTGCTAGCTGGATTAATGCTTACGAAGACAGAAACGTTGATATTGGCCTGGCTTGCGGTTTCTCAGGTAGGGCCCAGATTGGAAAAGGGATGTGGCCCAAGCCAGATGAATTGCAGGAAATGTACCATACCAAAATAGCTCACCCATCGGCAGGAGCAAATTGTGCATGGGTGCCTTCCCCAACAGCTGCAACTTTGCATGCGATGCATTATCAAGAGATAGATGTGATTGCGCATCAACAAACACTAAAAGAACGAGATATTGCATCGTTGGATGATGTGCTAACTGTGCCATTGTTGCATGCCGAGCTCACTGACAATCAAGTGAATTCTGAAATTGAGAACAATGCCCAAGGCATTTTAGGGTACGTAGTAAGGTGGATTGATCAGGGAGTGGGCTGCTCAAAAGTTCCTGATATCCATGATGTTGGTTTAATGGAGGACAGGGCAACCTGCCGCATTTCCTCTCAACATCTTGCTAACTGGTTGCATCATGGTATTGTTAGTAAGGACCAGGTCATGGGCGCTATGGAAAAAATGGCCCAGAAAGTGGATGCTCAGAACTCTGGCGATCCTGCCTACAAAGCTATGTCACCCTCATTCTCAAGTAATGCATTCAAAGCAGCTTGCGATCTAGTCTTTGAGGGAGTTTCTCAGCCAAATGGTTATACCGAGCCACTCCTGCATGCATACAGGAGCAAAGAAAAGGCAGAATAATTTTTACTTGAGTAATTGTTCTAAGGTGAATGCTAATTGGACCATTTCATGGTCGCTCCAAGCCTTACCCATGATTGATAATCCTATGGGTAAGTCGTATGCAGTTCCAAGCGGAATAGTTATGTGTGGTGTACCTGCCATTGCTGCAAAACCTCCATTACCCCAAGAAGGGTAATCTTTTAATGCTCCGTCATCACCATTCTCTAGATCAATCTTCCATGCAGGACCTCGGGTAAGGCCAATGAGCGCAGTTAAGCCATCATTATCAATACTGGTTTCAATAAAGTTTTTAGATACCGATAAAACTTTTTCAAGAGCATCTTTATATTTTGCAGGATCTTTTGAAGCTTCGAGCGATGCAACAAAGATACTTTGATCAAAATACTGCATAACTGATTCAGAATTCTTCTCATTAAATTGCATAATTGCTTCCAAAGTTTTTAGCTCTGCATTAGAGTTTCGAAGATATGCTTCAAGGGCATACTTGAACTCATATAACAAAACAAAAAGTTCTTCTTCACTTGGATAGGCAGGGATATTGTTTATTTCTAAAACTGTCCCACCAGCTTCAGAAATTAGGTCAGAAATTTTGGTGAGTAACAAACTTGCTTCAGGGTCATTGCTACCACTAGGTAATAAACCAAATTTTTTATTTTTTAATGAAATCTGTTTCAGATTTCTTGTGAAGTCATTGCTAAAAGATTCAGGTCTTAGCAGAGTAGCAGGATCGTTACTATCTTCACCAGCAATGGCAGATAATAATTTTGCTGCCTCGCTTACATTGAGTGCCATCGGTCCAGCTGTATCTTGGGTAGGTGAGATAGGGATAATACCTGTTCTGCTAACTACGCCAACGGTAGGTTTAATACCTACAATACCATTTACGGAAGCAGGACAGCTAATTGACCCGTTTGTCTCTGAGCCTATGCTTGCTTTTACTAACCCAAGAGCAACCACTACTGCAGAACCTGAGGAAGAGCCGCAAGGATTTAAGTTGCTACCAAGCGAATGGATGGTTTGGCCACCATAACTCGACCAACCACTGATAGAATGAAAGGATCTAAAATTTGCCCATTCTGAAAGATTAGTTCTACCAATCACCCGATAATTCTTAGCTTTTAATTGTGAAACTAAAAAGGCATCATTGCTTGGGATGTTATCAAGCAGGGCCAAAGAGCCAGCAGTATTAGGGGCACCAATGCTATCAATATTATCTTTAATAAAGATTGGAATCTTATCGGATCCATTTAATTCCTCATCATAAATATGGGTGATAGCATTAAAGTTATTTTTGGTATCTTTAAGGCTGGTTACATCGACCGTGTTATGGTTGCATGCAAAGAGAAAGAAAGAAGTAAAAAACGCAGAATAATATTTGAGCTTACACGTCATTGAGAATATTTAAGCAGGGTATAGACTTTTCCTAAACCATGGCGTCATTCTTCCCCCAATATCTTTTTTAAGTTGTTTGGAGATATATTCAACAGCATCAAGCAGTTTTATTAGATCAACATTGGTTTGGTAGCCCATTTGATGAAGCATGCTACAAAGATCTTCTGTAGCAAGATTACCAGCAGCTCCGGGCGCAAAAGGACATCCACCCAAGCCACCAATGCATGCATCAAACTTTGAGATACCCTCATTTAGTGCAGCTACTACATTAGCTAATCCAAGTGCTCTCGTATCATGAAAATGTGCTGAAAGGATGGATGGATCTACATTTTGAGTAATTTGTCTGAACAATACGCTGACATCTTTGGGATTAGTTGCACCGATGGTGTCTGCCAAAATCAATTCGGTTGCGCCTGCATCTAACAATTGGTCAGCTATGGATAGAATTCTTGCTGAATCAACTTTGCCTTCATAGGGGCATTCCCAGGCTACTGAGATATATGCTCTAGTGTTTAAATTGTCAGCAGTTGCAGTTTTTAAAATCTCTTTAGCGCTATCAAGTGTTTCTTCTAGAGACATATTGATATTTTTCTGATTCATAGTTTCGGTGGCAGAGGGCACAACAGTTACAGTCTTCGCACCTGCATCTTTGGCGAGCTCATAGCCTTTCATGTTTGGAACTAAAACAGAGAAGTCGCAGGTTTGATTGCCTTCAAATGCTTTAACAATTTGATCAGCCCCGCTCATGGCAGGCACAGCCTTAGGGTTTACAAAGCTACAGATTTCAATTCCAGGAATGCCCGAATCAATGAGCCGATTGATAAGCTCAATTCTGGCTTGAGGATCTAAAATAGTAGCTTGGTTTTGCAAACCATCCCTTGGGCCAACATCGTTAATATAAATATAGTTACTCATCGTGAAGGCCTATTATCCCATTTTCTTTTAAGGTCTGTATATTTTCAACGCTATAGCCTAGTAATTTATCTAACACTTCATAGGTATGCTCTCCTAGTAAGGGTGGGTGCGTAAAGGATTCCTCATTGTTTTTTGAGAGTTTAATAGGATTTCCAGGTACTTTTGCAGAACCACCATTAGGATGAGGGACCTCTACCACCATATTTCTATATTGGATTTGCTCATCACTTAAAGCTTGCTCAAAGTTATTGACCCTTGCACACGGTATCTTCTCTGATTCAAGCAATTTGAGCCAATGCTCAGAGTTGTGATGATTTAATTCATCCTGAAGGATAGCTTCAATTTTTTCTTTATCTTTTTGCCGATTAAATGCTTTTGTATATTTTTCTTCTAGTAAGTCTGGGTGCTTAAAAATATTTAACATTCTTGGCCAAAACTGATCACCCACGGCAGCAATAACAATTGGGTAATCGCTGGTAGTAAAGGTATTGTAGGGCACATGAACAAAGTGAGAGTTGCCAATCGGTTCAGGGATGATTCCTGACATCGTGTACATGGTTGCCATATAGTTTAGTAAAGAAATTTGGCAGTCCAGCATAGAAATATCAACGTGCTGACCCTCGCCAGATCTTGTTCTAGCTATCAGAGCTGCCTGAATACCCATGACTGCAAACATTCCTCCGCCTAAATCACCAATGGGTATTCCTGCTCTGACATGTTCAGTAGCGTTTTTACCTGTAATTGACATTCCTCCGCCAAGGGCTTGAGCAATCTGATCAAATGCTGGGCGTTGAAAGTTAGGACCATCCTCGCCAAAACCACTGATGCAACACGTAATAATTTTTGGATTAATTTTTGACAAAGCAGCGTAGTCAATTTTTAATTTCGCTGTAACCCCTGCAGAAAAATTGCTTATTACTACATCTGAGACTTTTACCAAGTCATAAAAAACCTCTAACCCTTTCTCAGACTTGAGGTCAATGGCAGTACTACGTTTATTTCTATTGAGAGTATAAAAATAGGCCCCAACGCCATTATGCGAATAATCTGGATCGTTTTCTAACAACCTTCTAGTTCCTTCCCCGCTAACCGGCGGCTCTACTTTAATAATATCGCAGCCTAGATCTGCAAGTATCATTGCACCATATGGTCCAGAGAGCATGTGGGTAAGATCAAGAACCCTTACACCATCCAGTGGTTTGTTAGTCATTTTTGGATTATATACGCTCTCAATAAACTTTTATAACCTTTAACTAACCTAATATTTATAATTTGTTAATAACCTAATAATGGGTATAAAATAAATTATCATTCTTGGAGGGATGAATATGTTTTATAAAAGAATACAATTATTTGTAGCACTGCTTGTACCACTAGCATTAACTGCTGAACCTGTTTTAGAAGAGGTGGTGGTTTCAGCTCGTAAGGTAGATGAAAACCTACAAGACGTTCCTATCGGCATGACTGTTTTCACAACCTCAGAAGTTGAGGATGCTGGTATCGAGAGACCAGAGGATTTTATAGCCTTAACTCCTAATGTCGTCATGGCAAACACTGTTAATGTTGGAGATACTCTTGTAACCATTCGTGGTATTACTTCAACCAGAGATGCCGAATCTAATTTTGCCTTCGTAGTTGACGGAGTTTTACAAACTAATCCCAACGCTTTTAATAGAGAATTATTAGACATTGCTCAGATAGAGGTACTTAAAGGTCCTCAAGGTGCACTCTATGGAAGAAATGCATCATCTGGTGCAATTTTGATAACAACCAAAGAACCATCCGGTGAAAGTGATTCAAGAGTGACCATTGGCTTTGGAAACAATGATGCAACTAAATTTCAATACGTCACAGATGGAAACCTTTCTGAAAATATTAAGACTAGATTTTCTGTGAGCAGAAGAGAGACAGATGGAGAACACACCAATGTCTTCACCAATACCAATAATGTTGATTTCTTTGAAGATACTACTGTCCGCTCTAGATTTTTGATTGAAGACGGTTCAGAGACCTGGGATATCAGAGCAGGATTAAGTGAGGCTAGCGGAGGTACCATAAATTTTAATGCCGTCTTTGCTCTGCCAGTTTTCCAGTTCTTTGGAACTCCTGGTGCTGAAGAATTCTTTAAGGATGTTAATGGCCATAATTTTAAGTATATGTTTAATGTTCCTCCAGTAAATGAACAAGAAACCGTTGATATTTCAGTAAAGTACGATAATGAGCTTGAAGATGGTAACCTTCTTACCGTTATCTTTGCTTACAATGAATTGGAAGAATATTTAATGTCTGATGGAACATCGGGTGCCTTTGGTGGGTATTTTGGTGTGCCAGCTTGCGCTTCTTCAAACACCGCAGAAGCTCTTGGTTTAATTAACTCTCTTCCTCCAGGTTTTAGTTTTGCAGCTCCTGGCACAGCTCCTTCCGCTGCTGACTCTGTCCTAGGCCCATACTTGCCTCATACTTGTGACGGATACCAATACCAATCAAGAAACCAAGAAGATACATCTATTGAGGTCAGGCTTACTGGTGATCAGACTCAATCACAAAGATGGCTTGTTGGCGCTTATTACTCTCAAATAGAAAGAGAAGTAGTGGTAAGTTATGGAACCGATTTAGGAACTACTTACGATTTGAAAGCTTACGTTCCTAAGTCAGGGCCAAACCCAACCGATCTTTTATTCCATGACAAATTTGATACTGAAGTATTCTCAATCTTTGGACAATACGCCATTGATTTATCTGACGTAACTGAGCTCTCTTTAGAAGCTAGATTCGATAGAGAAGATAGATCAGTGGACAACCTAGTACCACCTGTAGCATCTGCTTATTATTATGGTGGAGGTGCTCCAATAAACCCTGCCATGGCTTCTGTCGGAGATACTATTCCTTCACGAAGCAAGATATTCGAGCAATTCCAACCAAAAATTGCGTTAAATACTAATGCAGGTAATACCAGTTATTACATGTCTTATGGTTATGGTTTTAGATCTGGTGGATTTAACTCTACTGGAAGCGCTGCCTTGACTGAGTTTTGGCTAAATTCTGGAAATCCGTTTGGTTTAGGTACAGTTGGTGCAGGCATTGGAGTCAACGATGAATTTAAAAAAGAAGTCAGTACTGCGTTTGAATTAGGCTTCAAAGGTAACTATTTAGATGGCCGTTTGGCTGTAAATGGTTCGTACTTTAATACTACAGTTGATGATAACCAATTTTTTGAATTTTTTGCAGGACCTTGGGGTCTACTAAGAGTGGTTACCAGTATTGATGAACTTGTGCTTTCTGGGTATGAATTAGATTTCAAATATGCCTTGACAGACAGCATGAGGATAGATGGAGGATTTGGGATCACCGATGGTGAAATCAAGCGCAATACTCATAGACCATCGACTGTTGGTAACGAAGCGCCGCTGGCACCTGAATATACATTCAACTTAGGTATTCAGCATGAGAGTCAAGTTTCCTCAGGAATGAATCTTGTTTTAAGAGTGGATTATATGGAAGTTGGTGAAACATGGTTCCACACAGTTCAAGATGATCAGCAGCCAACTGTTTGGGGTGCATTACTTGGTTTCCCAGTAGCTTCAGATATGGGTCTTGCTGTAAGAGATCCTTACGAGCTTGTAGATTTCAGAGCATCTTTGGTTGGGGAGAACCTAACTATTACGCTTTGGGGTAGAAACGTGACCGATGAAAAATATTTAGCTGAGGTCATTCCTGCACCTGAATTTGGAGGTTCGTTCATTCATGAAGCTCCTTATGCAACCTATGGTTTAGATATAAAGTACAACTTTTAATTTAAACAGGAGTTTTTATGTCATATCGACTAGGAGTTGATGTTGGTGGAACTTTCACTGACTTTTTATTAATCAATGAAGAGGATGGCTCTACTTTTACTGCTAAAGTCCCATCAACTCCAGAAGATTCCTCCATTGGAGTGCTCAATGGTGTCAGCAAGATTTGTGAGCAAAATAATATAGACCCTGCTGAAATTACTCTAGTTATGCACGGAACCACCGTTGCTACAAACGCTGTATTAACTGGCAATGGGGCAACGGTAGGGCTCTTAACTACCAAGGGCTACGAAAGTATTCTCCAAGTGGCCCGTTCATTTTGTCCAGGAGGTCTTGGTGGATGGGTGAGTTTTGTAAAAAAACCCCTGTTAGCTCCACTTGAATTAACCCATGGTATTGAAGAACGTATTGATGCTAACGGTGAAATTTCTCTAGCTCTAAATGAAGATCAACTTAAACTCGAGTTGAATGCCTTAAAAGCGAAGGATCAAGTCGAAGCACTTACCATAAGTTTTGTAAATTCTTACGTTAATAATGCTCATGAGTTAAGAGCTGCAGAAATTGCGAAAGAAATTTTTACAGATATACCTATTTCTATCTCTAGCGAAGTCATTCCTGAAATGCAGGAATATGAGAGAGCTGAAACCACCGTTCTTAATTCTTATGTCAGGCCCCAAGTTTCTAAATACGTAGATAATTTACAGTCTTCACTTGAAAAAAATCTTAATGAGGACGTGCAGTTATTTATTTTGAGATCTGACGGCGGTTTAGCTTCAAGTAGATCCACAGGGGATTCGCCCGTTAATCACTTAATGTCGGGTCCTGCCGGAGGTGTTGCAGGGGCAATCCATTTTTGTGAGGAAGCAGGTTACAAAAATATTTTAACGTTTGATATGGGCGGAACTTCTACGGATGTAGCCCTTATTCAAAATCTTAAAGCGCGAGTCAGAAGAGAAACCCTTGTAGGAGATGTCAGAGTCAAAGCTCCTTCGGTTGACGTTAGGACTGTTGGGGCAGGTGGTGGCTCTATTGCCTTTGTTCCAGAGTTAACCAAAGCCTTACGGGTTGGTCCAGAATCTGCAGGAGCAGTTCCAGGTCCTGCTGCTTACATGAAAGGTGGAGAACAACCTACTGTATGCGATGCCAATATAGTGCTTGGTTTCTTGCCCAGCGACGTGCAACTAGGCGGTGATATGTCAATTAACAAAGAAGCTGCTGAAAAAGCTGTCCAAAAAGTTGCTGATGCTATGGGTATACCGTTAATGGAGGCTGCTGAAGGAATCATTAAAATTGTAAATGAGTCCATGTTTGGAGCTTTGCGATTAGTTTCTGTTGAACAGGGATTTGATCCTAGGGATTTTGCTTTAGTTGGGTTTGGAGGTGCAGGACCCTTACACGCTAACGCATTAGGAATTCTATCTAACTCTTTTCCTGTGATAATACCTCCAGGCCCTGGAGTGCTTTGTGCATATGGAGATGCAACCACGCAAATTCAAGATGAAGCCACGCGCTCTTATCTTAAGATGGCTCAAGATATTTCTAATAGTGAATTTTTAAGTGATTTACATGAATTAAAAGAAAAGGCATCTGTTTCTCTTTTAAGTGATGGGGTTTCTGCATCCGATCTTGAGGTTAGCTATCAAGCAGATGTTAGATATGCTGGCCAAGCATTTCAGATAACCATCGAGTTTGATGAAAAGGCTTTTGCAAAAGATGGCGTAAGTTTAATTACAGAAGCTTTTGATAAAGAGCACTATCAGTTATTTACTTTTAAACTGGAAGACGGTCATGAAATTCTAATGATAAGAGCGATTGTTAAAGCAAAACAATCAAAAATTTCCTCTGTTTCGTTGTCTCAAGAAAAACATACTATTAATGACTGTGTAATTCACGAATCAAAGTACTACCATGAATCACAATGGCATGATATCAAAATTTACGATAGAGCTAAATTATCAGCCGGACTGAGTATTCCAGGTCCAGCTATTGTGTCAGAGATGGATTCAACTACTGTTATTTTGCCCAATCACCATGCCTTGGTGGATAAGGTTGGCAATTTAATTATTAACCCTGTAGAGAGGTAATTATGCCAGCAAAGATACTTGAAACTAATCAAAATCCTCTTCAAAAAATTGAGGTCGACGGTATAACCGTTGACATTATTGAAAATGCACTAAGAAACGCCAGGGAAGAAATGGATGCAATAGTGCGAAGAACAGCTCTATCTCCAGGTATTCGTGAGCAAGGGGATTGCTTTCCTATGATTGCAAACAAAGATGGAAAAATGGTGGTTGGGCAATTTGGATCCTTCATCTATGGTTTTACAGAAGCTTACGATGCAGAAATTGAGGAAGGCGACATAATTTTAACGAATGATCCTTATATGTGTAATGCTGCTGTATCACACTTACCTGATTGGATAGTCCTAACACCAGTCTTCAGAGATGGAAGGCACATTGCATGGACCGCTATGTTTGGACACATGTCAGATAACGGCGGCATGGTACCAGGCTCTATTCCAACAGAGGCTACCACCATTTTTCAGGAAGGTATTAGAATTCCACCAACTAAGCTTTATAAAAAAGGTGTTCTTCAAGAGGATGTATTGGAACTTATTCTCCATAATGTTAGAACCTCGCAATGGAATAGATTTGATTTAAATGCACTTGTGGCTGCATGCAATACTGCGGCAAGAAGGTGTAATGAGCTAGCAGAAAGATTTGGCGATGATGTGTTCCATTCAACTATGAAAATTATGCTTGAAAGAAATTATTTAGCTATGAAGCATATAATTTCTATGTTTATTCCTGAAGAACCACGTGAGTTTTCTGACTATATTTGCGACGATGGAATGGGCATGGGTCCTTATAAGATTAAATGCAAAATGTGGAGAGAGGGCGATAAAGCAATCTTTGACTTTGAAGGAACGGATCCCCAAGCACAAAGCTCTATTAACTTTTATTTAAATGAAGAAATGTTCAAAATGTTCTTTGGTTCATTTACTATTAATGTAGTTGATCCGCAAATCCTATTTAACGATGGATTTTATGATTTAGTAGATGTAAGAATTCCTCAAGGAACTTTATTAAAGCCCAACTATCCAGCTGCTTTATCGGGTAGAACACATGCGTTGGGTAGAATTTTTGATGTTTTAGGAGCGTTATTAGGAATGGGAGCTCCGGATCAGATGCTTAATGCTGCTGGCTTCTCAGATTCTCCTCATCTATTTTATTCAGGATACGATAAAAATGGAGAATGGTTCCAATTGTTCCAAATAGGTTTTGGAGGTGTACCTGGAAGACCGGTTGGTGATGGTCCAGACGGACACTCTTTATGGCCAGCTTTTACTAACGTCCCTAATGAATTTATAGAAGCTTACTTTCCACTAAGGGTTGAGAAATACGAGACTATTGCTGATTCAGGAGGCGCTGGGTTGCACCGAGGTGGTAATGGTCTTTGTGTTGGCTACCGCTTCCTAGCTGATGGACATATAGGTATCCATGATGACCGCTGGTTGACCTATCCATGGGGTGTTAATGGAGGAGAGCCTGGCATGCGCTCCAACAAGATTTTATTAAGAGAAGGGCAAGAGCCACAATATCTCCCTGCCAAATGCGAAGGCATTAAAGTTAAAACTGGTGACCTTTTGTATTTTAATACCTGGGGAGGAGGAGGATGGGGCGATCCTTTGGAGAGAGATCCATTTCTCGTTCTGCAAGACTTTAATAGAAAACTTGTTTCGAAAGATGGAGCAAGACGTTATGGGGTCGTTATAGAAAATAATGAAGTTGATGTATCAGCCACAGATAAACTTCGAGAAGAGATGAGAAGGACAAGATCTCCAATAGAGATGTTTAATTTTGGCGGTTCATTGGATGATATTAAGGCTCATTGTCTAGATCAGACCAAACTCCCTGCTCCAGAATCTCCAGCATTTAATACCAAGTAATTGTCTTTACTCGCATCCGCAAAACTAGCTTCAGGTAATTCACCTGCGCTGGTGGTTGTTGATATGTGTAATGGATTTATAGATCCTCGGTCGCCATTGGGCTTTTCCTGTGAAGATTTGGTAAATGCAAATATTGAACTTTTAAAAATTTTCAGAAAGAAGCAAGTACCTATTTTTTTTACAACCACGATTTATAGAGATGATCAAGAAGCCTCTGTCTTTAGGCAAAAGTTACCGGATCTTAATATACTCCTGCCCGATACCCACTGGGTAGGATTTAGAGAAAATCTCTCTCCCACAAATTCTGAGATGGTCATTGAAAAAAAGCATGCCAGTGCATTTTTTATGACTGGTTTAGCTGATCAATTATATAGGCTAGGAATTGATACAGTATATATCTCTGGAGTTACTACCAGTGGCTGCGTCAGAGCAACAGCTTTGGATAGTTTGCAGCATAATTTTCTAACTTTTATCGTGAAAGATTGCGTTGGAGACAGAGATATTGACGCTCATCACAACAATCTTCGGGATCTTGAATTAAAATATGCAGAGCTTGTTTCGCTGGCTGAGTTAAATTAAATAAATCTTGCACATGAAAAATATTCTTCTTACTACTCTTTTTTGCTACGCATTAAATATTTCTTCAAATGAATTAGATCCTATTGATCTGCTGACAGACTTTATTGCTGTAGATACCATCAATCCACCAGGTAATGAAATCAATGCAGTTCGATTTTATGCTGGAATTTTTGATCAATACGGGATTACATACGAAATAGCAGAAAGTGCGCCTGGAAGAGGTAATATATGGGCTAGAATTGAAGGTGGCGATCAGCCTGCACTCATGCTCTTGCAACATACCGATGTTGTTCCTGCAGATGAAGCCTATTGGGATACTAATCCCTTGAAAGGCACCATTAAAGATGGTTATCTTTATGGTCGAGGCGTGATTGATATGAAAGGTCTCGGAGTGGCTCAACTTTTTGCTTTTTTAGATGCTTA
>JALRBL010000030.1 GCA_023257795.1 Gammaproteobacteria bacterium
GGATTGTCAGGATCCACCACACCAAGATCTATTGCTGTTGAATTAAAATGCTCTACCAATCTTTGCAACTGCTCTTGGTTATAACTTGGATAATCCTGCCATGACTTTAAAATCTTTTGGCTCGATTGTTTAAAGATCTCATAACAGATGATTTGAACCGATTGACTGATATTTAATACAGGATAGTCATCGTCTGCAGGAATAATAAGATGCTTATTAGCTAACTGCAGCTCCTCATTGGTTAACCCCCTATCCTCTCTTCCAAAAAGAATCGCTACTTTGTTTTTCTCATTAGCGAATTCGATTACCTCTTTTGCAGCATTCTCCGCATGCATGCTTGGCCAACCAATGCTTCGCTCCCTTGCTGAGGTTGCGTAGACAAGTTTTGCATCCCCAATCGCCTCGGCTAAGGTTTCTACCACTTTTGCATTTTCAATAACATCTATGGCATTGCCTGCAAGGGCCCTTGCATCCCCATGAGGAAATTTCTTTGGATTAACCAGCACAAGGTTATGAAGACCCATATTTTTCATGGCTCTTGCGGCAGAACCGATGTTGCCTGGATGGGATGTTTCTACCAAAACTATACAAATGTGCTCGGATTGCAAAATCATCTAAGTATTATCTTCATTTCTAGTACAATATGCGACATGTCCAAACCCGCACTCATGAACGTTGCCCTTATGGCAGCTCGATTAGGCTCACGTGAGCTTGAATTTGCTGCCAAGAAAGTCCACGCCATGAAAATATCAAAAAAAGGTCCCACGGATTATGTCTCCGAAGCAGATAGAAAAATAGAGCTTTTGGTATTTGAAGAGATTAAAAAGTTTTATCCAGAACATAACTTCTTAGGCGAAGAATTTGGCCATGAGATCAATAACTCAAATGTAACTTGGATCTTAGATCCAATCGATGGAACCACGAATTTTATTCATGGCTACCCGCAATTTTGCTTATCCCTCGCATGCAAAGTTGATGATGTGATATCGCATGCTGTCATTATTGATCCGACGCGCCGAGAAGAGTTTACTGCCTCCAAGGGCGGAGGCGCTGAGCTTAATGGAGAAAAAATGAGAGCAAGCAGTCTGCCCAACTTAACAGACTCTCTCATTGCTAACAGTTCGCATGAACATCCAAATCAATCCTATACCTTTGAGAATATTGCTACATTTAGAGCTCTTTATAAACACTCCCTAACCATCAGAAGATCAGGTTGCACAGCACTGGACCTTGCCTACGTGGGAGCCGGAAGGCTTGATGGCTTCTGGGGTAACGGTCTTGGTAACTGGGATGTTGCTGCAGGCATGCTGATTGCTGAAGAAGCCGGAGCACTCACGAGCGATTTTGAGGGCAACCCTAACTATCTAGCTGGTGATCATGTGCTTTGCGCTGCACCCAAATGCTTTAAGCCTATGCTCCAGGCAATCAAAAGCAATTTTACAAGGCACGCCTAAGGTATTTCATCAAATTCAGCGCCCTCAGGTTCTGGGACAGCTAAATCTTCTTGCGTAATACTCATGCTTAGCAGCATATTTGCTACCACATAGATGGATGAGTATGTTCCTATAACAATTCCTAAAATTAGAGCCAAACTAAATCCTTTGATAAGCTCGCCACCAAAAATTAATAAAGAAAATAGCACCAATAAGGTGGTTAAAGACGTGATGAGGGTTCTTGAGAGAGTTTGATTAATAGATTTATCAACAATCTCCTCTGGCTCCAATCCTCTCTCGGTTCTAAAGTTTTCTCGCATCCTATCGGACACCACGATGGTATCGTTCAAAGAATATCCAATCACAGCAAGCAAGGCAGCCATAACCGTTAAATCAAAATCCCATCCCACGATTGAAAAGATTCCAAGCACAATGACAACATCGTGAGCCAATGCAATAACCGCGCCGATGGCAAACTTAAATTGAAAACGGAATGCAACGTAAAGTAAGATCATGCCTAAAGCAACAAGCATCCCAAGCCCACCCTGGTCTCTAAGCTCAGAACCAATTTGTGGACCAACAAACTCTACTCTTTTAAGTTGAAGCTCTTGATCTTGATAGGTAGATTCTAAAATTGAATAGATCCTGTCTCCCAACCTACCCTGACTGACTTTATCTGCTGCTTTAATAAGCACATCGGTCTCGGTTCCAAAATTAACAACTTGAAAATCTTCAATACCATTGCTGGCTAACTTGGCACGAATTTCTTCTAGAGGAACTGTATCTTCAAAGGCAACTTCTACCAGCGTGCCGCCACTGAAATCGAGCCCAAGACTTAAGCCTCTAAAAGAAAGCGAAACAATTGCTAGAACAAATAATAAAATCGATGCAAGACCAGCAATCTTTCTAAATTTCATAAAAGGAATTGAAAAATTCATCATATTTTCAACTCCGTTAAGCGTTTGTTACCGTACATCAAGTTCACAATTGCTCTGGTTCCCAAAATAGCTGTAAACATGGAAGTCACAATACCTATCGACAAGGTAATAGCAAAACCTTTGATTGGACCAGTGCCCACAGCATAGAGAACAATAGCTGCAATGAGGGTTGTGATGTTGGCATCAAAAATCGTAGTAAACGCTCTTCCAAATCCCTCTTTAATAGCAACTTGGGGATCGCTGCCATTTTGGAGCTCTTCTCTGATTCTTGAAAAAATTAGGACATTCGCATCCACTGCCATCCCTACCGTTAAGACTATACCTGCAATACCAGGTAAGGTTAGCGTTGCTCCCAGAAGCGACATAAAGCCAGTAATAAGAACGACATTTGCAGCCAAGGCAATGTTGGCAGCCAAACCAAACCATCGATAGTAGAACAGCATAAATGCTACAACAGCTAAAAATCCAATAATCATGGACTCAATACCAAGTTTAATGTTCTCTTTTCCAAGACTTGGTCCAACGGTTCTCTCTTCTACGAATTTCATCGGCGCAGCCAATGCGCCTGCTCTTAATAACAAAGCTAATTCACTGGCTTCTTGAGGTGAGCCTACTCCAGTGATGCGAAAAGAAGTCCCCAAAACAGCCTGCACTGTAGCAAGAGAAATAATTTTTTTATCTATGTAGGATGTTTGATCAATATATTCATTGCCATCTTGATCTACTTTAAGTTCGGAGAGCGTTTTTTCCTCAACAAATAGCACTGCAAGCCTTCTGCCTATATTTCCCGTAGTTGCTTTTTGCATTGCTCTACCACCCTGTAAGTCAAGAGTGATATTGACCTGAGCAAATCCATTCTCATCAAACCCAGTGCTAGCATTTGTCACGCTTTCACCTGCAACCACAACATTTCTTTCCAGCAATGCATCCAAGCCAGGAGCATTCTTATAACCAAAACGCTCTTTACTCAATCGAGAAGCCTCGGGCTTGGCTTCCATTCTAAATTCGAGATTTGCGGTCTTGCCAATGATTTTTTTAGCTGCCGCAGTATCCTGCACTCCCGGAAGTTCAACAACGATTCTACTGGAACCCTGACGTTGGACTACGGGTTCAGACACACCGAGCTCATTGACCCTATTTCTCAAAGTAACTAAATTTTGTCCAACAGCATAATCACGCAATTCCTTGATTGCTACATCAGAGAAATTAAAGCGAATCGTATTGGATGCCACTGCGGGTGAGAGATCATAGAGATTGCCAGTTGCGGTAACATTTTCATCGTTAAGGAGTGCTAAAGCACGGCTGTAAGCATCCGAATCATTAAATTTAAAAACCAAGCTCTTATCTTCAATGGCTGATTGGCTATAGGCAATACCATCCTCATTAAAGCGTTTGCGATAGGAATTTAAGGTATTCTCTAATCTATTCTGGAGCGCATTCTCAATATCAACCTCGAGTAGAAAATGCACACCGCCAGATAAATCGAGACCTAATTTGAGGGGCCCTGCCCCAAGATTGGTAAGCCAAGCAGGTGTTGTAGGTTCTAAATTTAAAGCCACAATCACCTGATCTAGTAATGCACGCTGAATTACAGTTTTTGCTTTAAGTTGAGCATCTAGATCACTGAACTGAGCAACAATATTATTTTCTTTAAGACTCACATCTTCTGCAAGGATATTGTTTTCAGTAATAAGCGTATTTACTTTATTGAGCAACTCCGTATCAGCGGCTTGACCAGACTGCGCGTAAGCAACTTGGATCGATGGATTGGCTGGATAAAGATTAGGTAACGAGTATAAAGCTCCAAAAAGAAGGATAAATACTATTAGCAGGTAGGTCCAAATAGAAAATCTATTCATTGATTATTTGATGGAATCGATGGTTCCTTTGGGTAATGTGTTCGCAATGGCAGATTTTTGTAATTTAAAAGTAATATTTTCACTTACCTCGATTGCAACATAATCGCCTTTAATTTCCTTTACTTTTCCAAGGATGCCGCCTGCTGCGACAACTTCATCCCCTTTATCTAGGTTTGCAAGCATATCCTGTAGGGCTTTTTGACGTTTGTTCTGAGGCCTGATCATCATGAAGTACATCAATAGAAAAAATCCTAAAAAGAAAATCAAAACAGGATCTGCGTACCATGGAATGTTAGCTGCTGGATTCATTATTTCTCCAAATGTTTTAAATATATGGGTAAGCTTTGTTGGCGCTTATTATAAAAGTCTTTTACAAACTTAGCGAATTCTCCTTGCTCAATAGAGTCTCGCATTGATTGCATCAGTGATTGGTAATAAAACGTATTGTGGTAGGAGGAAAGAATGGAATACAGCATTTCCTTAGACTTATCCAAATGATGCAAATAGGCCCTACTATACCCCTGACAAACCTTGCAAGCACAGGACTCATCAACCGGTTGACTGCTTTGAGCATGCTCTGCATTTCTAATGTTTAGCTCTCCAAAGGAAGTGATCAATTGTCCATTTCGAGCATTGCGTGTGGGTAATACGCAATCAAACATATCAATTCCAAATGCTACGGCTGACACAATATCTTCAGGTTTACCTACTCCCATTAAATAATGCGGACTATCGGGAGGCAGGTGTGTTTGCAGATCTTGAAGAATCCGAACCATATCTTCTTTGGGCTCTCCCACACTCAGGCCGCCAATAGCATAACCATCAAATCCAATGGCCATTAACTCACTTAGAGAATGTTTCCGTAAGTCTTCATGCATTCCTCCTTGAACTATTCCAAAGAGCGCAGCATCGGATCCATGAGATTGCTTAGAGCGCTTTGCCCACCTCAAGGATAGTTCCATGGATCGCTGAGCTTCTTCGAAAGTCGCTGGGTATGGAGTGCACTCATCAAAAATCATGACAATATCAGATCCAAGATTGTTTTGGATTTCCATGGAGGTTTCTGGAGAAAGAAAATGCTTGGATCCATCGTAGGGAGATTTAAAATGCACGCCCTCTTCGTTAATTTTTGCAAGCTTGCCAAGGCTCCAAACTTGAAAACCTCCGGAATCTGTCAAAATCGGTTTTTCCCATTGCATAAAACGATGCAAGCCACCCAATTTTTTTACAATGGTATCTCCTGGTTTAAGCATGAGGTGGAAAGTATTGCCTAACAATATTTCAGACCCTGTCTCAAGAACATTGGAAACCTCTAGTGCTTTGACCGTGCCAGCAGTTCCAACCGGCATGAATGCTGGTGTATTCACTACGCCTCTTGCAAAATTTAACTGCCCTCTGCGGGCTCCATGATCTTCCGTAATTAATTCAAAATTCATGCTTTCTCCAAAAGCATCGCATCACCGTAGGATAAAAATCGGTAGCGCTGATCCAAAGCCTCAGCATATATTTTTTTCATGGTGCTGTAACCTACAAAAGCTGCGACAAGCATCAACAACGATGATTTGGGTTGATGGAAATTCGTGAGCAGAATATCTACCGCTTTGAAATCAAAACCAGGAGATATAAAGATATCGGTTTCCCCATAATATTCAGCTTGATCGGTTGCAAAAACAGATTCAAGCGCTCTTAAGGTGGTTGTGCCCACAGCAACCACTTTTCCGCCTGATGATTTTACTTCTTTGATTTTTTGAATCGTCTCCTTATTAACTTCAATAAACTCAGAGTGCATTTTGTGCTCAGCAATATTTTCAGCCTTTACTGGTTTAAAAGTACCTGAACCAACATGCAAAAACACACTGGCTACATTCGCTCCAAGCTCTTGAATTGCTTGCAATAAGTCTTCAGAAAAATGCAAGCCTGCGGTAGGAGCTGCAACGGAAAGTTTTTTAGCAGGATCTGCATACACATTTTGATACCTGTCTGCATCGGTTGGTTCGGCATCTCGGTTTAAATACGGTGGCAAAGGTGTAACGCCATATCGTTCAAATAACTCTGCTGGATTTGTATCCCATTGAGTCTCATAGAATCCATCGTTCTTTTTAATGACCACAGCACTAAAATCCTCCCCATCATACTTAAAATTAATAATTTGGTTTTCGGTGACTTTGGTTGAGGATTTAAGTTGAACGATGGCTTTATTTGTTTCACTGAGACGCTCTAAGAAGACTTCAACCTTCCCTCCGGTTTCCTTGAACCCAAATAATCTCGCCGGTATCACTGCGGACTTATTGAATACTACTAAATCCTTTGAGTTAATAAATCCTAGGATCTCTCTAAACGCTGTATGTTGGATAGTATTACCAAAGTAAGTGAGTAAACGCGAGTCATCTCGATTGGCTAGAGGGTATCTAGCAATTAATTCCTCAGGGAGGTGATAATCAAAATCAGAGGTTTTCATGAAAGATGAATTTTAAAAGATGTTGATGTCAGCTACAATTACGCGATTGCCCCATTGGCGGAATTGGTAGACGCGCGCGACTCAAAATCGCGTTCCTTCGGGAGTATCTGTTCGACTCAGATATGGGGCACCAGGTTTATACGTA
>JALRBL010000027.1 GCA_023257795.1 Gammaproteobacteria bacterium
CAGTGCGGGTACTGAAAAATCAGATGACTCTAATCCGTTTTAAGGATATGGGGGGACTTCGGTCCCCCTTTTAATTTATGGAAGCGTATCAAAAATTAATTGGGATGTTAATTAACTGTTTCTAAAAACCAGAAAAGGTTATTGTGCTTTATTTGGTTAGTTAGAATTTTGTCAGATTTTATTTCTTCGGATGCTTGAGATAGTTTTATCTGATTTTTTTTCTTGCTTAGATAGTGCATTCTTGCAACTATTTCTTGGCCTCTGTAACAGCCTTTTGTGAAACTTACTCTATTTTTATCAAATCCAACTTCCTGCGGTCTAGTCTTTTGGATTAAGAAGTCTTCTAAAAAATAAATGCCTTCTTCCCAATGCGCAAGCTTCCAAGGCGATATGTAATTATCTAAATTTATTTCATCCATGCAGAAAACCAGATTGAATGAGTGTTTATCGGATTTAAAGTAACAATGATTACCTCCATGATTATTAATGGATCCAGCAACAAATCTATTATCTATCTCGAAGTTGAGCTTATAAAAGGGAAGATATTTAGCCAATTCCTGAATGACTTCTTCAATTTTTGAATCATTGAGGGTAAGAAGAAACTCGCTTTCGTGTTTGGATACAAACATATCAGCAATTAAGAAGCCTTTTTCATTGCACATTGCTGAAAGCTGTGAATTTTTTTCAGTAACCTCGTTGATGTCTGATGTAAGTTGACCTTGAAGTAATTGAATAACGTTTTTCTCATCACCAATCAAGCGCAATGACTTATAATTCTCAAGCAATGTCTGTGTGGGTAGAGTCATAGTACCTAATTTAGCAGTTTAAAGACTTTTTAGAAATGGATAAAGGTAAGCTTAAATGGAGATCGCGCAGAGGTTTAAGAGAATTAGATCTCCTATTTAGAAACTTCATTGAAAAGAATTGGGACGACATAACCGATATTGAGTTAGAGCAATATGCTGCAATAGTAAACTTAGAGGACCAACCATTGTTTGATTATATTTTTAAAGATATTAGTCTTGGGAATGCAGAGCTAGAATTATTCATTGATCAACGTATTAAACCTTATTTAAATTGAACTTTTTTAAATCATTACTGTCCAACCATGCATAAGCCAATGGAGCAATATAAAGATATGGATGCTCAGCTGATAGATGAGTTTGGAAGAGGTAATGAGGCAGCTTTTGATATTCTTTTTACTAAATACAACAATAAGCTGTATGCATCATTATTGGCATTTACTAAGTCAAAGGAATTAGCTGAAGATTTAACTCAACAAACTTTTATAAGGGTATGGAAAAAGATTGAAACTTTCCGAGGTGAAAGTTCGCTATTTACTTGGATGTATAGAATTGCAATCAATCTTGCTAAGAATGAATTTAATTCTAAAGAAACTAGAAAACAGGTTCTCACTGATGTTATTGAAGATAATCATGAGTTTGCATCATCGATTTCTAGCCCTGAAAGCATGGCCATTGAAAAAGAATCAATGGATGCAGTCATTAGTTTTATTTCTTCTATGCAGAGTGATTTAAAGGAAGCTATTTCCTTGAGAGAATTTGATGGAAAATCCTATGAAGAAATTGCTCAAATTACCTCAAGTCCAGTTGGCACAGTTAGATCTAGAATATTTAGAGCGCGAGAAGAAATTCTTAAATTTATGAAAGAGGAAGAAATATATGGATAACAAAGAGAGATTATCTGCTTTTTACGACAATGAGCTTCATGAGGATTCAAGTGATTTATTGCAGTTGCTTCAAGAAGAAAATAGCTTATCCAAAGAGCTGAAAGGCTATTCATTAATTTCCTCTATTATGCAGCAAACTAGGTTTTCATCACCTCAGCACAAAGCAAACACTAAGCTTAAAATAAATTTAATTACTCATTCATTTGCAGCAGCAGCAGCAATATTTTTAACTCTAGGTTTTATTACATTTTTTAACCCAGCTCAGTTCGATTATGATGAAAAATCATCACAGCTTTTAGCAGATGCTATCGCTAGCGAAGAGGGCCAAATAAGATTAAATCAAGATCAGGATATTCTGGTTGACCATCTATTTAGAGTAATGGATGAAAGAAATTTAAATACTAATATGAGCCCCGGATGGGTACCCGTTGGCTTTTCTCAAAATAAAGAAAAGCCTGCGATTTTTTCTAATGGTCCTAAAAAATTTGTTCTTCATGTTGAAAATTCTAATGTGAGCCTTACTAAACCAATATATTGGAAAAAAGGTAATAACTTGGTTTATCTACATCCAACCACCGATGGAAAAATTATAACTGTTTACGGCAATATTAGACCTGCCGAAGCACAGAAGATTGTCTTCTCACTCAAGAGGTAACATATGAGAAAAACTATTTATTTAATCTCCTTAATGGCACCAATTTTTGTTGGCAGCTTTGTACATGGAGCACTTCCAACCGGGATGGCAGAATTGGTAGAAGATTATGCTCCAGCAGTGGTAAACATTACCTCTAAAAGAGAGGTAACAAGAAACACCTCTAGATCCCCCTTGGATGACTTTGAAAGATTTTTTGGAATACCTAGAGGACAATTACCACAGCAACCTGAACCCGAAACAAGAGAAGCGCTTGGATTTGGATCTGGTTTTATTTTTAAGAATGAATACATTCTTACAAATTTTCATGTTGTTGATGGCGCAACAGAAGTTATTGTCTCTCTGAATGATCGAAGAGAATTTCAAGCTGAAATTGTTGGCGTAGATCCTTTATCCGATTTAGCTGTTTTAAAAATCGATGGTAATAATTTAAAGAAGGTAAAAATTGGAGATAGTGATCAATTGTCTGTTGGTGACTGGGTTATTGCTATTGGCTCACCATTTTCCTTTGATTTTTCAGTAACAGCAGGAATCATTAGTGCAAAAGGGAGAAGCATTAATAACAATAATATTGGTAACTATGTTCCCTTCATTCAAACGGATGTTGCAATCAATCCAGGAAACTCAGGTGGACCATTGCTAAACCTTGATGGAGAGGTTGTTGGCATTAATTCTCAAATTTACTCAAGAAGCGGTGGTTATCAAGGTTTAGCATTTGCTATTCCTATTAATGTTGCCATAGAGGTTGCGGATCAGATTATCAAGAATGGCAAAGTTGCTAGAGGTTATCTTGGTGTAAGAGTTGGTGAGGTTGATAATGATCTTGCTTTGGCATTGGGTATGAAAAAACCCTATGGAGCCTTAATCAATGACATAGAGAAGGGTGAGTCTGCCGATCTAGGGGGACTATTACCCGGAGATGTTATCTTGGAGTTTAATGACAAAGAAATAAAATTCAGCGGAGATTTACCGCACGTTGTTGGAAGAATTATGCCAGGCACCAAAGCTGACGCTAAAGTTTTTAGAGAGGGCAAAGAAATTACTTTAACTTTTGATTTGGGAGAACTTCCAACTGATGAGAGATCTTTTGTACCAGCAAAAAATGCAGCAACGGAGGATCCTTTAGGAATAAGGATTACTGATGCAACAGAAGAAAATACCGGAAGAGAGGACGTTGATGGTGTGATAGTTACGAGAGTAGCTCCAGGTTCCCCAGCTAGTGGAAGAATTGCTAGAGGCGATATCATCACCGAGATAAGAGCATCTGGCACTAAATACCCAGTTCAAAATGTTGAGGATTTCACAAAGGCTGTTGCAGACTTTAAAACTGGTGATCGGATTGCATTGGTCGGAAGAAGGGGTTCGAATAGATTCTTTGTGGCTATTACAGTAGAGTAATTTATAAAGTAAACGCTAAATTATTAGTTTTACTTTAGAATAGCTCTGCTTACATGAACCACATACGTAATTTTTCCATAATCGCCCATATTGATCATGGAAAATCGACCCTGTCCGATAGACTTATTGAATTTTGCGGCGGTCTTACCAAACGAGAGATGGCTGATCAAATCCTAGATTCTATGGATATTGAGCGTGAACGCGGTATTACCATCAAAGCGCAGGCAGTAACACTCGAGTACAAAGAAAATGGCATTACGTA
>JALRBL010000100.1 GCA_023257795.1 Gammaproteobacteria bacterium
ATTAGAGTTTTATTAGTTCTTACTCTTGCATTGAACTCAAGAGTGATGAAATTTTCTGAATTTAATTCTGCAAACGAAACTACTCTACAGTTACTGATTTAGCCAAATTTCTTGGCTGATCAATATCAGTGCCCCTTAAAAGGGCAACTTCATAAGCAAGTATTTGCAATGGAATGGTATAAACAATTGGGGTCAGCAAAAAATCGCATTTTGGAAGATGTATTAACCTTCCAGCTTTTACATCCATTGTGACCGAAGGATCTGCAAAGACATAAAGTTTTCCGCCTCTTGCCTTTACTTCTTCAAGATTGGAAATAAGCTTCTCTGCGATCTCACTTTCTGGAGCAAGGGCAATCACCGGCATATCTTCATCAATGAGTGCGAGGGGCCCGTGTTTTAGCTCTCCTGCGGGATAAGCTTCAGCATGAATATAGGAAATTTCTTTAAGCTTCAGAGCGCCTTCTTTTGCAACCGGATAAAAAATTCCTCTGCCCAAAAATAGTGAATTATCTTTACTAGCTACACCTGGAGCCATTTCAATAATCTGATCTTTGAGCTTAAGGGCGTCTCTGATTACTTCTGGTAATGTGCGCAAGGCCTCGACAACCCTGGTTCTTAGTTTAGGATTAAGGCCCCTGGCTTTTGCCAAAGATAAGGTTAATAGAAGCAATCCTGCAAGCTGAGTGGTGAATGCTTTGGTGGAAGCAACCCCTATCTCTGGTCCTGCGTTGGTAAACAATACAAAATCAGATTCTCTTGCTAAGGTGCTGGTGGGAACGTTGCATATGCCAACTGTTGCAAGATATTCTTGTTCTTTTGCATAGGAGAGCGCAGCCAATGTGTCAGCCGTTTCCCCAGATTGAGAAATCGTTATAAAAAGAGAGTTCTTATCTACGTAAGGGTTTCTGTATCTATATTCACTAGCATAATCTATCTGGCATGGCAGCCCCGCAATAGATGATAACCAATTAGCTGCCACCCTTCCTGCATGAAGGCTGGTTCCACAAGCTGCAATTTGAATTCGTTCAACTTTTGAAAAAAGTTCGTTTGAATTTAAACCAAATATGTTATCAAGCACATCTTCAGCGCCAACCCTTCCGTCAATGGTGTTAAGAATTGCCTCTGGTTGCTCATAGATCTCTTTCTCCATGAAGTGCCTGTAATCACCTTTGGAAGTTGCTTGTGAAGTGATATCTAGTTTGGTGATTGCTCTTTGGACTGAGGCTTGGTTGGTATCAAAAATTTCATAGCTGTCAGATGAAATTCTAGCTACATCGCCATCTTCAAGAAATATAAATTCATTGGTTAGTTGTGCTATAGCGAGCGGATCAGAGGCTGCTAAATTTTCATCTGTTCCAAGCCCAATTAAAAGCGGGGATTTGTGCCTTGCAACAACAATGCTATTGGGGTCTTGGTAATCTAATACTGCAATAGCGTATGCCCCTTCTAGTCTTTTCTTTGCTTTGTAAATAGCATCAATAAATGAGCTGGAATCCTGCAAATAAAGTTCAATTAAATGAGCGATAAGCTCTGAATCTGTTTGGGAGGTAAATGCATAACCTTTTTCTTCCAATTCTTTTTTAAGTTCAACATGGTTTTCAATAATCCCATTGTGAACAATATAAATTCTTTCTGAGGACTTATGAGGATGAGCATTTATTTCTGAGGGCTCTCCATGAGTGGCCCACCTGGTATGGGCAATGCCAAGCTTGCTTCTTGGCTTCTCTTGGATCATTTTTTCTTCAAGCAGTTTTACTTTGCCAAGGGTTCTTAGATGAACAACTCCTTCATCTTGATGGAGCGCAATTCCTGCAGAGTCATAGCCCCGGTACTCCATTCTATGCAAGCCTTGGACAAGCAATTTTCCAACATTGCGTGATGATGCTGCAGCAATAATTCCACACATATTATTTCTTCTTAGACCAACCAGGCTTGATGGATTGTTTGCCTCTGGCTACAGCCAAAGCGTCATCCTCAACATCTTTGGTTATGACGGAGCCGGCTCCAACGTACACATTGTTGCCAATGTTTATTGGGGCTACAAGAGATGAGTTGGTGCCTATAAAGCTGTTATTCCCAATGTTTGTTTTATGCT
>JALRBL010000082.1 GCA_023257795.1 Gammaproteobacteria bacterium
CTTGTACTTTTCAAGATTAGTGAGCTGACCTCTGTCTTTGCCAAACCTTATTTCTGCAAGCCTTCTTTCGTCATCTGATCCCTCAATAAACCAAAGTAATTCGGAAACAATGCCCTTCCATGCAAGCTTCTTGGTTGTTACTGCTGGGAAACCTTTATTAAGATCAAATCTTAATTGAGAGCCAAAGATTGAAAGAGTCCCAATGCCTGTCCTTTCTTCTCTTTGAGTCCCCTCTTTAAGGATAGTTTCTAGAAGCTCAAGATACTGTTTCATTTCTTTTTTTTAATATGATAAAAATTCCTAATATTATCATTGGTACGCACAAGAGCTGACCCATTGATAGCTCACTAACTACAAAACCAAGATGCCAATCGGGTTGCCTAAAGAACTCTATTATAAACCTCCCAATTCCGTAACTAATTAAAAAGATGCCGGATAAAACTCCTCCCGCTAGAGTTAATTTCCTCTGAACTAGAGTCATTAATATAAATAAGAATATTCCCTCATAAAAACCTTCATATAACTGTGAAGGATGCCTAGGAAGTTGAAATGGATCAGTGGGAAAAATAAATCCCCAGCTTCCATCAGTAGGCCTCCCAAACAACTCCCCATTAAGAAAATTACCAATCCTTACCAAAAATAATCCAATCGGAATTGATAAAGAAATCATGTCAGCTAGCCTCCAAAAACCAAAACCTTTTAGTTTTGAAAATATTGCAATACTTAGAATTACTCCAATTAATCCTCCATGGAAACTTAACCCTCCTTCCCATACAAAAAACAGTGAGAATGGGTTGCTTAGTAATTGCTCTAACCCATAAAACAACATGTAGCCTACGCGACCGCCAAGCATGGCACCAAAAAATAGGCCGTACATGAATATTAAATCGTTTAGCAACTCATCTGACATACCCAATGCCTTCTTAACCGGATGCTTTTTTAAGAAGAGATAAATGAACACGGCAGATAAGATCCAAGTTAGAGCGTAATACTGGATTCTTAATCCACCAATCTCAATAATACTCGGGTTATTAAAAAATTCTGGAAGAGTAACTATCATCTAATTAAAAGTAGGATTGCTGCAATACAAATAAAAGCCCCAAAAATTTTTTTTAGGCTATCTTGATCAATTTTATACACTAATTTTACCCCATACCGTGCACCTAAAATGCTACTAATTGCCATTACTAGGGCTGATGACCATATTACATAGTCCTCTGATATCCCCGACTTGCTTAATGCTATAAATCCAAAACAACCAAAAATGGCTATAGGGATTCCACACATTGCAGAAGTTCCAATTGATTCTCTTATTGCAATGCCCTTAGCATTTAATAGCGGCACTATAAAAGTTCCTCCACCGATTCCTAAAATGCTTGAAACTGTGCCAATCCATGTGCCATGCATAGACATGTTGCCAAATTTAAGATTTGAGGCTAATTGGAAGTTTTTAGTTTTCAGGAATAACCTTGATCCAGCAATCAATAGAAAGATTACTACTATTTGCTTCAATAATTGTTGGCTCATGCTGACTGCGATAGCAGATCCTATGAGCGCGCCTAGTGCAAGACCTATAATAAGATTTCTAAAAACCACATAGTTGACACCATTTTTTAAATGATGCCCTGTCGCCGAAGAAATGCTTGTAAAAATAATTGTTCCAAGAGAAGTGCCAATTGCGGAATGAATGCTGATGATTTGGGGTGGATCTTGAAGAGCTGAGATAAAAATTAAACCTGGAACCATAATGATTCCTCCACCAATGCCTAGCAGGCCTGCAGCAATACCTGAGATAAATCCAAGTAATAATAAAAGAGATAATTCAATCATATTAACTTGTTATAGATTGGTAGAAATTCACACAACGCTTTCCTGTAGACATCTTTTTTAAAAAACACAATCTTACTTAGCGGATACCAATAGCTTACCCATTTGAAATCATTAAACTCATGACAATGATCATTAACGAAAGAAATATTTGGGATTTTTTTGTTTCTAAATTTCAAAAGGTACCATTTTTGACTCTGACCTTTGAAGTTTTTGAGAGAGGGGTTATTTTTCTTATATTGATTAGGTATAAAATATTCATACCAAAATTTTGACACTGCTAGAACTTTTATCTCAGAAGCATGAACGCCAACTTCCTCAAATAGTTCTCGCATAGCTGCATCTTTCTCCGTTTCTATACCATCGACTCCTCCTTGTGGAAACTGCCACGCATTCGATTCACGGCGCTTGCATAGTAATAATTCATTAGTATGATTAAGGATAATTAGACCTACATTTTTTCTTAACATTCGAAGTGCCTAGTATATGTTTCAAAGACGATTAGCAATTTTTGATTTAGATAATACCATTTTAGATGGTGATTCAGACTTTGGGTTTATTAATTATTTAATCGAAGAAAGGCTTCTTCCAGATAGTTATCTAGAAACTAACAAAAGGTATATGGAAGCCTATTTAAATGGCACGCTTCAAATGGAGGATTGGGGTAAGTTTTCTCTAGCCTTTTATGAGGGCAAAAGACTCGCAGAGATTCAGATAACCATGGAGCATTTTTTTAAGAAGGTTTTTGAGCCCATGATCAATATCTTTGCTTTAAAAAGAATACATCAGCACCATGAAAACAATGATTTCCTTCTTTTAGCAACAGCTACCAATGAAATAATTGCTAGTTTTGCATCTAAAAGATTAGGTTTTGATGATTTTATTGCAACAAAAATAATCAAAACTCCTGAGGATCTCTACACCAATCAAATTCAGTTTCCTCCTGCTTTCAAAGAAGGAAAGTTAAAACTTGTTCAGCAATGGATCGATCATAATGCTTGGAAGGGCAATGAATCATATTTTTATTCGGATTCGATAAACGATTTGCCTTTACTTGATTATGTCACCCACCCATTTGCAACCAATCCCGATGATAAATTAAGAGAGGTAGCTCAAGATAAAGACTGGGAAATTATAGATTTTCCCAGGATCTAATTTTCAACAAATTCACTCATAGAAGGGCAAGAGCACATTAGGTTTCTGTCTCCATAGACATTATCTATTCTTGATACAGGCGGCCAATATTTATATTTTAAAAGGCTATCGTCAGGATATGCACCGCTTTCACGAGCATAATTATGCGACCAATCTGTTTTCGTCACTTCAATTGCACAATGAGGGGCATTTTTTAGGGGGTTATCTTCAGGATCTAGCTCTTTATTTGCTATAGCTTTTATTTCTTGTTTGATCTTGATCATTGCATTGCAGAATCTATCTATTTCCTCCAATGACTCGCTTTCAGTGGGCTCAATCATTAAGGTTCCAGGCACAGGAAATGACATTGTCGGAGCATGAAAGCCAAAATCAATTAGTCTTTTAGCAATATCATCAACTTCTATATTTGCCTCATCTTTGAAGGGCCTCACATCAATAATGCATTCATGTGCTACAAGCTTGTTTTCTCCCGTATATAAAATCTTGTAATGTGGAGATAGTTTATTGGCTATATAGTTTGCGCTCAGGATAGCTATTTGGGTCGCTTTTTTTAGACCATCTGAGCCCATCATATGCATATACATCCAGCTAATTGGCAGAATAGAAGCGCTTCCAAACTCTGATGCTGAAACCGGTAACGCATGATCATTTGTTGGCTGAAGAGGATCAGAAGGTATAAAAGGAATTAGATCTTCAACCACTCCAATCGGCCCAACCCCTGGGCCGCCTCCACCATGCGGAATACAAAAAGTCTTATGCAAGTTCAGATGAGAAACATCTCCCCCGAAGAGACCTGGCTTACAAAGGCCAACCATTGCATTTAGGTTTGCTCCATCAATATAGACTTTACCTCCATGGTTATGAACAATCTCACATACTTTTTGTACGCCAGACTCAAATACTCCATGAGTTGAGGGATAAGTAATCATGATTGCCGCTAACTCATTTGAAAATTTAGCAGCTTTTTCTTGAAGATCATCAAGATCAATATTTCCGCGTTTGTCACATTTTATTGCAATGACTTGCATGCCTGCCATCTGAGCAGATGCAGGATTTGTCCCATGCGCAGATTCTGGGATCAAGCAAATATTTCTTTGAGTATCTCCATTATTTCTATGAAAACCATTAATTGCTAACAGTCCCGCATACTCACCTTGCGAACCTGCATTTGGTTGCAGTGAAATTGCCTTATATCCAGTAATTTCACAGAGCATATCTTCTAAGTCTTTTATGAGCTCAAGATATCCAACAGTTTGATCCTTGGGTGCGAAAGGGTGAATTTGAGAGAATTCTGGCCAGCTTACCGGTTGCATTTCTGAAGCTGCATTAAGTTTCATGGTACATGAACCCAGTGGAATCATAGCTCTATCTAATGCAATATCTTTATCGCTTAACTTTCTTATGTATCTCATTAATTCTGTTTCAGAATGCAGAGAATTAAATATTGGATGCTCTAGAAAGGTAGTTTTTCTTTTTAGCTCCTTTGGAATATTTGTAATTTTTTGAGATGCTTTGTACTTAACCTCAAAGATACCACATAAGGATTCCATATCTTCAGCTGAAGAGGTTTCATCAATACTTATCCCGATACTATTTTCATTAACTTTTCTAAGATTGATGCCTGAGCTCAGAGCTTTCTCTATATAGGCGTTAGTATCAGCATTGGTTTCAATCACCACCGTATCAAAGAATTTATCGCTGGCTAATTTAAATTTTGTGGCAAGGTTATCTGCTAGGACCGTTGCGAGGGAATTGATTTTAGTCGCAATGTCTTGAAGACCTTTTGGTCCATGGTAGACAGCATACATTCCAGCCATAATTGCCAAAAGTGCTTGAGCCGTGCATATATTACTGGTCGCTTTTTCGCGCCTAATATGTTGTTCTCTTGTTTGTAAAGATAATCTGTAAGCCAGTTGTCCAAGCCTATCTTTTGAGACTCCAACCAATCTTCCTGGGAGAGATCTTTTGAATGAATCTCTGGTTGCCATAAATGCAGCATGTGGACCGCCAAAACCAAGTGGAACACCAAATCTCTGAGAATTGCCGACCACAATGTCTGCGTTCATTTCTCCCGGAGCTTTTAGTAGGGTCAAAGCCATAAGGTCTGTAGCCATAATGGCAAGAGCATTGCTGGCATGTATTAATGCAATCAAATTTTCATAATCATCGATGGAACCATCGTTTGCTGGATATTGAATGAAAGCAGCAAAAAAATCTTCTTGATTATTCGTTAGTTCGTTTTTGAGATCTAATTCTTTAACTAGTATTCCTAACGGCTTAGCTCTTGCCTTGATAATGGCCTTTGTTTGAGGGAAAGTATTTTTATCAAGTAGAAAGGTTGTTGATTTAGATTTTCCTACTCTGGATGCAAGGGTCATAGCTTCTGCAGCTGCTGTTGCTTCATCTAGGAGCGAGGCATTTGCAATATCCATTTTAGTGAGATCGCAAACCATTGTTTGGAAATTAATAAGTGCCTCTAGCCTGCCTTGAGATATTTCAGGCTGATAGGGGGTATAAGATGTATACCAACCAGGATTTTCAAAAATATTTCTTTGTATTACAGGAGGAGTAAATGAATTGTAGTAACCCTGACCAATAAATGATTTATTAATTTTATTATTTAAAGCATACGTTTTGAGTTTTTTTAAAGCCTCATGTTCTTCTAAGGCATTCGTTATCTTCAGAGGGGTATCATTAAGAATTCCCTCTGGAATCACCGCCTTTATGAATTCATCTATTGAGCTATAACCAAGCTCATGAAGCATGTAATTAACATTAGAATCGGATACACCAATGTGGCGATTAATAAATTTTGTCATGTAATATAATCTAATCTTCGCAAGAATCAGCGTAGGATTCTGCATCTAATAAATCAGCTAATTCATCAAGGTTGTCAGGTTTAATTTTAAAAAACCAACCATCTTCATAAGGAGATTCATTTACTATTTCAGGATTATCTTCTAATAGACTATTAACCGCTATTATTTCTCCTGATAGAGGTGAGTATACATCTGAAGCAGCTTTTACTGATTCTACGATTGCAGCTTCGCCTTCAGCTGAAAGGATCTTTCCAACTTCAGGCAATTCAACAAAAACAATATCTCCCAGAAGATCCTGCGCATGATCGCTAATTCCAACCGTAACAGTCCCATCATCTTCAATCCTAGCCCATTCATGGGATGATAAAAACTTTAAATCTCCAGGTATTTCTCTCATTTCATTATTTTATCTTGCTTAAGAAATCTTGACGATACTAAATCAACATAAAATTCCTTTTCTCTAATGATTACTGTGGCTTTATCGTGCATGCATGAATCTACTCTTGCAAGACCAATACTTTTCTGCAGGATGGGAGAGAATGTTCCACTTAATATTACACCTTCTCCACTATTGCTCTGAAGCCTATAGCCAGGTCTTAATACGCCTCGATCTTTTAAAATAACACCAGTAATTTTTTTTGAAGTTTTGCTGTCTATTCTTTCAAGCGCTGCTCTACCAATAAATTTTCTCTCAGCGTTGCTGAAATCAATGGTCCACCCAAGCCCTGACTCAAAAGGATGATAGTTTTCATCCATATCATTTCCATAAAGATTAAGACCAGCTTCTAGTCGCAAAGAGTCTCTTGCTGCAAGCCCAATGGGAGCTATTCCTAATTCAATGGCTTTATTCCATATTTCTATACCAACATCTCTGGGAACTATGAATTCAAAGCCATCTTCTCCGGTGTATCCTGTTCTTGCTATTAATCCACCTTTAAAATCCATCACTCCAAAAGCAGTTAATTGTGAAGCCGATTCTATCTCTACTATCTTTGCAATATGTTCTTTTGCTAGTGGACCCTGAAGAGCAATAATAGAAAACTCATCCATTAGATTTACATCAACTGAAAATTCTATTGCATGTTTCTTAAACCAAGATGTATTTTTTGATTTTGTTCCGCAGTTGGAAACAATCCAATATTTTCCATTGCAGCTATAAACAATTAGGTCATCAAGAATTCCGCCATCATTGTTTAAGATTGTTCCGTAAATAGCCTTATTTTTATTTTTTACCTTGGCAATATCATTTGCAAATACATAGCTAAGAAACTGCTCAGTTTGGTTACCGACTAGCGAAAATACTGTCATGTGCGACACATCAAATATGCCAGCCTTTGATCTAACCGCCATATGCTCATCTAGTTGAGAGCCATAGCTCAAGGGCATATCCCATCCAGAAAAATCTACCATCTTTGCTTTTAGTTCAAGATGTTTTTGATGCAAACAAGTCTTATTCATAGCGGTGTTGTACTTTAGTCAGCATGATAACAAAAATCACACCTGCTAAGACTAATAAAATACTCGGTTGAGCTGCTAACTCCCACTGTCCCTCAGAAGTATAGTTATATATTCTTGATGAAAGCGTATCAAAACCAGCTGGTCTTAAAAGTAGTACAGCGGGTTGCTCCTTTAAAATCTCAATTGCAACTATGAAAAATACCATCAGAGAAGTCATTCGAATGTGTTTCCAATAAATCTTAAAAAAACTTTTCATTGGTGATGTGTTTTGTATTGCTAGAGCATGTATTGTGCTTTTGGGTATCAAAGCTATAGATTCCGATATATAGTTCTTAGCTGGTGTTAAAAAGCGGATACTTAAAGCTAAAATCAGACCCATAATTCCTAAGCTGGTTATTGATATAGGAAATATCATGTTGAATCCCACCATTATTACCACAGCTATTAGAGATCCCGGCAATGCATAGCCGTATGTTGTTAAATTAATCAACTTATTTAGTTTATTGTTTTGGATGATGCTAAATGCGATGGCTGTTCCAATTAGAACTATAACCAAGCTTCCTATGCTTGCTAAAAACAGAGAGTTTAGAAAAATATTGTTCACTGAAAACTCTCTCATCAATTGAGTTAGATCAGCCCAAAATAGCAATTGAGTAAATGGAAATGCAATAGCAAGCAGAGCTACCAAAACCACAAAGCTTCTGAAAAAAATTTCATTAGCTTTTAACTCAGCTTTTAAATTTTTTTGAATTTTTTGAATATTCGTTTCTTTGAAAAAGTATTTTTGCAGAAAAATTAATCCAACTACGATCCCTAACAAAACCACTGCTAATCTCGATCCTCCCATAAAATCTTGCATTCCAAACCATTGGCTGTAAATGGCAGTGGTTAGGGTTTTAAGACCGAACGTTTGAACGGCTCCAAAATCAGCCAGAGATTCAAACATCACCAACATTCCGCCTGCCATAATAGAGGGCTTAAGTGCAGGCAATAATACTTTCAAAATTATTTTTGAATCTGATAAACCCAGGCTTTTGGCATTCCAAAAGTATTTAGGAAATACCACTCGTAGATGTGCTCCAACTATTAAAAAAACATAGGGGTACAAGCACAATCCCGTAACTACGGATGCTCCAACTATATTCCTTAAGGATGGAAGTTCTACTCCTATGCCTCTAAAGAAAGAGCCAATTGCAGAACTATATTCAAAGGCTCCAACATAAATAAAAGCGAAAACATAGATTGGAAAAGCTAAGGGGAGGGCAAAAAGAAACTTAGCAATGACATATTGTTTTCCTTTATAGCACTCAAAGTAAATAGCAGCCATGGTTCCCACAAGTATTGCAATAATGGTAGATCCAAATCCGTAAGATAAAGAACCTAAAATAGGACCATAGATTTCTATACTCATAGAATGCTTGCCTGCATTAATCAGATTTGAGAATAAGAATCCTCCTGCTATAACTGCACAAAGGCATAACCAGAATATTGAAAGAACATTCCAGTAACGCAAATGTTTTAATTTAAGATTTGTTTTCAATTGTTTTTTTTGCCTTGGCCCCCAGTGCCTCGAGTTCTTTAGCCTGGTCAACCAAATTACCCTTGCCTTGGTAAAGTTTTATCTTTGTCTTTTCAAATGCGTCTTCTGCCTGTTTGAAATATCTTTCAATGTCTGCAAGATCCTCTTGCAACCCAACAAACTTATTAATAAGCAAGCCTGCTCTCTTTGAAATTTCAATGGCATTTTTATTTTGTTTATCAAGAGCCCAAAGACTTTCAGCCATTCTTAGAACTGTAATAAGGTTGGTTGGTGTCACAAAACCAATATGATTCTGCATCGCTATTTTTTGCAATTCCCATTCATTGCTTAAGGCAAGTGAAAGAGCAGATTCTAGAGGAACAAATATTAACTGATAGTCGGGTGCATTCACTCCATCCAAGTTTTTGTAATCTTTTTCTGCTAGCGTTTTCATATGGTCCTTCAAAGATTTGATATGCGCTTTTAAGAACATATCCTTATCTTCAGTTTGGGCTTGTGAATATTGCTGATACGCTTTAAGGGATACTTTAGAATCGATAATGATATTTCTCTCACCGGGCAAATAGATAATGGCGTCAGGGATTAACAGACTGCCATTCCTATCACGAAATGATTTTTGTAACTCATAATCTTGTCCTTTTCTTAAGCCTGATTCCTCAAGTGTTTTTTCAAGAATCATTTCTCCCCAATCACCTTGAGTCTTTGAGTCACCTTTCAAAGCGGCGGTTAGGTTTTCTGCATCAATCCTAATTTTTGATGTTTGCTCAATGACTTGAGAAACATTGTTTCTAAAAGATTCTTTGGCAGCAGCTTGCTCTTTCTGCAGTTCAACGATCTGCTTATTTAAATTTTGAATTTGATCTTTCAGGGGGTTAAGAACTAACTCAATCTTTTCAATATCACTTTGTTGAAGCTTAGCCTTATTGGTATCAAAGATGTTCTTTATTAACCATATTAGAATTCCAATACCAATAAGAAAGCCACCTATTACAACCAGTAGAATTATGTTTTCCAATATATTATTCAACCTTAATCTGATTTATTATGCCTTTTGATTTATTAAAAAGCATGGATAGCAATCTTAACAAAGAATTTGATTATTTTAAGGCACTAAATCTGAGCATAGATGTTACCAGAGGAAAGCCTCATAGCGACCAACTGGATTTGTCTCAATCCTTGCTTGATGCTCCATTAAAGTCATGGATAGTTGCAGGCTCAGATATAAGAAACTATGGTGATCCTCTTGGTATCATGGAGGCCCGGAAGTTAGGCGCAGAGATTTTAGATGGCAAAGTTGAGACCACGCTTGCTGGAGAGCAATCAAGCTTATTGCTTATTTACCAAATTATTACTGCTCTTTATTTGCATGGCATGGATACTCCATGGAGGTCTTTGGACAAACCAAAGATAATATGCCCGGTTCCTGGTTTTGACAGGCACTTTAGAATCTTTGAAGATTTCGGTATTGAGATGCTTAATTTGCCTCTTGAGGGCGATGGCCCTGATATTGATGCCTACAAAGAATTGCTTAACAATCATTCAAATATTGTTGGGATCATTGCCGTACCAAAACATTCCAATCCTTCGGGCGACATTTACTCTATTGAAAAAATCCAAAACATTTTTGAATTTGGCTTAGCCTATTCTGCGGATTTTTGTTTTCTTTTTGATCATGCCTACATCGTGCATGACTTAGAAGAAAACATGCCCACTCATCCCATTCTTAACATTGCGAAAGAATCAGGAGCCCTTGAAACAACAGCTGTGATGACCTCCTTTTCAAAGATAACCTTTGGAGGAGCAGGGCTATCCTTTTTCTCTGCAGGCAAAAGGTTATTTAATTTAATGGTTAAGCAACGCGCTGCGATGATTATTTGTCCTGATAAGATCAACCAGCAGAGACACTTGCAGTTCTTATCTAATACGAATCAAATCAAAGAGCATATGCGCCTGCATGCAGCAATTCTTAAGCCAAAGTTCTTGCTTGTTCAAGAGAAGCTTTCTGTCATTCCCTCTGAAATGGGAAGTTTCAAAATTCCTAAAGGAGGGTATTTTGTTTCCTTTAACACCAAACTGCCAATTGCAACTAGGGTTGTAGAAATTGCCAATAGTCTTGGAGTTAAATTTACACCTGCAGGAGCAACCTTTCCTTATGGCAAAGATCCAGGTAACTCAAACATTAGAATAGCGCCATCTTTTTTGAATATCCAAGACCTTTCAGTAGCAATGGATGTTTTTTTGTTGTCTCTAAAACTTGCTCATCAAGAGGTCAATTAAATCTTCGAGCGTTCGGCAAGAACTTACCGTTTTTAAAGCCTGAAAA
>JALRBL010000072.1 GCA_023257795.1 Gammaproteobacteria bacterium
TCTCATCGGTGGATCTTCAGGATTTGGGCTTAACTTCAAATCCATAATATCTGAATCACCAAAACCGAGGACCTTTGTATAAAAATTGTGCGCTTCCTCGATATCCAATGTAGCAAAAACAACATGACCGAAACCAAGTCCGCTAGTAACAAAACCAGAAACATCTTGAGAAGACTCAAATTCGACAATATCCTTCTCCCGGCCACAAAAGAATTCAAGCTTATTTCCAACTGGATCAGAGAAACTAAACCCTTTTTCGATTTTTCGTTTAGAGATTTCACTTAAATCTAATCGAGTGCACTCTATTCCAATATTGGAAAGCTCTGATAATGCTAACTCTAAAGATTCCTCATTTTCTAGAGAAAATCCTCCAGCGACATAACGCTCAGAAGAGCCCTGAGTAATTAAAAACCTAAAAGGCGCTTGGTCAATTTTTAATGCAAGTTGATTCTCGTTTGAAGCCTCTGGGTTTTTCATAAAACCACACACATTCAATGCATAGTCCTCCCATTTAGAAAGATCGGTGGTTTCTATCAATATATATTCAAGACCCTTTACTTTCATCTACCATCTCCGATAATTAGTGTTTCATATTGTAACAATGTCAAAGATAAAAGCCCTAATAAATCCTGTCACTCCTTTTGCTCAAAATGCTCCAATTATTTATTGTGAAAATACGAGACAGTGCGCATTTGTTGATCCTGGAGGAGACATAGAGCTTTTGATGCAAATTGCAGCAAATAATTCACTAATCCCTTCTAAAATTCTTTTGACACATGGTCATGCCGATCATGCCGGTGGAGCAACTCAATTATCTGAGATCTTGCAAATTAATATCATTGGCCCTCAAAAAGAAGATTTATTTTTACTGGAAAGTCTTGAAGAGCAAGGAAAAATGTTTGGCATAGAAGCAATCAATTGTTTGCCACATGTTTGGTTAAATGATGGTGATGAGGTAATGCTTGGTGATGCCTTGTTATCAGTACTTCATTGTCCCGGACATACTCCTGGACATATCGTATTTTTTAATAAAGCATCTAAATTAGCTATAGTCGGTGACGTACTATTCAGAGGCTCTATTGGCAGAACAGATCTTCCAAAAGGAAACCATGAACATCTCATAGTTTCCATTAAAGAGAAACTTTGGCCATTAGGAAATGAGGTAATTTTTATCTCTGGTCATGGACCAATTTCATCATTTGGTCAAGAAAGAGCTGACAATGCGTTTGTAGCTGATGGTATTTTAGAAGATTAGTTATCTACCCAAACTTTTACTAATTTACCTTGATCATCTTTCATATTGCCAGTGACTATAAGAATAAAGTCAACAATCCACCAGATTCCAAGACCTGCGAAAGTGATGATAAAAAGTATAGCAGTGGCATACCTTCTTAAGTAAAAACGATGAGCTGCCAAAGGCCAAGATAAAATCAAAAATAGCAAGAATGTTGGCAGAATAGTTTTTTCAGTACTTTGAATGCTAGTCATAACGACCTCCAGCAAGCCTGGCCGACAATTTAATTAATATCTTAGCAGGCAGAGCATTGCATAAAAAAGCTAATAACTTATTCAGAGTTCCAGGAACCCAAACCTGCTTACCTTTCAATGTTGCTGCTACTGCTCCTTTCGCAACATACTTGACATCTTTTTTCATAAAGCTTGGCACAGCATCCATTTTATCCTGCATGCCGCTTGCTGTATGGAACTCAGTTACAGTAAAGCCTGGACAAACATTGGTTGAAGTAATTCCTTTAGAGTTATAGTTAATGTTAATTGCATCACCAAATCGATTGATAAAGGTTTTGACTGGTCCATACATCATCCCCCAGCCTGATGACGGGGGAGCGAATGATGCTAGCGAAGAAACCATCATAATTCTTCCGCCACCTCTCGATAAGAAGTCATTAATAAAATATTTGGTGAGATGAACTATTGAGGTTCCAAGCACAGTTAAAAACTTATCTTCAATTTCCTCGCTGGTATCTTGGAATTTTTTGTTAATGCTATATCCAGCATTATTGACTAAGATTTCAATATCTAAATTACTGTTTTTACAAAAATCGTATATCTTTTTGGGAGCATCCACATCTGCTAAATCTGCAGAAATAAATTTTGCATCAACTCCATATTGTTGCATTAGATCATCGGACAGCTTTATTAACCGCTCTTCTCTGCGAGCGGTTAAAACAATGTTGTAGCCCTTTGAGGCAAATTGATGAGCAAGCTCAAGTCCAATACCTGCTGATGAGCCTGTGATTAGAACATACGTATTTTTTGTCATGTTAAGTCCTTTATTTTTAGCCTCATATCGAATGGTATGAAGCCTTTTTCGGCATGAATTTTCTTGATTTCAAGCATAATTTTAAATTTATCTTCCCTAAATGGAACAATCTTTCGAATATTCATATCTATGTGCCCTTCAATTGTTTCGTAAATAGCACAAAGATTGTGAGATTCATCAAAGAGACCTCCTAAGATATGGAATAATTTTTTGTTTAGGTTATGCAACCTAAATCTTGGAAAGATGCTCTGACCTAGAAGAAATTCTTTTTGAAATCTGTAATTATCTTCTAAAGTAAAAGTTGAGAAACCATCATTAAAGTATTCTTCATTTAATCCAAATGCAGATGTTGTCCACTCCCATCCCTGTTGAAAAACATCTTTTATGTGAAGAACATTCATGTGGCCATTAAAATCGCACATATCCTCTTGAACAATCACTGTTTTGCCTATATGCGGAAATAATTCAATCATGTTAGTAATCAAAGGCAGCTATTGTAATACAATCTATGCTAAATTAATGGTTAATTAGTTCATACGAATATCAGTAATAAAGCAGCAATCATTCATCCTCATCTAAGATCTCAAGATAGGTTTTTTGAGGCTCATTCTAAAGAGAACGAGTTTAGAGAACTCTGTGCATCATCGGATGTTGAGATAATTTTTGAATGTACCTTTCTATTAAGGCAAGTTTCTGCTTCTCACTATATAACCAAAGGTAAGCTTGAAGAAATCAAGGCACAAATTAACCTTGAAAAAAATCCTTTGGTAATAATTGATGCAGATCTATCACCGATCCAAGAGAGGAATATTGAAAAGTTTCTCCAATGCAGAGTCCTTGATAGGCAAGGATTAATCTTAGATATTTTTGCTAGACGAGCATCCAGTCATATTGGAAAACTACAAGTAGAATTAGCGCAACTTCAATACCTTTCCACACGCTTGGTAAGAGGTTGGAGCCACCTTGAAAGACAAAAAGGAGGAATTGGATTAAGAGGCCCAGGAGAAACTCAACTCGAAACAGATAGAAGGCTTATAGGTAACAGGATTAAGCAACTTAGCAAAAAATTAGATAAACAGCATAATCAAAAGGATCTTAATCGTTACAAAAGAAAAAAAGGTAATAAAAAAATTATCGCCTTAATGGGGTATACCAACGCTGGGAAAACAACGCTTTTTAATGCGCTAACTAATCAGAACCAATATTCAGCAAACCAGCTTTTTGCAACCCTAGACTCAAAGACTAGTAAAGCATCAAAAGATTTAGGATCCGGTGAAATATTAATATCTGATACAGTTGGATTTATTTCAAATATCCCAACAAATCTAATTGAGTCCTTTAAAGCCACCCTGGATGATCTAAGGAATGCTGATTTATTACTGCATGTAGTTGATGCTAACGACCCTGAAAAAGCAGAAAAAATTTTTCAAACCCAATCAATTATTAAGGAGCTCTCTATTGAGATTCCTCAATTATTAGTATTTAACAAGTCTGATTTATTGCAAAAAACAGATTTTGTAAGAATAGATGATGAGCACTCTGTCTACATATCATCAACAACAAAACTTGGTTTTGAGAATCTAAAACTTAAAATTAATAGTGCTCTATACGGGACCATGTATAACGGATGGATAAAGATTCCATATAAATACTCATTTATTAGATATAAGCTTGAAGAATTAGGTATTATTTCAGAAGAAAAGAATCTTAAAGATTCACTCAAGATGCATATAAGCATTCACGAAGATCATTTACTGCCTTTAATCAATAAGGATTATGTTCAGCGAGCTTGATATTTAAAATGGCGGAGAGAGAGGGATTCGAACCCTCGATACGAAAAACTCGTATAACACCTTAGCAGGGTGCCGCTTTCGACCACTCAGCCACCTCTCCGTTTGGGTGAGAAATTATAACCTTTTAAAAAATTATTACCTATAGAATTCTAGTTGCATGCCTAGATGAGTAGGATCTAAAATCAAACCATTTTGAAAAACTAGTTTTCCGTTCAAAAAAGTTCTAAATACTTTGCCTCGAAGGGTTGTATTTTCTAGCGGACTCCATTTACACATATAGTACAAATCATCTTTTAAGACAGTAATATTTTCATCGGGATGGATCTCTACTAAATCAGCAAAGTAACCTTCTCTAATGTAACCTCTATCTTTTACCTTAAATCTTTCTGCTACATTGTGACTAGTTTTTTGCACGATTTCTTCAATTGAAAAGAAGCCTTGATGGCTTAATTCCATGAGCATATTAAGAGTATGTTGAATAAGCGGCAGCCCGCTAGGAGCCATAAAATAAGTACGTTGCTTCTCTTCCCATGTATGAGGAGCATGATCAGTAGCGATAATGTCAATAACTCCATCTTTCAACGCTTTTAGAAGAGCTTGACGATCAGATTCTAATTTAATAGATGGATTACACTTAATCTGATGGCCTAAATTTTTGTAATCTGCTTCTGAATAAAAAAGATGATGGACGCATGCCTCAGCAGTGATATTTTTTTGATTGATAGGCAAGTCACTTAACAATGCTAACTCATCCTGAGTTGTAAGATGGAGAATATGCAGCTGGGACCTATGCTTTTTTGCTAAATCAACTGCAAAAGAAGATGACTTAAGACAAGCTTCACGAGATCTTATCTCTGCATGTAAAACAGGCGGAACTTCTTCTCCAAACTGTTTCTTATACTTTTCTTCCAATGCAGAAATCATCGGCGTATCTTCGCAATGAGTCACAATTGGAACTGCAGCATGCTCAAAGATGTTTTCAAGCACATTATGATCATCGACTAACATATCTCCAGTAGATGATCCCATAAAAATTTTGATACCAGATGCATCATCTTTTCCCAATCTTTTAATTTCTTCAATATTCGAGTTAGAAGCACCGAAGTAAAAAGAAAAATTTGCATGAGACTTTGTTGCTCCTAAAAGGAATTTTTCTTTTAGGTTGGCTAGGGTTGTGGTTGGCGGGTTAACGTTTGGCATCTCAAAAAATGAAGTGGTCCCTCCAGCCAATGCTGCGAGAGTTTCAGTATGGATATTGCCTTTATGGGTTAATCCGGGTTCCCTAAAATGAACTTGGTCGTCTATGACTCCTGGAATAATGAGGTTTCCATTTAATTCTATTTCCTCTTTGGATTCGCCCGTTATTGAGGAAGATATTTGCTCAATTCTAGATCCTTTAATACCAATATCTGCATGCAATATTGACCCTTCGTTAACAATCTTACAGTTCTTCAGAACTAAATCATGCTTCATTTATCTAGCTCAAACTCATGATGTAAAACTTTAACGGCATTATTTACATCATCAATATTTATAACCAAAGTGATCTTTATTTCAGAAGTACTAATCATGGAAATATTGATGTTATTGTTTGCTAGAGCTTGAAAGGCTCGAGAGGCAATACCAGCATGGGACCGCATTCCAACCCCTACAATGGATACTTTGCCCACGTTATTATCAATAATAAGATTATTGAAATCTAAATCTTGAAGTTGAGTATTGCATATTTTTTCAACCACATCTCTATCAATTGAAGAAATAGTAAAAGTAAAATCTGTTCTACCCTCATTGCTTATATTTTGGATGATAACATCGACTTCTATCCCTTCAGCTGCAATGGGACCTAAAATTGAGGAAGCAATACCAGGAGAGTCTTTAACACCTTGAAAAGATATCTTGGTTTGGTCTTTTTGAAAGGCAATCCCTGAAACAACTGCTTTTTCCATATCATCCATATTTGGCTCCTCTAAACTTATAAGTGTCCCTGTTCCAGGAGCAAAACTTGAAAGCACTCGGACAGGCACATTGTATTTGTTTGCAAACTCTACTGCTCTTACCTGCATTACTTTAGCTCCTTGGCCAGAAAGTTCCAACATTTCCTCCATGGTAATTCGGTCTAATTTTTTTGCTTCTGGTACAAGATTAGGATCTGTTGTGTAAATTCCATCCACATCAGTAAAGATATCGCAACGCAGAGATTTCATTGCAGCCGCTACAGCCACAGCAGTAGTATCAGAGCCCCCTCTACCAAGGGTCGTTACATCACCTTCGTCGGTAATTCCTTGGAAGCCAGTAATCACTGGAACAAAGTCATTATTTATTGCATCTTCAATCTTCGTAAAGTCAATATTAATAATTTTAGCTTTTGAAAATTGTGAGGTAGTTTTCATAGATATTTGAGCTGCTGAATACGACTTTGATGCCACGCCTGCTTTGTGAAGTGCCATAGCTAAAAGAGCAGCACTAACTTTTTCTCCTGTAGAGATTAAGGCATCGAACTCTCTCTTTGGGGGGTTATCATCAATTTCTTTTGCCAAATTTATTAACCTATCCGTTTCTCCACTCATTGCTGAGACAACAACAATTGGAAATGCCTCTTTCTTAGCCTCTTTAATAATTTTAGCAACTGCCTCAATCCTCTCAATGGTGCCCACAGAGGTTCCGCCAAATTTAAGAACAATAGTTTCCATAAATATTAAATTGTCTCTTTAAGGATATTGTGAACTGTAGACAAAAAATCTGTTCTGGATGAGACAGAAAGTGTTCCTTGTGCAAATTCATCTTTTCCGCCGCCTTTGCCTCCGAAAGGCTCTAAGAGAGTGCTTAAAATTTTTCTTGCCTGAAATTTTTTTACAATATCCTCAGAAACGCCAACAACAACTAACAAGTTATCTTGAGAACCAGCAACACAAACAGCTAATGATTTAGCGTTAGACTTTTTTCTATCAATCCAAGATCTTAATGAAGCAAGATCTTTTGAATGAGTCTCCCCGATAAAAGTTGTGACCCCTTCATGCTCGATAGAGGTTTCATCAAAATTAATATTAGTATTGCTTGTAGCACTTTTTTTAAGAGACTTATTCTCCTCTTGCAGTTTAGTAACCTTGCTAACAACATCATGCAATGAGCTATTAAGAAGATTTTGAACCTCGTTCATACAATCTCTTAATTGGCTAATATAATCTAAAGCTGCTTGACCTGTAATAGCTTCAATTCTTCTTACCCCAGAAGATGCGCTCGACTCAGAAAGAATAATGAAAGAACCAATATCTCCTGACCTAGTAACATGAGTTCCACCACAAAGCTCCATAGAAAAACCTGATCCAAGAGTTAACACACGAACTTCACTGTCATATTTTTCCCCAAACATTGCTTCTGCGCCGGCAGCTTTGGCATCCTCCAGTTTCATCAATTTAGTATCCGCTTGATGGTTTTGAAGAATAATTTCATTTACAAGGCTTTCTATAGACGATATTTCTGATTTAGTAAGCTGTTTTGGGTGAGAAAAGTCGAACCTAAGTTTTTCGTTATTTACTAACGAGCCTTTTTGCTCGATGTGGCTTCCCAGAACTTTTTTTAATGCGGCATGCAAAAGATGAGTAGCTGAATGATTTTTTGCTACATTAGCTCTGATCAAATCATTTACTATTAACACAACCTCATCACCAACCCTCAAGGAACCAGAGGTTGCATCAACAGAGTGAAGAAATATTCTGCCTTCTTTTTGGCAATCTATAACTTTTCCAGTAAAAGTTTCACATTCAATGGTTCCTTTATCGCCAGTTTGACCTCCCGATTCACCATAAAAAGGGGTGCGTTCAAATGCTATAAGAGCTTTATCATTACCTGAAATTGAATCCACTGCTTTTCCATCTACCCATAAACCCTGTACCTTAGACTGAGTTTTTAGTGATACATATCCATCAAACAGTGTTTCAGGAATATTTGATAGATCTAATGTAATCTTGGAAAAAGTACTACTTTTTTTTGAGCCTTCCTGTTGTTTGGACATAAAAATTTCAAATTCTGAAATGTCGACTTTGATTTCCTTTTCGCGAGCAATATCCTGGGTAAGATCAATAGGAAATCCAAAAGTATCGTGCAATTTGAAAGCTATTTTTCCTGAAATAACTTTCTTACCATCTTGCAAATGTTCATCAAGAATTTTGAGTCCTTTTCCAAGGGTTTCAAAAAACTTTAATTCTTCTGTCTTTATGGTTTCACTGATAGTGGCTTGGGCTTTTTTCAATTCAGGATATTGATCTCCCATATTTGCGATTAATGGTTTTATTAATGAATAAAAAAATGGTTTTCTAGCACCAAGTTTATATCCATGCCTGATTGCTCTTCTCAGTATCCTTCTTAAGACGTAGCCTCTGCCTTCATTAGATGGCATAACTCCATCTGCTATTAAGAAACTTACAGATCGAATGTGATCAGCAATAACCTTGTGAGAGTTTGAGCCTTCATTGTGTAGGAGAGCCTCGCTCGCTGAGATAATATCTTGAAAAATATCTGTAGAATAATTTGAAGCGACGCCCTGCATAACTGCGGCAATCCTTTCAAGCCCCATTCCGGTATCAACGGAAGGTTTAGGAAGTGGAGTCAAGGTACCATCTAGGTCACGATTAAACTGCATAAAAACGAGATTCCATATTTCCACATATCTATCTCCCTCATCTCCAGGATGACCAGGGGGAGTGCCTTCAAATTGATCGCCATGATCAAAATAAATTTCAGAGCATGGACCACAGGGCCCTGTATCACCCATAGACCAAAAATTATCTTCTTCATTGAGTTTTACAATTCTTTCAGGGTTGACACCTACAACATCCTTCCAGATTTTTTCAGCTTCCTCATCTTCACGAAAAACTGATATCCAAAGCCTTTCCTCACTAAGCTTTAATTCATTAGTTAAAAAGTCCCATGCATACTTAATGGCATCCTCTTTGAAGTAATCACCAAAGCTAAAATTCCCCAACATTTCAAAAAATGTATGATGCCTTAAGGTATAACCAACATTTTCTAGATCATTATGCTTACCTCCGGCTCTTATACACCTTTGGGATGTGGTTGCTCGATCAAACTTTGACTTTTCAGTGCCTAAGAAGACATCCTTAAACTGAACCATACCTGCATTGGTAAATAACAATGTTTCATCGTTGGATGGAATCAGAGAACTTGATGAGCAAACTTTATGATTATTATTTTTGAAATAATCTAGAAATTTATCCCTTATATCATTAGTTTTCATGAAATTCTTGAATTAAAAAAAATTTGCATTTGAGACCAAGCATCTTTTGCTGCATTCTCATTATAGATTGTTCCCAAAGCAGTATCATTTGCAAGTGGGTTAGTAAATGCATGATAAGCATCTCCATAAGAGATAAATTTCCAATCATCTGCATATGTATCCATTTCATTTTGGAAGCTGGTTACTACTTCTGGTGTCACCATAGGATCTTTATACCCATGCAATATTAGAAGGCTAGAGTTAAGCCTTTCAGTTTTAACGCTTGAGCCATTAAGTAATCCATGAAAGCTTGCCCCTGCAACAAATTTATAACCTGATCTTGCCAACTCAATTGTTGCTAGACCACCAAAGCAAAACCCAATCATGAACAGTTTTCCGTTAAAAGTATTCAATGACTCAGCAAAATTTGCAGTCTCTTGCAATGTTTTTCTGAAATAAAATCTATCACTAATGAAAGGCTCAATGAGGGTTTGATTTTCCTCCACAGAAGATCCCAGTTTGGCTTCTCCAAACAAATCAATTGCGATTGCGTGATATCCTAATTTTGATAGAGCAGAAGCTTTTTCAATCTCAAAATCAGATTTTCCCTTCCATGTATGCCCAACTAAAACCGTGGGAGCATCATTGCTACCTGCTTTGAAAAAAGATGCATGGCATTCTTTCCCACCTGCTCTGTAAATTAATATTTCGGGGGAATTCATTTGTATCTTTTGTAATTATTGATGTAATGATCTGCATTAAGTCCAGGCATCAACTGCTCCTCATTTGAGAGTGTTCTTGCTATCTTCCCAGGTATGCCAATTACAAGCGACCCATCTGGGATATTCATGCCCTCAGTTATAAGAGCTTTTGCACCAATGATGCAATTCTTTCCAATATTAGCTCCATTCATAACAACAGCGCCTATACCAATGAGGCTGCCGTCACCTATTTGACAACCGTGTAACATTGCCATGTGCCCTACTGTAACCCGCTTACCTACAGTGCAAGCAAAACCTGGATCAGTGTGAATAATTGATCCATCCTGAATATTAGAGCCCGCTCCAATAGTAATTGGTTCATTGTCACCCCTGAGCATTGCATTAAACCAAATGCTTGCTTCATGCCCAATAATTACATTACCAATCAAGGTTGCATTAGGCGCAACCCAAAAGTCATCAGTTTTAAATTCAGGAGTCTTACCCTCTAATGTAATTAAATTCATTTATCCTTCTTGTATCTGGATGTCCGCATCAAAACAATGATTAAGAAAGTTAATGGTAATCATCGCTGTTAATCCCCATATTTTTTGTTCGTCATAATGCCAAGTAGGGACTACCCACTTTGAGCCCTGTCTTTCAATAACTTCTTCTAAAATATTACTTTTTTGGAGTAAATAATCTATAGGAACAGTAAAAATATGATCAATTTCAGAATTTTTAATAAATCTTTGCGGGCTATCTATGGAAGCTACGATTGGATTGACTTCAATCTTATGTTTTGAGATGAGATAATTCATTCTCCCTAAAAAGTTAACATCATTAGGATTTAAGTTAATTTCTTCTTGCGCTTCTCTGACAGCAGTGTGTTGTAGAGAACTATCCCCTTCCTCTACTTTTCCTCCTGGAAAGCTTACTTCTCCTGAATGAGTAGATAGTTTGGCAGATCGCACAGTATAAATTAGTGCAGGACGATCAATAAACTCATCATAGTTACAAATACCAAGTAAAACAGCGGCTTTTGGCTGCTGACTGGGTTTGTCAATGTTTATCGATTCTAGTTTATACTTAACACTCTCAATCATTGTGTTAGTTTAACTTTATAAGAAAATTTAATCTTCTTGTATTTAACTTTTAAGGCTAAAAATTGAAGTATTGCTCTAAGTGTGGAAGTGGAAATCTTGAATTCAAGATTCCTGCTGACGATTCCCTGAAACGTTTCTGTTGCGAAGAATGCGGCAGCATCTTTTACACAAATCCAAATATTATTGTTGGCGCATTATGCATGTGGGAAGACAAAGTATTATTGGCAAAAAGAAATATACAACCTCGTTATGGTCTTTGGACGCTCCCAGCAGGATTTATGGAAAATGCAGAAACAATGCGTGAGGGTGCTGCTAGAGAAACCCTTGAGGAAACCAAGGCAAAAATTGAACTACTGCAACCATATACAGCATTTAGCTTAACGCATATTAGTCAAGTTCATTTTTTCTACTTAGCAAATTTAACGACTCTTGAGTTTGGTCCTACATCAGAGAGCCAAGAAGTGGAACTATTTTCAGAGCCAAATATTCCTTGGAACCAAATAGCCTTTCCAACAGTTACAAAAACATTAGAATATTTTTTTCAGGATAGAAAAAGAGGATACTTTGAATTTAGAGAAGAGGATATCAAACTATTCTAATTTTCTAGTTTAATAAGATCGATGGCTGGTTCTTCATAAGGATGGGCCTCCTTAAGAGCATTTACAGCATCGAAAAGCAAAGCATCCTCGCATATCATTTCAACTCTATATTCTTGATAGATGTTGATTTGCTCTTTATTGCCCCTGTCTGGATTACTAGCTGCAAGAGGTTTAAATTGACCCACGCCTAATGTTTGCCATGCACAATGGGAGTATGCTCCTTGGGATCCAGCACCAATTGAAAACAACGCATTTTTAGTATCATCCAAACCATCCTCTGGAACAAAATAAACTATTTTATACATTACGCCTTCTTACCAGTTATCACTAGTGTTCCAGCCCAATCCTTGCTTGGATGTGAACGCCAGAATTTTATATCTCTAAAACTCGCATCATTAAACAAACTAACCCATTCTTTCTCAGTAAGCATTAGCATTGGAGTGCCAACCTTTTCTTCCCAAGAATGCGAAGCTTTGTTTTCGAAATAGCGATCAATACCAATAATTAACCTTCCATCTTTTTTTAACCAATGTTCATTTATCTTATTAAGTAAAAATCTTGGGTCACTAAGATAATACATGACTTCCATTGAGTGAATTAAATCGAATTTAAAGGACGGATTGTAATCAGCTATATCTGTGTGAATATATTCAACATTCTTAGATATAGATTTTGCCTTACTGATCATTGGTTGGGCTCCATCAATTCCTACAGATTTTATGCACAAACTATTTTCTTTGGCCATTCGAGCAACCCAACCATTGCCACAGCCAAAATCTAAAAACCTAAATTTTTTGCCAATACTAATTCTTTCGCTCAAAGCAAAATCCATCATCTCTTGGACAGATGCTGCATGTCCTTTTTCCATACCAATATCTTTTCCTGCTAGGGCCCATTCTCCAAAAACTTCAGAAGCTTTCCTCATGTAATTAATTTTTTATAAACTTATACGCATTTCTGAACATTTGATGCCATGGACTAAAGCCAATTTTTTTATAAGGGCTCCAAGAAAGCTGTTGATTTAAGAATACACGTTCGGGATGAGGCATCATAGCTGTAATTCTTCCTTTACCAGCAGTAATAGAAGTTACACCATAGGATGAGCCATTAGGGTTTATTGGGTAAGCGGTTGAGGGGTTTGCGCTACTATCGGTGAAATACATAGCGATTTGACTATTTTGCAACATATTTTCGTAGTGCACTTTATCAAAGGCAAGCCTTCCCTCACCGTGCGCAACCACAACCGGTAGAGACCAGCCTTCCATCCCACTAAAAAATATGGAATTTGATGGGTTGATCGTAATTTGTGCAGTTCTCGATTCAAATTGATTGGAAGAATTTTTAAGAAATGGCTTCCAAGTTTCTCCTCCTGGAATTATTTCCTTTAGAGCTGCTAAAGCCTGGCAACCATTGCAAACGCCTAGAATAAAAGCATCTTCATTATTAAAGAATTGACTAAATTCTTCTTTCAAAAAAGAATTAAAGAGTATGGTGGATGCCCAACCACCACCAGCACCTAATACATCACCATAAGAGAACCCGCCGCACAATACCAACCCATTGAAATCACTAAGCTTAATTTTTTTCTCTAAAAGATCTGTCATATGGACGTCATAAGATTCAAAACCAGCCATTGTGAATGCTGCCGCCATCTCAATGTGGCCATTTACTCCTTGCTCTCTAAGTATTGCAACTTTAGGTGAATGGGTGTTTATCATTGCACTATCTTCAAAGGAGTGATTGAATTGAAGAGAGGTTGGTTGGTTAATAGAATGAATAAATTCTGCTTCTGCAAATTCAATGCCATTTCTTAGGCCTTTGATATGCTTAGATGAAGTATTCCAAATGCGCTCAAGATTATTAATTGAATCCCTAAAACAGACACCAGCACTATTCTCAACAACAACTTCATTTGAATTATTTATTTCTGCAAATACGCTTGCTTGAAGCCCAATTTTTGAAACTTCTTCAAAAATTCTTTTGCTCTCACCCTCTTTAACTTGGATAAGTAATCCGATTTCCTCATTAAATAACTTTCTTAATGCTTTTTGTTGATCTTTGTTAACAAAAATAGTTAAACCAGCCTTGTTAACAAAAGACATCTCGATGGCACTAATAATAGGCCCTCCATCTGAAACATCATGCAGAGCTAAAATGTTTCCATCTAGAATTTCTTTTTGAATGAGATCGAACAAATTTTTTAGAGCATGCGTACTATCAATATCTGGAGTTATTTGAGGTTCCAATAGATTCATTACCTCACACAATATACTTCCGCCCATCCTCATTTGAGATCCTAGGCTAATGATGAGTAATTGTTTCTCTCCCTCGGGGGAAAATTCTTGTGTAATAGCTTTAGAAACATCCCTACAAAAGGATGTCCCTGTCAATATTCCAGTAATAGGGCTTTTAACTTCAAAATTTTTGTCATTTGCTCGCCATTTGGTTTGCATCGATAGAGAATCCTTGCCTACAGGAATTGCAATATTAAGATCCTGGGCAATCTTTGAAAGAGATAACACGGCATCTCTCAAAGCTGAATCTTCTTCTACACAACCACATGCTGCCATCCAATTTGCTGAAAGTTTGATGCCAGCAAGTTTAGTTGTGGGTACTGAGATTAAGTTAGTAATTAACTCCCCTAATGCCATTCTCATGGAAGCTGCAGGGTTAATGGTCGCAATATTGGGTTTCTCCCCAATAGCTAATGCATTTCCACTGCTTCCTTTGAATGAAGTGAGTGCAAGAGAATAATTGGAAACTGGAACTTGATAAGGCCCGATCATTTGATCTTGCGCTGTGAGTCCACCAACTGATCTATCCGCTATAGATATTAAAAAACTTTTAGAGCCAACCGAAGGATGCATAAGAGTTCTCTTAATGCACTCCTCTAAAGATAGAGTTTTAGGAAAATTGATTTCACCAAGATGAGTTTTTGCCTCAACGTAATTTAATGACTTTATAGGCAAATCACCAAATAACATTGTCAAAGGCAGATCAATAAAAATTTCATTTAAAGATGAGGAACGAAGCAGTATTTTCTTTTCTTGGGTTGTTTTACCGACAACTGCAAAAGGGCACCTCTCTCTTGCACAAATACTAGTAAATTCATCTAAATTCAAAGGATCAATTGCTAGCACATATCTTTCCTGAGACTCATTGCACCATAGCTCCATTGGAGAAAGAGATTGATCAGATTTAGGGATAGAATCGAATTCAATTTCAACTCCCAAATTATTATCTTTTGCTAACTCAGGAATTGCATTTGAGAGGCCTCCTGCCCCCACATCATGAATGAATTCTATCAAGTTCTCCCCATCATTAATGCAAGTGTTAATGACCTCTTGGCATCTTCTTTGCATTTCTGCATTTTCTCTTTGCACAGAAGCAAAATCTAAATCAATATTTCCTGTTCCTGCATCCATAGAAGATGCAGCACCTCCTCCAAGGCCAATCAACATAGCTGGGCCACCAAGGACAACTACTAGGTAATTTGGTCCAATGAGCTTTTTAAGAGAATATTTATCACGAACCTCTCCTAGACCCCCTGCAAGCATAATGGGTTTATGATACCCAAGCCCTGATTGCATGGAGCTCCATGATTCTAAAACTCTAAAATATCCGCTAGTACATGGCCTTCCAAACTCATTATTAAAAGCAGCGCCTCCAAGAGGGCCTTGAATCATTATTTCTAATGGTGAAGCAATGTGATCAGGTTTAGAGGGCGATTTTTCCCATGGCATTGGTGCATCTGGAAAGTGAAGATGTGAAACATTAAACCCAACAACCCCTACCTTTGTTGTTGCACCCGACCCAGTAGCACCCTCATCTCTAATTTCCCCGCCCGAGCCAGTCGCTGCTCCTGGGAACGGAGAAATTGCAGTTGGGTGATTATGAGTTTCAACTTTTAATGTTGGGTGGAGTAGCTCAATCTGAAATCCATAAATACCATTTCTTGAAGCAGAAAATTTTTGATCTAAATGACCCTCAATTACTGCTGCATTATCTTTGTAAGCGGAGATAACTCCTTCGGGATTATTTGCGCTCGTTGCTTTGATCATGTCAAATAGTGAGGACTCTAGTTTTTTGCCTTGTGAACTCCAGCTAGCATTAAAAATTTTATGACGACAGTGTTCAGAGTTAGCTTGCGCAAACATCATTAACTCAGTATCCGTTGGATTTCTATGCTCGTCATTATAAAAATTACTGAGATAATCCATTTCATCCTTATTAAGTGCTAACCCAAGGTCAGCATTTGCAGATTCAAGCGCACTCTGACCCTCTTCCAAAAGGTTGATGGCATGCTTTTGATTGGTTCGAGTTTTGCCATGCAAAGATTGCAATTCATGAATTGAAAAGAATTGCTGTTGGGTCATTCTGTCAAAAGGAATTAATGAAAAATTAGATTCAGTTAAATTATCGCCAAAAAAAGCATCAAATTTTTCAACGGTTGATATGCCCTCAATACTGCAATTCTTAAGAATATCTTCTGTTTTTGAAGACCATGGAGATTTGGTACCCATTCTTGGGCCAATAATAAGTTTAGGAACTAACAAATCGGCACTTGCATTAAGCACAGTTAGAAGTTTTTGATCATCAACATAGCTAGCGTCAAGTTGAATGAAAAAAAGATCTCGCTTTTTAATATCATGTCCCTGGATTGAAGACACCTCTACAACACTATTAGAAAAGTAGATAAGAGAATTTTTTGACACAGCGAAGCTTCTAAAATATTGTTGTCTAATTATAGGGAGATATTTTTAAAAAAGTAGGGATTGAAAGCTAATGAAAGGTGTATTAAGTATTCTTATAGTGACCCTGGTATGTGTAAGCTGCTCACCAGAGAGTTCCATGTATCAAACCGCTGAGAGTAATTGCAATCAGCTAGCCCAGAAATTAGTGTCCTTTTCACGACTCACTAACTTTGAAAAAGAAAAATTTTTTGAACTCAAAAAAGAAAGACATGATCAGTACGAAAGAATTTTTCAAGAAGCAGCGGAATTAAACCGACTGGATTGGGAGCTTGTATCAGCAGTTGCGTTTCAAGAATCCCAATGGAATCCCAAAGCTCGATCAAGTACGCAAGTAAAAGGCATGATGATGCTTACGCTTCCAACTGCAAAATCTTTAGGAGTGATGAATAGATTAGATGCAAAACAAAGTATATTAGGTGGGGCCAAATATCTTGCTGATTTAAGAGATCAGATAGAATTTGGAACTTCTTCTGGAGATAAAATAGCTTTTCTTCTTGCAGCGTATAACTTGGGGATAGGTAATATTAAACATATTGTGTATTCAATAGATAAAAATCCAACTTCAGTTACTTGGTTGGATCTTGAGGACAAGTTGCTTAATGATGTTGATCATGGGTCTCTTCCTGGTAACACCATTAGTTACTCAAGAGGTCAGCAAACAGTAGATTTTGTTGAGCGCGTTAGAGATTATTACTATCTAATGTTAGCAGATAGCTGTATTTAATTAGCTATTAACTGATATTTGAGGTCTTTAATTTTATCTCTGCAAAAAGCAGCTCTCTCGAATTCTGTTGCTTTTGCAAAGTGATACATTTTCTCTTCAAGTAAATTAATTGTTAAAGAAATATTTTCAATAGAGTCAGTCTTAATCTCAAAACCTAACTCATCCTCAAAATTCTTTGGTTTATTTTTTGAGGCCCTTTTGTTTGATCTTGCGCCTTCCATAATATCTTTTACTTCTTTGATAATTGATTTTGGCTGTATGTTATTTTCTTTATTAAAAGCTATTTGTATATTTCTTCTGCGTGATGTCTCATCAATTGCTCTTTGCATGGAACCTGTTACTTTATCTGCATACAAAATGGCTTTACCCCTAATATTCCTAGCCGCTCTTCCAATAGTTTGAATCAAGGTACTCTCAGATCTTAAAAAACCTTCTTTATCAGCATCAAGAATTGCCACTAAACTTACCTCAGGGATATCCAGTCCCTCTCTTAGCAAATTAATTCCTACCAGAACATCAAAATGACCTAATCTTAGATCCCTTATAATTTCTACTCTTTCTACCGTATCAATATCCGAATGCATATATCTGGCCTTTAGACCACTCTCATTGAGGTAATCAGTTAAATCTTCTGCCATTCTTTTGGTAAGAGTAGTTATCAGAACTCTTTCTTTTAGAGCTGCTCGCTCATTACACTCGCCGATCACATCATCAACTTGGGTTCCTGCGGGTCTTATTTCTACCTCAGGATCTATCAGACCAGTTGGTCTTACCAAGAGCTGAATAACATTATCGCTGTGCTCCATTTCGTATTTACTTGGAGTAGCAGAGACATATACTCTCTGAGGAGTTAATAGTTCCCATTCTTCAAATCTTAACGGTCTGTTATCAAGAGCAGAAGGTAAACGAAATCCATATTCAACTAGAGTCTCCTTTCTTGATCGATCTCCTTTATACATGCCTCCAATTTGAGGAACTGAAACGTGAGATTCATCCATAAAAACTATGGCATTTTTGGGGATATAATCAAACAAACACGGTGGTGGCTCACCAGGTTTCCGACCTGATAAATATCTAGAGTAATTTTCTATTCCTTGGCAATATCCAAGCTCTGCCATCATTTCGAGATCATAGGTAGTTCTCTCCATCAATCTTTGAGCCTCAACTAGTTTTTCATGTTTCCTAAAGTAAGCAACTCTATCTTGGAGCTCTCTTTTGATATCCGAGAGAGAATCAAGAATAGTTTCTTTGGGGGTAACGTAATGTGTTTTTGGATGAATTGTTGCTCTTGGTACTTCATGGAGCAATTCTCCAGTCAAAGGATCAACCCAAGATAGACGCTCTATTTCATCTCCAAAGAGCTCTATCCTAAGTGCCTCTCTTTCAGAATCTGCTGGATGAACATCAATAACATCTCCTCTTACCCGGAAAGTGCCTCTTCTAAAATCAATATCATTACGGGTGTATTGCATAGATGCCAATCTTCTTAGTATGGATCGTTGCGCAATAATATCTCCTCTATCAAGATGCAAAATCATATTTAAGTATGATTCTGGCGCACCCAAACCATATATGGCTGAGACCGTTGCCACGACCACTGTATCTTTTCTTTCAAGAAGGGCTTTAGTAGCTGACAACCTCATCTGCTCAATATGTTCATTGATAGATGCATCTTTGGCTATGTAAGTGTCTGAGGTAGGTACGTAGGCTTCTGGCTGATAATAGTCATAGTAAGAAACAAAATATTCAACAGAATTGTTTCGGAAATAATCTTTAAACTCTCCGTATAGCTGAGCTGCCAAAGTTTTGTTTGGCGCCATGATAATTCCAGGTCTTTGGGTTCTTTCAATAATCTTGGCCATGGTGTAAGTTTTTCCAGAGCCAGTCACACCCAAAAGAACCTGATGCAATAACCCATCCTCAAGGCCTTCAACGATTGCATCAATTGCAGCAGGTTGATGTCCTGCTGGTTCGTAATGCGAATGTACTTTTAAAATTTTTGACATAAGTAAATATATTACTTTGAGTTTTTTTTATTTATAATGCAAAACTTGTCGTTCCCCGATAGCTCAGTTGGTAGAGCAGTTGACTGTTAATCAATTGGTCGCAGGTTCGAGCCCTGCTCGGGGAGCCACTTTCTGAAAGCTTCTTTATTGTTCTCTCCTAAATTAATAGTATTAATCCACTTTGATAGATTATGAAAGATTCTCTAGAGCCAGAATCATTCTTTCTTGAACTTTTTGAAGGCCCTTGGTTGTTCTAATCATTACTTTGAAATCAATAATTTTTGATTCCTTGCTTATAGTAATTAAATCCACACCATTTATAACAACATCGTCAATCATCGTCTCAAATTCAAGACAAAGTTGATCTTCATCCAATATTTTCCTTATATATTTGAACTGACCAAGAGAAAAAGTATCTGAAGCAGCCATTAAATAAAGTTTAGTTAAATCTTTTCCAGGCAGAGGCTTAAATAATACTGGGGAATGAAAATTAACATGATCATCTAATATGGAATCCAAAAATTCTTCGTTATGTTTGGTGAAATTATTCATCCACTGTTCTAGGAAATTTTCTGCAGGTGTCATATTTTTTTCCAAGTTGTTCCATGGATACCATCATCAAGCATGATTCCAAGAGCCAACAGGTCATCACGAATAGTATCAGCTTTTGTAAAATCTTTATCAGCTCTGGCTTTATTTCTTGCTTTGATCTTCTCAAGAATCATTTCTTCATCGATCGTTGTTCCATATTGCAAAAAATTCTCAGCACTATCATTGAGAATTCCGAGGGTTCTGCCAATATAGATCAGAGCAAATCTTAATCTCTTTTTCTCAACTTCTTGGGGATTCGAATTAATTTTTCTTACCATCTCAAACATGCTTCCAAACACTTGGGGTGTATTTAGATCATCATTCATAGCAGCTTCAAAACTTTTAATTTCGTCCTTGATATCGTCAATATTTCCAACAATATCTGTATTATCCAGGGCTTGATATATTCTAGTAAGCGCAGATTTAGCATTTGCTAAAGAATCAGTATCAAAGCTTAATTCGCTGCGATAATGGCTGGATTGAAGAAAAAACCTAATAACCTCTGGATGATAATCGAGAATCAAATCTTTAATCAGTGCAAAGTTACCCAAGGATTTTGACATCTTTTCTCCTTGGATTTTTAGTAATCCAGAGTGAACCCAATAATTCACAAATTTTTCTTTATTAGCACACTCAGATTGAGCAATTTCATTTTCATGATGAGGAAAAACTAGATCCGGGCCACCACCGTGGATATCAAAAGATTTGCCTAAACTATTTTTTGACATTACTGAACATTCAATATGCCAACCAGGCCTACCCTGCCCCCAAGGTGATTCCCAACTTGGTTCATTTGGTTTGGCTTGCTTCCAAAGAACAAAATCATGCGGTTCCTCTTTTGCTATATCTTTTTCAATCCTTGCGCCTGCGATAAGCTCATCAATATTCTTATTAGATAAAGCACCGTATTCCTTAAAACTCTTTACTCTAAAAAATACATCTCCGTTCTTGCCAATATATGCATGCTCCATCTCAATCAGGTCAGCTATCATGCTAACCATGCCTTCAATATTTTGAGTTGCTCTTGGCTCGATTGATGGAGGTAATAGATTGAGAGAATTAAAATCTTCATGCATTTGAGTGATGGTTCGCTCTACAAGTGAATCAGTGGATTCCCCATTCTCATTGGCTCTTGTAATAATTTTGTCGTCAATATCTGTAATATTGCGAACGTAGTTCACTTCATAGCCCAAATGTTTTAGATACCTCGCCAGCACATCAAAGGCAACGTAAGCTCTTGCGTGACCCAAATGACAAGAGTCATAAACCGTAACTCCGCATACATACATGCCTACCTTATTAGGTTGAATGCTTTTGAATCGCTCTTTCTTATTCGAAAGGGTGTTATAAAGTACTAGTGGCATAAAAAATTATTATAATAGTCTTATAATTAATCATAAAAACTAAATCATGATTTTCGCGCGTCATTATAAGCATAATCTAAGTGCAATAATTTTAATTCTATTAATTGGCTTAGCATTTGTAGGTTGCTCGAATTATGAAAATTCTGAGGAGAAACTTATGCCAGTTGCAACCATTAATACTTCTGTTGGAGATATTCATCTTGAACTCAATTCTGAAGCTGCCCCAATTACTGTGAAGAACTTTATAGACTTGGCAAATGCTGGTTATTATGAAGGAACCATTTTTCATCGAATTATTGAGGGCTTTATGATTCAAGGAGGAGGCTTAACTGCTGATATGGCTAATAAATCATCAGGCACTGCTCCAATTACTAATGAAGCCAATAATGGATTACCAAATAATAGAGGTACCATAGCCATGGCGCGGACTATGGATCCTCATTCTGCAACTAGCCAATTTTTCATTAATCATAAAGATAATAGTTTTCTGAATTTTACAGCTGAAAACACTCAAGGATGGGGTTATGCGGTATTTGGTCAAGTAATTAGCGGCATGGATGTTGTCGATCAAATTGCAATCTCAGCAACTACTACCGTCAATGGTTACCAAGATGCTCCTGTAGAGCCTGTGACAATACTTTCCGTCACTATTGATGAATGAATTTAGCTTTTATTTCTGATCTGCACTTATCTGAAGAAACACTCGAACTCAATAGCGCTTTTTTTAATTTTTTAAATAGACACAATAACGCCTTTGATCAGCTCTTCATATTAGGAGATCTTTTTGAAGTTTGGTTAGGCGATGACGATACCTCCTCGTTTACGAATGACATTAGCAATGCGCTATCTAAGTTTTCTCAAAAGGGTACCGAAATATTTTTTATTCACGGTAATAGAGACTTTCTTATTGGCAAGAATTTTTTAGCTCGCTCTGAAATGACACTTCTCTCTGATCCTTTTATTTTTGAGTTCTTTGATAAGAAAATTGCCCTCTCCCATGGAGATATCTTTTGCACAGATGATCTTGATTATCAAAATTTCAAAAAAGAAGTTCGAACTCAAACATGGCAAAATAACTTTTTAAGTAAATCATTACTCGAAAGAAAGCAGATTGCCGTCAATATGCGAGATGCAAGCAAATCCTTAAGTATGCAAAAACAATCTACCATCATGGATGTCAATGAAAATGCAGTTCAAAAATTTGCTGAAGCATATAGTATTGATGTTCTCATTCATGGTCATACTCATCGCCCGAATACACATACGTATGAAAATTTTGAACGCATTGTGTTGGGTGACTGGTCTAAATACGGCTGGGTTATAACTTTAGAAGATCATAAATCAAAATTAGAAAAATTTACTCTGTAGAAAAATTCTGAACTCATTTATACTGTATATTTATACAGTATTTTTATGATTAAGTTTATTGGCTTCATAGATTCTATTGTCTCCGATAATGAGACCATTCCAATGATATTGGAAAAAGTATCGCTGGGCTTTCCTAGTCCAGCTAATGACTATCTGGAAACGCCCATCAATCTGAATCACTATCTTATTAAGAATCCAGCAGCAACTTTTCTATTAAGAGTTAGTGGGCAGTCTATGGTCGATGCTCATATTGGAGATCAAAGTATTTTGATTGTTGATAGAAGCATCAAACCTAAACATCATGATATTGTTGTGGCGTCCTTAGATGGAGAGTTTTTATGCAAAAGACTGCAATTAAAGCCTCGAATTGCATTGCTACCAGAAAATAAAGATTATCAACCCATTTATATAAACGATGGCAATCATTTAGAGGTGATGGGTGTAGTGACTACTTGCATTAATCAATATATATGAGCTTTGCATTGATAGATTGCGATAGCTTCTATGCATCATGTGAACGTATTTTCAGACCGGATCTAGCTTGCAAGCCAGTCGTTGTGCTATCGAACAATGATGGTTGCGTAATTGCACGAAGTAAAGAAGCAAAGGCCTTAGGTGTAGGCATGGGAGTTCCATGGTTCAAGGTAAAGAATCATTATCTCCAACACCAAGGTACAGTCTTTTCTTCCAATTTTGCTCTCTACGGAGATATCTCAAACCGTATGATGCATATACTTTCTTCATTTTCTAAAAAAATAGAGGTTTACAGCATAGACGAAGCATTTATTGAGGTGCCTCATTCACTAGTAATAAATCCAGAACAGCTAAAGCTTTGGGGCCAGGATATCAGGCAATGCATTAAAACATGGCTTGGTATACCTGTGAGAATAGGTATTGCTCCAACCAAGACATTGACCAAGATAGCGAGTTACCTTGCAAAGCATAATATTGAAGATCATGGAGTATGCGTCATATCGAATAATCCATATACCATCAATCAATACCTCAAACAGGTACCTATCAATGAGGTCTGGGGAATAGGAAGGCGTTTATATCGACATCTAAGCGATCAAGGCATGAAGAGCGCCTATGATCTATCTCGCATGAATACCCAAATGATTAGAAAAAAATACAGCGTGGTTCTTGAAAGGCTTGTAAGAGAATTAAGAGGCGAAGCATGCCTTGCGCTTAATAAAGAGCAAGACCCTAAAAAACAAATCATAGTAAGTCGAAGCTTTGCCAAGAAAGTAACCAGTCTTGAAGAATTGCATCCCATAGTGAATGATTTTGTAGTACGAGGTTTTGAAAAATTAAGAACTGAGAAACAGCTCTGTACAAAGATCAGCGTCTTTATACGTACTAGTGCATTCAATAAAAATAGTCCTAGTTATCAAGGGTTTGATAGCTTCATTTACACGCACGCAACACAAGACACCAGACAAGGACTTAGGGCTGCAAGAAGAATCTTGCATAAAGTTTTTATGCCAGCTCACGAATATGTAAAAGCAGGCATCATTCTTAACGATTTCAATGGAATAAAAAATTTTCAGCAAGCTGATTTATTTGAACAACCTAGCTCACAAGACACTAATAGCATCCAGCTGATGAATGCTCTAGATAGCATTAATAAAGAATGTAGAACAGTATATTTTGCTTCACAAAACCAAATTGGTTATACCGCCATGAGAAGATCTATGGTGTCTCCAAGATATACAACGAACATCAATGAATTACCGGTGGTTAAATAGAGAAATATCTATCGTAATGAGCCTGAGATAACTCAAATAGTTCTTTATTTATGAGCTCTTTGAGCTCTCCTAATGAATAGCTTGAATAATCTAAATGAATAGAAATACCAAATTTATCTATATTGAGATCTTGAGATCCAGATGCTCTAAGTAAATCAAAAATCCAGGTTAATGGATCAAGAGAGTCATTAAAACTAATTGAATAAGCATGTAGCTGATTGGCCAAAATTTCAGAATCAAAGACAACAAACTTTTCCTTTAAAACGGTAACTTTAAAAGATTCCAAGCGAGTGTTTACATTAATCTTTTCAGCTTCATTATAGGTGGTCCAATTAATTACTTCGTGAACAAATCTTTTGCATCCCCTGCATACATCATCTCCATAGGTAGTAGAGCAGATACCAAGGCACGGGGTGGCAGACTTTGTCTTTTTCATTGAAATAAATCATACATTAAATATGAAAGAACGTGGTTTTTAGTGGAGACAAAGCTCAATGAGAAGTAAAATACACGCCATTGGAGTGAGCTATGCTAGAAAATTATAAAAAACATTGCGATGAAAGAGCCCAGGAAGGTATTCCACCACTGCCGTTGAATGCAGATCAAGTTGCGCAATTAACAGAATTAATAAAAGTAGAAAATTCAGAAGCAGAACTTCTCATAGATCTTTTAGAAAATAGAGTCCCAGCTGGAGTCGATCAAGCAGCATATGTCAAAGCAGGATTTCTAGCAGATATTGCTAAAGGCAAAACTACTAGCCCTTATATAACAAAACAAAAGGCCGTAAAGCTTCTTGGCACAATGCTTGGTGGGTACAACATTGCTCCTCTTATTGAGTGTCTCAAAGATCATGAGCTTGGTAAAGATGCAGCCGAAGCTTTAAGCAATACTTTGCTAATTTTTGATGCATTTAATGAAATTTTTGAGCTTTCAAAGACTAATGAACATGCAAAAGAAGTCATCGATAATTGGGCTCAAGCATCTTGGTTTACCGGAAAGAAAAAATTAGAAAAAGAAATTAAGCTAACCGTGTTTAAAGTGCCTGGTGAGATTAACACAGACGATCTCTCGCCTGCACAAGATGCGTGGTCAAGACCTGATATACCATTGCATGCTCTTGCCATGCTAAAAAATCCTCGCGAGGGCCTCAATCGCGATCCTTTAGAAACCATTCAAGAGCTTAAAGCTAATGGCAATCCTATAGTTTTTGTTGGTGATGTTGTAGGCACTGGTTCATCAAGAAAATCAGCAACTAATTCATTGCTGTGGCATATTGGCGAAGATATTCCAAATATTCCAAATAAAAAAGAGGGTGGCTATGTTCTAGGTGGGAAAATTGCTCCTATCTTTTTCAACACCCTTGAAGATGCAGGCGCTTTAGCAATTGAATGTGATGTAAGTAAACTCACCACGGGTCAAGAAATTATTATCAAACCTTACGAAGGAAAGATTATTGACTCCCAAAGCCAAAATGAAATTACTAATTTTCAATTAAAAACTAATGTTATCCTTGATGAAGTGAGAGCTAATGGCAGAATTAACTTAATCATAGGAAGACAGTTAACCGATAAAACCAGGACAGCGCTCGGCGAAGATGTTTCGGATGTCTTTGTGAGACCTCATAGCGATAAAACTAATAAGGCTGGTTATACCTTGGCTCAAAAAATGGTTGGTAAAGCATGTGGTGTTCAAGGGGTAAGACCAGGGGATTATTGTGAACCAATGATGACAACCGTTGGTTCCCAAGATACCACAGGGCCTATGACAAGAGATGAACTAAAAGAATTAGCTTGCCTAGGGTTTTCAGCTGACCTTGTTATGCAATCATTTTGTCACACTGCTGCTTATCCAAAGCCTGTAGATATAGAAACACAGCACACGCTGCCTGATTTTATTATGACCAGAGGTGGAGTTTCTTTAAAACCAGGCGATGGGATCATCCACTCATGGCTGAATAGAATGTTGTTGCCTGATACAGTTGGCACTGGTGGAGATAGCCATACAAGATTTCCCATTGGAATAAGTTTTCCAGCAGGATCAGGACTGGTTGCATTTGCAGCTACACTTGGAGTGATGCCATTAGACATGCCAGAATCAGTATTGGTTAGATTTCATGGTGAGATGCAACCTGGAATCACCCTAAGAGATTTAGTAAATGCAATTCCTTATGCAGCTATTCAGCAAGGTCATCTTACTGTCGCAAAAGAGGGCAAAAAGAATGTCTTTTCTGGAAGATGTCTAGAAGTAGAAGGCTTACCTCACTTAAAAGTGGAACAAGCATTTGAGATCTCTGATGCATCTGCAGAAAGATCAGCCTCTGGTTGCACAATTAAACTAGATAAAGAACCCATTATTGAATACCTTAATTCAAATATTGTTCTTCTGCGGTGGATGATTGCAAATGGGTATGGTGACGCTAGAACCCTTGAAAGGAGAGCTAAAGCAATGGAAGATTGGATTAAAAATCCTGAGTTGCTAGAAGCTGATAAAGATGCAGAGTATGCTGCGGTAATTGAAATAGATTTAAATCAGATTAAAGAACCATTACTTGCCTGTCCAAATGATCCAGACGATATCAAACCACTTTCTGAGGTTGCAAATACAAAAATTGATGAAGTCTTTATTGGTTCATGCATGACAAATATTGGTCATTTTAGAGCTGCAGGTCATCTGCTTAAAAAATATAAATCTATTCCAACTAGATTGTGGGTAGTGCCTCCAACAAAAATGGACCAACATCAATTAATTGAGGAAGGCATATACAATGTATTTGGCACAGCTGGAGCAAGAACAGAAGTTCCAGGATGCTCTCTTTGTATGGGAAACCAAGCAAGGGTTGCATCAGGCTCTACAGTTATTTCCACATCCACTAGAAACTTTCCTAACAGACTGGGAGACGGAGCAAATGTATTTTTAGGATCTGCAGAACTTTCAGCAGTATCTGCAGTACTAGGTAAGTTACCTTCTCTAAAAGAATATCTTGAAATAATGCAAGACATAGATCCTTTAAGCTCAGAGATCTATAGATACCTAAACTTTAACGAAATAGAGAGTTATCTTAAAGCAGCAAACAAAGGTAATATTTCTGCTATAAATGTTGTTGAAAAAAACTAAGCTTTTTCTCTGACAACTTTTTTAGCATCGGCTCGTTTTGCTTCAAGCTCCTCTAGATAGTTATCTGCCATTCTAGTTGGGTACTGGCCAGTGAAAATTGAGTCTTCGAACTGTTTGATTTCTGGATTTCCTTCGGATGCACTAGCAATAAGGTCTTCTAGATCTTGATAAATCAGATAATCAGCTCCTATCTCACGAGCAACCTCTTCAATCGATTTATTTGCAGCAACCAGTTCTTCGGTGGCAGCCATATCAATACCATAAAGATTTTGAAATCTTACTGGCGGAGCTGCAGATGCAAAATAAACTTTTTTTGCACCAGCTTCTCTGGCCATTTCAATAATTTTTTTACTAGTAGTTCCCCTAACAATAGAATCATCGACAAGCAGTACATTTTTATCTTTAAATTCAAGATCTAAAATATTTAATTTTCTTCTTACTGATTTTTTTCTTTCTTCCTGATAAGGCATAATAAAAGTTCTTCCAACATATCTGTTCTTAACAAAACCTTGTCGATATTCAATGCCTATCTCTCGTGCAAGCTGAAGTGCGGCAGTTGTTGAGCTGTCGGGAATAGGAATGACAACATCAATGTCGTGATCTGGATAATCTCTTAGGATTTTAGCTGCTAATCTCTTACCCATTCTCATTCTAGACTTATAAACGGAAATCTCATCAATTGTAGAGTCTGGTCTAGCTAGATATACATATTCAAAGATACAGGGCATGTGCAATGGATTGAGACAACATACTTTTGAGTATAGGCTTCCGTCCTTAGTAATAAATACTGCCTCTCCAGGCAAGACATCACGAAGTGTTTTGAAGCCAAGAGCGCTAAAGAGTGCATTTTCAGAAGCAACAATATATTCCTTTTGAGTCTTGCCCTCTCTGACTCCAATAACCAATGGACGAATTCCCAAGGGGTCTCGAAAAGCCAAGATCCCAACATCAGTAATTAGTGTAACGACTGCATAGGCGCCAGAACATCTGATGTGAGTTTTAGAAACTGCTTGAAATAAGTGTTCAGGCATAGGTTTTATTGCTTTTTGTTTTGCTAGTTCGTGAGCAAATATATTTAGCAGGACTTCAGAATCAGAATCAGTATTAAGATGCCTCATTTCCGCAAAAAATAATTCCTTTGCTAGATCGGCAGAGTTAGTAAGATTGCCATTATGTGCCAAGCTAATTCCGTATGGTGAGTTTACATACATGGGTTGGGCAAATTCTTTCCCTGCACCTCCGGCAGTAGGATATCGAACATGACCTATTCCATAACAGCCCTCAAGTTTAAACATATGACGTTGCTGGAATACATCTCGAACATACCCCATAGATTTCCTGCTATGAAGTCTTCCTTGTGCATCACAAACCACCATGCCAGCTGCATCTTGACCCCTATGCTGCAGCATAAGAAGAGATTCATAGATATCTTGAGCAACTCGATTTTCTGCAACTATTCCAATGATTCCACACATAATAAAAACTAACTGGTTTGTGATTTATCGATCCTGAATTCACTATAAATTAATACAAACTTATCAACAACAGTTTGTAGTTTTGAGGAACCAATTTTAATGTACTCTACTGTTCTTGATTCTTTGATAAATGGCATTTGTCTTGTTTGCTCAGGAAGTGCTAAATATATGGCACATATAAAGATAAAACCTTTTAATGCGCCAAACATAAAACCGAGAACTTTATCAATAGGGCCCAAACCTATCCAATTAATCAGTTTTGCAATTACTTTTAATACTAAGCTGCCGATAATTATCGTAACAACGAAAAGTGAAAGATAAGAAACTATGGTTATGGTTGTTTCATTTTGGAAATATTGAGCAACAATAGGAAATGCAAAATAACTGAAACTTATTGACGCATATACTGCAGCAACCCAAAGCATCAATGATAAAAAATCGGTAACAAATCCTTTAAATAATGATGAGAAACCGCCAATGAGGATTACCGTAAGCACTATGTAATCAAAGTGATTTAAAGCTAAGGCTTCCAAACTAATATCTTGCCCTCAGATATGCCTGCAATTTTATGAACCGTATCCATATTATTTTCAAGATCTTCTTGATTAAGAAATGGGCCTACTTTTACATAAAAAAGGTTATTAGTGTTATCAATGTGTGCTGGAAAGCCTTTTGACTTAAATTGCTCTGCTAAATTAAGAGCTGTTTCATTTTTTGAGAATGCACCGACCTGATACAACAATCCATTAAAGTCTTCAAGATTAATTTTGTCTTTCAAAGATGGTAGTTTCTCAAAATTCTCAAAGTCATTGTTATTAATATTTATATCGTCAGGAGTGATAATTTCAAAGGTACTTGGAACAGGAGCATCTATATCTTCTATCTCGATAGCTGGTTGATAAAATCCATCATAATTAAATTGTGGTTGAGGAGATAACACGTACATAAAAAGAATCACAATCAAGCCGAGAAGAATGCTAAAGCCAAGAAAGCGGTCTAAATTCATGAATTCTTATACAGTTTACCAATCAACCGTGCGACTGTTGATCTTAGCTGCGCTCTAGGAACTATCATGTCAATTGCTCCATGCTCAAGTAAAAACTCTGATTTTTGAAAATTATCAGGTAAATCAACCCTAACAGTTTGCTCTATTACTCTTCTTCCAGCAAAACCAACTAACGCACCTGGTTCAGCAATATTTATATCACCGAGCATCGCCAAGCTCGCAGATACGCCCCCATAGATTGGGTCAATCATAATAGAAATATATGGAAGCTTTGCTTCTTTAAGCTTTTCAAGAGCTGCAGCAGTCTTGGCCATTTGCATTAAGGAAATCATTGATTCTTGCATTCTTGCTCCACCGCTAGTTGAAAAGCAAACGAATGGCTTGTGTTCTGAAATAGCTCTCTCAACGGCTAAGACAAATTTAGTACCCACGACCCCTCCCATTGAGCCACCGAGAAATCTGAATTCGAAGGCAGCAACAATGATATCGATACCCCTTAATTTCCCACTTGCAGTAACTATTGCTTCATTTTCGCCAGTTGCACTAACTGCATCTTTAATACGCTGCTCGTAGGTTTTAGTATCCTTAAAATTTAGTATATTTTTAGCTTTAAGCTTACTTCCAAATTCTTCAAAATCGCCATTATCTAAAAATATAGCCAGTCTTGTTTTGGCGCCAACTCTTAAATGATGATCGCATTTTGGACAAACAAAAAGGGATTTTTCTAGCTCTGGCTGGTAGAGAATTGCTTCACAAGCAGGACAGTTATTCCAAAGACCATCAGGAACTTTACTTTTCTTTGTTTTGGCCCCATCGCCTTCTTTCCCAATGGAAGGTATGAGTCGTGTTAACCAATTCATTATTACTTAATAGCCTTTGCAACTGAGTTAAGATAATTATATATTTTTTTATAATTTTTTTTAGGTGAACATTGATGAATTAAATTCACTAAGTAAGAACCTATCACTACACCATCCGCAGAGGCTGCTGCTAGAAGAGCGTCCTCTTTTGTTTTGATTCCAAAGCCCGAAAAAATTGGTAGATTAGAAGTAGATTTCAACTCGATAATATTTCTTGTAATTTCTTCGAAATCCAATGAAGAGGATCCTGTAACTCCCCTGAAGTTAACATAGTAAATAAAGCCAGAAGCATTTTTGCATATTGCTCTCTTTCTTTTGTTATTGGTAGTCGGTGCTATTAATGTTATGGAATGAAGACTATCGTTATTAATGCCTAGGTTTTTATGGGAAATTTCTCCAGGAAGGTCAACGATTATCAACCCATCGATTATTTTTGCATTTTTTCCTTCTAAGAACTTCCTATTTGCCATAAAAGTATTTGAATAGCCCATAAGAATTATTGGGGTTTGGTTATCATCTTTTCTAAAATCCTGAAGCAACTTAAACGCCAAAGAAAAGGTCGTACCATTCTTAAGGGCTCTATCATGTGCGTTCTGAATAGTAATACCCTCAGCAATAGGGTCTGAGAATGGGATCCCAAGCTCGATAATGTCAACTCCTGATTGAACAAATCCATGCATCAATTCAAGTGTTGTTTGGATACTTGGATCACCTGCAACCAGATATGCAACCAACCCCTTGCTGTTTTCTGCCTTAAGATGATTAAGACGATCATCCAGTCTATTCAAGGCTTATTCCCTCGAGCTTTGCAACGGTTGAGATATCCTTGTCACCTCGTCCTGAAACATTAACTACAATGTTATCTTTTACAGAATAAGACTTTGAGATTTTTTCAAGTGCTGCGAAAGCATGCGCAGTTTCAAGGGCAGGAATAATTCCCTCAAGCTCTGAAACTTCATGAAAGGCTTTTAATACTGCTTCATCATTAACCGGGAAATAATTAACTCTTCCGATATCTTTAAGATAAGAGTGTTCTGGACCAACTCCAGGATAATCTAAGCCGGCTGATATGGAATGAGTAGGTAAAACTTGACCTTTTTTATCTTGAATGAGATAGCTTAGTGCTCCATGTAAAATTCCTGGCGATCCCTTGGTTAAGGTTGCAGAATGCTTATTCTTCTCAAGCTTTCTCCCGTCTGCTTCTATTCCATAGAGATTAACCTGTTTATTTTGAATAAATGGATAAAAAATACCCATTGCATTTGAGCCGCCTCCTACACACGCAATAATAGCATTGGGAAGCTTTCCAAAATGATGTTTGGCTTGAATCTTAAGTTCTCTTCCAACAATGGAATTAAAATCTCTAACAATCATAGGATATGGATGAGGGCCAGTAACACTACCAATTATGTAGTAAGTATCCTCTACATTGGTTACCCAATCTCTGATGGCTTCGTTTAATGCATCTTTTAAGGTAGCTGTTCCGCTGTGCACTGGGTGAACAGATGCGCCCAAAAGTTTAATCCTGTATACATTTAAAGACTGTCTATCTACGTCTTCAGCACCCATATATATATGGCATTCAAGGCCGAGCCTTGCAGCAACTGTAGCGGTTGCTACTCCATGCTGCCCTGCTCCAGTTTCGGCAATAATTCTTTTTTTTCCCATTTTCTTAGCTAGGATGATTTGCCCAATGGTATTGTTGATCTTGTGAGCACCGGTATGATTAAGGTCTTCTCTTTTTAACCAGATTTTAGGTCCCTTGTATTTTTTTGTTAGTCTTTCAGCAAAGTAAAGAGGCGAAGGTCTGCCAACAAATTCGGCATAATCTTTATCAATCTGTTTTTGAAATGCTGTGCTTGTTTTAAGCTTGTTATACTCAGATTCAAGCTCTGTTAAAGCTTTCATTAAGGTTTCTGGAACAAACTTTCCTCCATAATTTCCAAAGAAACCATCTTTGTTAGGAAGCTCTATTTTACTCATGGCTTTTGTATCTAATTAGCAGTTGTTCCATCAAGGAAATACTTTTTTTTCCAGGAGAGCATTCTATACCAGAATTAATATCTATAATTGCTGGATTATGTTTAATAGCTTGATCGATATTATCTATATTGATTCCTCCTGCTAAAACATAGTGCTTAATGCTTAGTTCATGTAGCAAATCCCAACTAAATGTCTCCCCAGTTCCTCCGGTCAATCCCTCTTTTTTTGTATCTAATAAAATAGCATCGGCACTTGGATAGTTTGAAATTCTAGATAAGTCTGTTTTATTAGAGATGCCAATAGCTTTCCAGTATGGTTGTTTGAATGATTTACAAAACTCTTCGTTTTCATTTCCGTGAAATTGCAAAATCGCATTAGGTAGTATTTCTAGAGCGCTTAAAACCAATGCTTCAGTAGGATCAACCAAAACAATGACAGGTCGAGTAAATTTGAAATTAATATTTCTAATTTTTTTTAAAAAATCTAAGCTGATAGCTCTTGGGCTTTTTGCATAACAAATAAAACCTAGGAAATTTACATTGTTATCAATGGCAAAATTACATGCTTCAATTGAGTTCATGCCGCAGAATTTGATCTTAGGTTGGATCAATTTATATCACCATATGATGAAAAGAAAATTGGGTTTCGGTATGACCTGGATAGGAGGCACCTAAAAATACCAGTCCGCAAGCCTGCGCTGTTGGCCCAGCATTTGCTCTATTTTTACTACATATAATTTCTTTGAGTGACATTTTGTGCTGATGTAGTCCAATTTGAATGAGTGTACCAACAATAATTCTAACCATATTGTGCAAAAAAGCGTTTGCGGTTATTTCAAAATAAACAAATCCATTTTTGGAAAATATTTCAAACTCTTGAATATTTTTTATTGTTGATTTAGCTGTACACTCTGAGCTTCTAAAAGAAGAAAAATCATGCTCGCCCATTAATGAATGCACTTCCTCTCTTATAAGATCCAAATCTAAAGTATCTTTGATCCAATATGAGGTAGCAGCCTTAAGCGGTCTTTGTGTAATGTTGTTATCAATACAGTAAAGATAACGTCTGTTAATTGCAGAAAACCTAGCATGAAAACTCTCATCGACTAATCTTATATCCTTAAGTGCAATATCCTTAGGAAGATGAGAGTTAATACCATTCTCCCAATTTTGAAGAGTGCGTTCTGCATCAGATTCAAAATCGATAATTTGTGAATACGCATGCACTCCTGCATCAGTTCTTCCGCAGCAATTAATTCTTTTTTTTAAATGCCCTACTTTATTAATTGCATCTTCAATTTCAGCTTGGATGCTTTTAGCATTATTTTGGAACTGAAAACCAGAGTAATGAGTTCCCTGATACTCGCAAATAGCAAGATATTTCATTAGCTTTTGATTTTACTAAGCAAAGTTTTGGCATCATCCAGAATTGTTTGATCCTTAGAAGAATTTATAACTGCAGCAATAATCGCTTCAGCATTCGTGAAGGAGCCCATCTCAATATAGGTTCTTGCTAAATCAAGATCTTGTTCTTCTTGATTATTTTCAATACTCAAACCAACAGGCAAAGATGTGCCTTCATTATACTGCCTTGTTGCTTCAATGCTGTTGATCCCTTTTCGTTTTACAAACACCAAAGCCAAGAGAAAGCCTATAACTAGAGAGATGAGCGCTATGAGGATATTAGCAAGAATGGAATCTTTACTATTAGCATTATCAACTTGAATTTGTTTGGGTTGAGCAAGATCTGCATTCAATATTAATTTAGAGGTATTGGCTGCAATTATCTCTGCGGGAGTTTGTCCGGATTGCGTTGGGTTGAGGATTGCAGGTTTTTCATGGTAAGAATTATCTTGAGTAATACTTTCTTCTTGAGATTTAGCCGAAAAAAATTCGCCTACTTGAGGAGTGCTTAGTGTAAGCCTGGGTGAGTTTTGATCTGAGTTCGTTGAAAAATTTCTTATACTTTCTTTAGCGAACTTTGAATCAATACTCTCGACAAAAGGTTTATTTGGAAATTCAATGTCTATGTTAGAGATCAGCTTACTAATATCTCCGTCAATAAATGCATTAGGGTTATTTAAAAAAATTCCCCACATAATCTGGTAAATATCTGCTTCAAACTCATCTCTTATGGATGAGGATATCGACCACATAGTGTCTCCAGATCTGGTTGAATAAGAATTGGTTCCAATATTACTAACTACCTCATCTTGAAGAATATTTTCTGGTTCACTTAATCCAATAGTAGTATCAGTTTTAAGGTCTTCTTGGTGATTGTTAAAATCTTTTTCTTCAACTAGAGCTATTTTCTTTGAGGGTGGAATAACAAAATTCTGAGTTTGTAGAGCCTGTCTAGCTGACTTTATGGGGTTATCTGGAAGAAAGATAAAAATATCTTTATTGAATTCATCTAACAGTTTTATGCGGTAAGCAAAATAATCTGCCGTATAACTATTAGATAAATTAATAGTAAGTCGTTGAAAAGAATCCAAATCTTCTAATAGGGTACTTGTTATGAAATCGTTAGTAAGAGGGTTATTGGATTTGTATTCAAAAAGTCTGAAGTCGCTATCTCCAATTTTGTTTTTGGCTTCGATAAGCATTTCAATCTTGTAATTACCTGAGGTATGTTGAGAAATTTTAGGACTAGATACTTTAACATCTGCCACCAATGAAGCAGCGAACAAAAGAATAGTCAGTAAGATTCGCATCTTAAATCTTATTAAGGTTGATTAGAGATTCAATTACCTCGACTGCATTTAAAGCTGCGCCCCTGCCGTACACGTTGTCAGCAACTATCCACATTGAGGCCCAATACTCATCTGCAATTTCTTCAACCCTTATTCTGCCGACGAAGACTTCTTCAGTATCATTGCATTGCTCTAATGGGGTTGGGTATTCTAGGAGCGCAGGATTATCCATCACTTTTACTCCTGGAGCTCCCTCTAGTAATTCTATGATTGACTCTCGTGTGGTTGGGTTATTGAGTCTCATAAAAACTGCTTCAGAGTGACCGTTTCTTACTGGAACTCGAACACAAGTTGCATTTACATGGATATTTTTATCAAGAATTTTTTGGGTCTCCCAAACCAATTTCATCTCTTCCTTGGTATAAAAATTTTCTAAAAAAATATCGCATTGCGGAATCGCATTAAAGGCAATAGGTCTAGGATAAATTTTATGATCTTGGTGGTTATATTGAACTTGATGATCTAATTCAGCCAAAGCCGCTTCACCTGTTCCAGAAACTGCTTGATACGTGGCAATGTTAATATTTTTAATACAAAACATATCGTGAATTGGCTTCAAAACCATCAATAATTGGGCAGTAGAACAATTGGGGTTGGCAATTATGCAAGGCTGTTTGAGACTAGCTAATGAGGATTCATTGACTGCTGGTATTACAAGAGGAACGCTTTCCTGATATCTGTAATAGGAAGATAAATCAATTACATACGATCCAGCATCTACAAATTTCTGGGCGTATTCTTTTGCGGGGTCAGAACCAGCAGCAAAAATTGTGATATGGATATTTTCAGGTATAAAAGATGCTAAATCTAAAATTTCAATACTTGAGCCTTGGAATTTTATATGTTGTCCAGCGGATTTTGATCCTAATAAAATTAAATTATTTATAGGCAACGCTCTTTTTTCGAGCAGGCTGAGTAATTTTTTGCCGACCATCCCAGATGCGCCGACCAGAGCAAAATTATAATTCATCTTTTTTTATAACCATGGTTTAACTGCCAAATGATTGGCTTCAAAATCTTTTATTCGTTGAGCATCCTTCATAGTAATATCAATATCGTCTTGATTGTGGATAATGCGATTGATAAGGCTATCCTCAACATTAAATGTAATTGATTCCTTGCCTGCCATGATGGTTTTATCAACTAAAGACACTATGATTTGATGGGGATCATGTTTAATAAATGACTCTATTTTTGTAATGTCTTTTGATTGAAGTTTGATAGCCAATACACTGTTCTTAAAACAATTGTTATAAAAGATATCTCCAAATGAAGTTGAGATTACAGCCTCAATTCCAAAATCTCTTAAAGCCCAAACAGCATGCTCTCTGCTAGAACCGCAACCAAAATTATCTCCAACCAATAAAATTTTTGCCTTATCAAATGGTTGTTGGTTAAGGATAAAATCTTTCTGCAGCCCTCTTTCTTTCACAGGCGTATCGAGATCGCCGTCTCTTTGATATCTCCACCCATCAAATAAAAACTCTCCAAATCCAAATTTTTTAATAGATTTAAGAAACTCGGTAGGAATAATTTGATCGGTATCAATATTATCAATCATAATTTTTGCGACTATTCCAATAATTTTATCTTTCATAATTATATTCATTAAGATCCGATGGAAGATGCCCGTGAATAGCCACTAATCCAGCAACAAATGGGCTAACTAGATGGGTTCTACCTAAGTACCCTTGTCGACCTTCAAAGTTTCTATTTGAAGTTGAAGCACATCTTTCGTATGGAGCTAGCTTATCCTCGTTCATCCCTAAACACATTGAGCAACCTGGATCTCTCCAAGAAAAACCTGCCTCCTTAAATATTATATCTAGACCCTCTTGCTCAGCTTGTTTCTGAACCGATCTAGAGCCTGGAACAATTAATACCTCTTTAATGCTTGCTGCTTTTTTTCTACCTTTAATCGCAGCGGCAGCAGCTCTTAAATCCTCAATCCTAGAATTAGTGCAGGAACCAATGAATACCTTATCAAATTCAATATTCAAAAGATTCTTCTCGTTTTCCAATCCCATATAACTAAGGGCTTTTTTACTGTTAGATGATTTTGGTATATCCCCATTAAAAGCAATGGTCATTTCGGGTGATGTCCCCCACGAAACTTGGGGCAACAAATCACTAATATCTATTTCAATCTCTTTATCAAATGTTGCGTGTGGATCAGAGTGAAGCTGACTCCAATAATCAAAAGCATCAGATGACTCAAGCTTTTGAGAGTTTCCTCGTTCCTTGATGTAGGACTCCGTGACTGAATCGTAAGCCACTAAACCAACTTTTGCCCCTGCCTCAATCGACATGTTGCAAATAGTCATCCTGCCCTCCATGGATAAGGATTCAATATAATCTCCAGCAAACTCTATAGCATGACCCGTGCCTCCAGCTGTGCCAATTTTGCTAATAATATAGAGAATTACATCTTTAGGAGTAATCCAAAACTTTGGAGCGCCTACAATACTGATGCGCATATTAGCTAATTTTCTGACTCTCAGTGTTTGGGTTGCGAGAACATGTTCAACTTCTGAAGTCCCAATACCCATCGACAAACATGCAAAAGCACCGTGAGTAGATGTATGAGAATCACCGCAAACAATAGTCATTCCAGGTAGAGTTAAGCCAAGCTCAGGGCCAATAACATGCACGATGCCTTGCTTATCTGAGTTGATGTCATGCTGAGTTACACCAAATTTTTTACAATTTTTATCTAACTCAATTAATTGAATCTTTGATAAAGAGTGTTCAGAATTATGAATATCAAGATTTTTACCTCGCTGAGTTGATACGTTATGATCTGGAGTCGCTACATTGGCATCCAATCTCCAAGGTGCTAAGCCCTTTTTTTCTATTCCCTCAAAAGCTTGTGGGGAAGTGACCTCGTGTAAAAAATGTCTGTCAATGTAAAGCAATGTTTCGGCATCATCATCTGGATTGATGGCATGCATATCCCAGAGTTTGTCGTATAAAGTTTTATTCATTGTTTTGAAACGGAACGGATTGATCAACTTCTCCGCATTGAGCTTTGTTCCTTAAATAATGATCTACCAAAACTAAGTTGGTCATTGCCTCAGCAATGGGTACAGCTCTTATTCCAACACAAGGATCATGTCTCCCAGTTACCGAAAGCGTTGTTTCTTCTCCTTGTGAGCTAATAGTGTTTGAAGATTTCCTGATAGATGAGGTTGGCTTAACTGTAAAACCAATAACTATTTCATTGCTGGATGATATCCCTCCTAAAATTCCACCGGAAAAATTGCTCTCAAAGCCTCTTGCTGACATCTCATCTCTAATTTCAGACCCTCTCTTAGAAGTATCTTCGAGATCTCCAATAGACACTGCTTTAACTGCATTAATAGACATTATTGCTTTAGCAAGATCTGCATCCAATTTATCAAATACAGGCTCACCCAATCCTGGAGGACAGCCTTTGACTAGAATTTTTAATTTGGCTCCTACAGAATCACCCTCTTGAATAAGATCTGCAAACAAAGTTTCTAATTCGTTAAGCTTTGATTCATCTGCAAAATTAAATTTGTTGGAAGATTCCCACGATATTTGTTCAGCGAGCACTGGTCCAATTTGGGTTACGATGCATTGGGTTTCTATCCCATGAGATAACAAGTATTTTTTAGCCACAGCGCCTGCGGCTACTCTCATAGCTGTTTCACGGGCACTTGATCTTCCGCCGCCTCTATAATCTCTAATGCCATACTTTGCTTGATAGGTGATATCAGCATGATTGGGCCTAAACACATCTTTCAGATGATCGTAATCTTTAGAGTTTTGATTCTTGTTTTCAATAATAAGACCTATAGGCGTTCCAGTGGTTTTTCCTTCAAACACTCCAGATAGGATTTTTACGCAATCATCTTCACGTCTTGGGGTGGTAACGTCAGATTGGCCAGGTTTCCTCTTATTCAGTTCAATCTGGATATAAGTCTCATCAATAGAAATTCCGGGAGGACAGCCGTCAATAATGCATCCCAAAGCACTCCCATGGCTTTCACCAAAAGTAGTAACAGTAAAGTTTTTACCAAACGTATTCCCTGACATGGGAAGAATTATAGTCTAATTAGATAGTTTTTAAGTCTTTAAAGAAGAAAGTCCGCTGTCAATATTAAAGGTTTGCCCAGTAATTCCATGGTCCTTTGCATGCAAAAGCAACTCAATTACTTTTGCAACATTTTTAGGGCTTCCTATTTGTTTAAGGGGATGTCTATCTTGGGCAGCTTGTAATTTGGTTTCGTTAGACAATAAAAATTCTGCCATGGGTGAACTGGTGAGAGAAGGAGCAACACAATTAACCGCAATTCTTGGTGCTAATTCGGCTGCCATTGAGATAGCAAAACCATGCAAGGCACTCTTTGCAGCGGATATTGAGCCATGCATTGGCATACCCACATTTGATGCTACAGTAGTGATAAATACCACTGAAGCGCCATTTTCATTTTTTAATTTTGGTAAAAGGCTCTTTAAAGCATGAAAGGCACCAAAAAAATTAACTTCTAAATCCCTGTCCAAATCTTCTTTCTGCAAGCGTTGAATTGATTTAAGATTAATCGTTCCGGGGCAATACAGCATCCCATCCAGAGAATCAGGCAACCCATCCAGATTATCAAAGGTACTTAGATTATCTATGATGAAATGGCGTCCTGGATTTTCAAAACTTGTTCTGCTGGTCGTATATACCTCGTAATCTTCTTTTCGGAGAAGAGAGAAGACTTCTTTTCCAATGGCAGAATTACTTCCTATTATTAAAAATTGTTTTTTCATTGTTATATTAAATTCTCTTACAATTATGTTGTGATAAATCTTAAATACTCAAGGCACAAATCTCTTTTTATAGCTCCTTTTATTCTGTTATTGAATATTTCCTGTGCAAATGAAGAGATACATTTTAGCAAACACAATTTATACAATGTTGAAATCAATAGGGACTTTTGGGGTGTGCCTTATATTAAGGGGAATACTAATATTGATGTAGCTTACGGCATTGGAAGAGTTCATGCAGAGGATGCATACGATGATCTCATAGAATTAATGCCGCTTTATAGAGGAAAGCTTGCTAAAGAAGATGGAATTTCAAATGCATCTACAGACTACCTAATTAGGTTGCTCAGAGTTTGGGATTCTCTAGAAAGAAATTGGGATAGCTTGGATCCAAAAATCATTGCTATGGCATCGGCCTATGCGGATGGCATTAATGATCAGGCATATAGCACAAAAAATTCTCAACACGATGAAGTGGGTCCAATTAGCCCAAAGGACGTTTTAGCTGGCTCTTATATTCAACATATGTTTTTTGCTGGATTGCAAAAAGAACTAGCTCTTATTGGCAATGAAAATAAAAAGGAACCAAGCGGTTCGAATGCCGTAGCGATTTCGGGGCCACTTACTGAAGAAGATCATTCTTATTTGATGATCAATTCTCATCAACCACTTACTGGGCCTGTTGGATGGTATGAATTAAATGTATCCTCAAAGGAAGGTTGGCTTGCTCATGGCGGCAACTTTCCAGGTTCTTTCTTGGTCAATGTAGGAATGAATAAAACTTTAGGCTGGGGTGCAACCGTAAATCGACCCGATGTGGCGGATATCTATAAATTGACAATCAATCCTGATAACAACAATCAATACTTGCTCGATGATCATTGGGAAAACTTTGATATTGAAGAGGATTTTCTTGAGTTCAGGCTTTGGATGCTACCAGTGAGAGTTACGCAAAAATTTAGATATTCTAAATTTGGTCCAGTGATACCGGGTGATAACGGAGCAATGTATGCCATAAGGCATTCCTCAAATAATCATTTTCAAGAAACCTTGGGTTGGATGACTTTAAATTTATCAACCTCGGTAGAAGAATTCGCTGAAAATATTCAAAAAAGACTTATTCCAAGTTTTAATTTTGTCACGTTGGATTCTCAACATAATATTGGTTTTTTTTATAATGGCAGAATACCAGTAAGAATTTTTCCTGAAGAAGCTAGATCAATACAAAAAGGAGAAGATTCAAAGTTAATTTGGAATGAAGATTCGATCATTACAAAGTTGCCAACGTTCATAAACCCTCCCAATGGATGGTTGCAAAGCACCAACCAAGACCCATTCGAGGTTGCAGGAGATTATTCTCGAAATCAAAAACTAGGTTTTCCTAATGCAAGCTTTGAAACTAGGATTACTAACCGATCCTATAGGGCAGATGAAATCCTAGCAAGCGAAGAAATTATGAACTATGAAAAATTTATTAATCTTAAATTTGATAATGCTTATTCAAAAAACTCTAGACAATACAAATACCTAGAAAACATTACAAAAAATGATGATTATTCTTTAAATCTAATGTCTAACTGGAATATGCATTCCGAGCTTCAAAATAAAGAGGGTTATTTAATATGCCTTATGGCCCAAGAATGGAGCTCTGAATTCAATGGTACCGACATACCCTCATTTGAAACAGCTGCTAAAGAGTGTTCTCAATTTGGTCCCAGCGGTTATCAGTCTAATAAAACATGGGCCCAAATAAATAAAATCGAGAGAAATGATAGAACGCATCCTATTCAAGGCAGTGTGGATACACTTAGAGCCGTGTATGGTTCATTTGATAGAGCAAGAGAGGCATTTATTATGTCTGGAGGAGATGGATTATTCTTTCTAATCAAGCAATCTAAGAATGACAGAGATATTTATGGGATGCATAATTTTGGTTCATCGCGAAATCCAAAATCAAACCACTACAGTGATCAAACCTTCTTATTTGCTAGCGAGGCTTTGAGATATATTCCTCTGGAACTCTAAAAGGAATTATTTTCAACTCTTAGCATCTCTTGAAACTCAATAACTGACATAGATTCAAGATTTTGTTGATCAATGCAACGATTGTAAATATCGTTAGCTTTATCTTCAGAGTATATTTTTAATAAGTTTGTTTTAAACTTTCTTTCTAAAACTGGGATGCCCTCTTCTCTTCGTCTTTTATGGCCAATAGGATATTCAACTTCTAAAGCATCAGTTGCAGTGCCATCTTCAAAAAAGATTTGTATTTTATTTGCAATCGATCGTTTATCAGCTTCTAAATATTCTTCGGTATATCTCTTGTCTTCTTTGATGATCATTTTTTCTCTAAGAGAATCAATCATCGGATCTTGAGCAACATCATCTTCGTAATGCTCGGCAATCAGATCTCCATGAATAAGTCCTATGGCAATCATATATTGCAAACAGTGGTCTCTATCTGCTGGGTTATTCAGCTCGCCAACTTTAGAAATGATTCTTATGGCAGATTCATGCGTGGTGACTTCAATTTGTTTGATTTCATTTAATCTATCTTTGATTTCAGGATGGAGTTTTACTGCAGCTTCTACAGCAGTTTGTGCGTGAAATTCTGCTGGAAAGCTAATTTTAAATAGTACATTCTCCATTACATATGAATCAAAGGCTTGCGGGAGAGAGAGCTGTTCACCCTTAAATAAAACATCTTCAAAACCCCATTTTTTGGCAGATAGTACGCTTGGATAACCCATTTCTCCTGATAAAGTTATCATAGCAAGCCTAACCGCTCTGCTTGTAGCATCCCCAGCAGCCCAGCTTTTTCTGGATCCTGCATTTGGAGCATGTCTATAGGTTCTTAAACTCTGGCCATCCACCCACGCATGAGTAACTGCATCGCGAATCTGTTCGAAAGAACCGCCTAATAACTTTGTAGCGACGGCAGTAGACGCAACTTTTACAAGAACTACATGATCTATGCCAACTCTATTGAAGCTGTTTTTGAGTGCCAATACCCCCTGGATTTCATGCGCCATTACCATGCATTCCAAAACTTGTCTCATAGTTAGAGCTTTTCCACCATCGGCTTTATTTTTTTGAGAAACGAAATCTGCAACTGCAAGGATTGCACCAAGATTATCAGATGGATGACCCCACTCGGCAGCGAGCCATGTATCGTTGTAATCCAACCATCTGATCATGCAACCTATATCAAAAGCACCCTTAATAGGGTCTAATTGGAAACTTGTTCCAGGAACTCTCACCCCGAAAGGAACTTCAGTGCCAGGTACTACTGGTCCAAGCATTTTGGTGCACGCAGGAAAAGTTAATGCCAGCAAACCACAACCAATAGTATCGATAAGGCAGTTTTTTGCAGTTGTTAGAGCAAGATCTGATTTAACCTCATACTCATGGGCATATTTTGCAATCTCAGTTACAAGAGAGTCATATTCTGAACGGACATTTATATCAACATTATTGGACATTAGGTTCTGTCCTTAATATCAACCCATACCGAGGATTCGGGGCCAGTATAATGCGCAGAAGGTCTAATAATTCTATTATTCGCCCTTTGCTCAATACAGTGAGCAGTCCAGCCTGCAACTCTGGACATAACGAATATTGGAGTAAACAATTTTGTTGCGATGCCCATATAGAAATAGGCAGAAGCATGGAAAAAATCAGCATTTGCGAATAGTTTCTTCTCTTCCCACATAACCTTTTCGACTTCCTCGGATACTTCATAAAGAGAATTATCTCCGTATTCTTCAGAGAGCAATTTTGAATAGGTCTTTATCACAGCATTTCTAGGATCTCTTTCGGAATAGACTGCATGTCCAAATCCCATGATCTTTTCTTTATTGGCTAGCATAGAAAGTATATGTTCCCTTGCTTCGTCTCTTGTTTTCCAACCCTCTATCATCTCCATAGCTTTTTCATTAGCCCCACCATGCAATGGTCCTCTTAAAGATCCAATTGCTGCAACTACACATGAATGCAAATCCGACATAGTGGATGCACAAACTCTAGCAGTAAAAGTGGACGCATTGAATTCATGCTCAGCATATAAAATTAGAGATACGTCCATGACCCTTCTGTGAAGATCGGATGGAGTTTTCCCATGCAAGATATGAAGAAAATGTCCCGCAAGAGAATCTTCATTATTATTTAAATCAATATCGACACCCTCATGTGAAAACTTGTACCAATAAACAACAATGGATGCCATGGTTGCTAGCATTCTATTGGTTGCATCTAATTGATTTGCAAAATCACCTTCTGGCTCCAAATTTCCAAGCATAGAAGTTCCCGTTCTCATTACATCCATGGGATGTGCAGATGCAGGTATCTTTTGCAATACATCTTTTAAGGTTTGAGGAAGATCTCTCTTAGATTTTAAAAGAGCTTTGTAATTATCGAGCTCGCTTTGAGTTGGTAATTTTCCATAGAGAAGCAAATGCGCAACTTCTTCAAAAGTTGCTTTTTCTGCAAGCGTTTCAACCTTGTGGCCCCTGTAAGCAAGGCCTTCAACTTGTCCAACAGTACAGAGTGAGGTTTCCCCAGCAACTTGGCCTCTTAATCCAGCTCCCTCTAATTTTTTAACCATCCTTTGTCTCCAAATTTATTTCTTAAACAAGTTATCTAAAGTGTTTTCGTAACTGTGATAATCAAGCTGTTTATATAGCTCATCACGCGTTTGCATTTTTCCCAACAAATCTTGCTGAGTGCCTTGTTGAGCGATCACATTATACACTTCTTCAGCCGACTTGCTCATGGCTCTAAATGCTGAAAGAGGAAATAACATAATATCTACGCCAGCAGATGCCAACTCCTCAGCTGTTAAGAGGGGTGTTTTCCCAAATTCTGTAATGTTTGCCAAAATAGGAGCAGAAATTTTTTCTCTCAATACTTTATATTCATCAAGAGAGTGGACGGCTTCTAAAAAAATACCATCGGCACCAGCTTCAAGATATCGTGAACTTCTTTCTACGGCACCTTCAATGCCTTCATTAGCGTATGCATCTGTTCGAGCCATAATAAAAAAATCTGCATTAGTTCTTCCATCAACAGCAGCCTTTAACCTATCGACCATCTCACTAGTTGTTACAAGCTCTTTGTTTGGCCTATGTCCGCAACGCTTTTGACTAACTTGATCTTCGATATGAACTGCGGCAACTCCGGCACCCTCTAATTCTTTAATGGTTCTAGCAATATTGAATGCTCCTCCCCAACCGGTATCAATATCGACAAGCAGAGGTAGATCACAAGCATTGCAAATTCTTCTAGCATCAATGAGAACATCTTCTAAACTGGTAATGCCTAGGTCAGGTATTCCGTAAGAGGCATTTGCAACTCCAGCTCCTGATAAATAGATTGCTTTATGACCTGCTGACTTTGCCAACATGGCTGCATAAGCATTAATTGTACCAACTACCATTAGTGGCTTATTTTCGGTAATAGCTTGTCTAAATTTTTTCCCTGCTGAAATCATCGTGATATTTTAACTTAATTATAAAACTTGATGCCTCTAATAATTCTTGATTTATCATTTTGCATGCGCCATCTGTTGGTATCTCTCAGACTATATACACAACCACAATATTCTTGCTGATAAAAATTCTCTCTCTTAGAAATTTCAATCATCCGAGAGGAACCTCCTTGCTTGCGCCAATTAAAATCCCAATAAATCAAATCAGCATGCCTATTAGCTGCTCTTAAGCCTGAACTGTTAATTTGATTCATATCTTTCCATCTTGATATACCTAAAGTTGTTGCAAATACTGGAAAATTATTTTCTGCCGCATGCAATGCAGATCTTTCAAATCGCATGTCGAAGCATTTTGTGCAGCGCTCGCCTCTCTCTGGTTCGTTTTCTAAACCTTTAATTCTTGCAAACCAATTATCGGTATCATAATCAGCATCTATAAAATCAAAACCAAGCTTTTTACAAAACTTAACATTCTCTTCTTTCCTAATCAGATATTCTTCAACAGGATGGATATTTGGATTGTAAAAATATACTGTAGTTTCTATACCGGAAGCAGCAACAGCTTCCATAATTTCGCCAGCACATGGTGCACAACAGCTGTGGAGCAGAAGCTTCTTTTCTTTGCTTGGAAACTCAAGCTCAGGTCTAGAATAATTTGAAAGTTTAAGATCTTCCATTATTGCAAATTTTTTAATTCTTCTAATAACTCGCTATAAGATTGCACGCTAGATATTGCTGGATATGCATCAGTTATAACCTGAGGAGCATTAATGAAGTATGCTTTTTCTGAGACTTCAAACATTTGGATGTCATTGTACGAATCTCCCACTGCTATGCAAGAGTATCCCATCCCATTGAAAGCTTCTACGGCTTGCTTTTTTGCTTTTTCGGCTCTTAGTCTATAGCCAGAAATCATATCCCCATCAATTTGTAATCTATGACAAAGCAATAAAGGGTCTCCTAGCTTGCTCATTAATGGCATTGCTAGTTCATAGAAGGTATCCGATAAAATTACCACTTGGAAATCTTGCCTTACCCGATTAAGAAATTCACGAGCTCCATCTAAGGGAGTCATTTGTTCTGCAACCTTTTTTAACGAACTAAAAGAAATATTATGCTTTTGCATTAACCTTATCCTATAGTCCATGAGCTCGCCAAAAGATGGTATATCTCTTGTAGTTTTTAAAAGTTCTGGAACATTGGTTTGGCGCGCTACTTCTTGCCAAATCTCCGGAGTCAAAGTTCCTTCCATATCAAGACAAACTATTTTCATTGATTCTTCACCCCATAAATCACATGCCCTGAAGACACTTCTTTTTGCGCATCATCGATATTCAACATTTGATCATCAAAAAAGATGTCAGCTCCAAAAGACTTTAGAAAATCAGTTTTGTTCATTCCACCAAGAAATAATGATTCATCAACACGAACGTTCCATTTTCGTAATGTTTTAATGACTCGAGTATGCGATGGTGCAGAACGCGCTGTCACAAGAGCAATCCTAATCGGGCAATTATCCTCAAGTTCAGCCTGCAGTTTGTTAAGCTCTATGAGAAATGATTTAAACGGCCCTGCAGTTAGCAAAGAGGTATTATTTTTCTCAGATTCTAAGAATGCATTTAGACCTTTTTCATGAAAGATTTTTTCAGCTTCATCTGAGAAAATGACTGAATCACCATCAAATGCAATTTTTAAAAAACTATCGTCTGTTATTTCGCGAGTTTTATTACTTACAATTCGTGCAGCAGGTACTCGGTTTTGAATTGCCATCACAACATCACTTGCATCGCTGGATAAAAATAATCCAACGCCAAAAGATTTTACATATCTATAGGGACTCTCGCCACCTGAAAAAACTGCTCGAGTAATATCAAGCCTATGGTGTTCTATAGAGTTAAAAATACGAAGACCTGTATCAGCAGTATTTCTTGAAAGAAGAACTACTTCTACTCTCTGTTGATCATAAAAATCATTAATTCTTAAGATTTTTCTTACAAGATTAAAAGCCTCTCCTGGTTCTAAAACTTTAGTTTCATTTGTTATTTGATGCTGCCTATATGCCTCAACGCCCTCTAATTCAAAGACTTTGTGACTCTCATTTAGATTAAATAAAGCTCGAGAAGAAATGCCAATAACTAACTTTGACTGCATATTTGAAAATAGTTAAAAAAAATATATACTGTAATTATATACAGTATAAATTATGATAAAAATAACTGCCCAACAACAAAAAGTCCTTGATTGTATAGAAGTGTACATCAAAGAAACTGGCTTTCCACCAACAAGATTAGAGATTTGCAATGAATTGGGGTTCAAATCACCAAATGCTGCCGAAATGCACCTACGAGCTTTAGAAAAAAAGGGTGTCATTAGCATTAAAAGTGGTTCCTCCAGAGGCATTGTTCTAAACAATAAAATCCCAGATGGTTACCCAGTTATTGGTTTAGTTGCTGCTGGTTCGCCAACTCTTGCTACAGAAAATATTGAAAGAAATATCCAATGCGATTCATCGCTCTTTGGTAGTAATTTTGATTATTTCTTGAAGGTTAAGGGGCTTAGTATGATTGAAGCAGGTATATTTGAGGATGACCTTGTTGCTATAAAGAAAACTACAGATGTAAAAAACGGCGATTTAGTTGTTGCTCGTATAGGTGACGAGGTAACCCTTAAACATTTTTATAGGACGCAAGAAAGTATCGAATTGAGGCCTGCAAATAAAGATTACTCAGTAATTAAAATTAATAACTCCGTTTCTCAATTTGAAATTGAAGGCAAAGGAATAGGGCTCCTAAGAACCCATTAATGCAAAGTAATATTTTTCTTTGAGGTCTTACGTTTAACATTTTCAAAGAAATCATCAAAATCAATCACTTGCCCACTAACGGATTCTAGACCTGCTCTGATCATTTCTTTTGCTACTGAAAGCTCTTCACCATTTAAAAAATCACGTGATTCTTTTCCAAATTCAATTTTGACAATTGGATTTTCAAGATCGTCCGCCCTTCGAAGAACAATGCTTCCGTCTGATAACTGTGTAAGCTCTAGATAATTTGACATACTTTTGACTGTAACATGTTGAAGATTTAATTAATAGGATTGAACACGCTATTTTTTAGTGGAAATTTGCCACGAATTATTTGAATAAATTGCAGTGATGCCTGTCTTCTTGCCATCTTTTTCTGCGCTAAGATAATGTGTATCCTCAGTCTTGTTATATCTTACGATGAATGGATTACCATCATCATCATGTTCTGGAGCAGAGAGTAAAAACTGGTGTTTTTTTGGTAATGCTTCTGCAGCCATTTTTAGCTCACTTACCTCTGGAGCCCTAGCTTCTCTGTTTTTGGGAAATTGACTAGCAGCAAGGAAGAGGCCCTTCAAGCTATCTCTTAACAAAAAATGATCTTCAACTTTAGAACATTGTAATTGAGGCAAGGGGATTGGATCCATAAATATTGGATATGGCTCGCCGTTTCTCTGGAGTCTTCTGGTAGCATCACAGTTATTATTGCTACAAGCAAAATACTTCCCAAATCTTCCCGTTTTTAACTGCATATCAGCGCCGCACTTATGACAATCTAGAGTCGGGCCATCGTAGCCCTTTAATTTATATGCACCCTCTTCAACCTCGACACCATCACAATCTGGATTATTAGAGCAAACATGGAGTTTCATCCCTTCATCTATTAGATAATTATCCATGCTGACATCGCATTTTGGGCAACGTCGCTTAATTAATAAGTTTTCTGCTTCTTGCTGATCATCGATGCTGATAGCTTCATCACCTGAAATCAAATTAAGCGTTTTTTTGCATTGATACTCTTGCGCATTGTTGTAGCCAGAACAACTTAAAAATACACCAGTTGCTGAATTTCTGATATTTAGATTATTGGTATTACATTCAGGACAACTTAGAGGAGTAATCACAGGATTATTTCTTCTCATACCATTGAATTCATCCATTGCCTGATCAAGATCATCTTGGAAAGCTTTGTAATAT
>JALRBL010000076.1 GCA_023257795.1 Gammaproteobacteria bacterium
TTTAAAAGACGCTGCCCTTATTTTATTCTTTTGATCCATCTCAGTCAGATTTTTTCTAATTAAATCTTTTGCTTTATCTGCTGCTTGTGCCCTTGAGACCTGATTTCGTTGAGCAATTAATTCAATTTGATCAAGAGTATAAAGATAAGCACCATCAAGATTGCTGATGGATGGCTCAATGTTTCTGGGGACTCCTAAATCAATTAGAATCAAGGGTTTTTTCCTTCTTTCAGTAATTACTTGTTCTATCAAACCTTTGCCTACAATGGGTATTTGACTTTTTGTCGAAGCAATAAGCACATCACAATTAGATATAGAGTTTTTTATGCTATTTAGGGGTTTTGATGTAAGTGTATCAGACCCTAGTTGGATATTTTTTGTGGTTCTATTAACAAACGCTAATTTTGAAATGCCTTGTAAATGAAGATTCTCTAAAATAGAAAATCCAATCTCGCCTGCTCCAATCATTAATACAGAAAGGCTTTGTGGATTTTCAAAAATTTCACGAACAAGCTTAAATACAAGCGTGCTGATTGATACTGGATTTTTACCAATTTCACTATTACTTCTTGCTGATTTAGCAATACTAATGACATCGTTTAATAATGATTCAAAACTCCCTGAAATAAATTTAAGTCGTTTAGAAATATCAATTGATTCTTTAAATTGTCCTAATATTTCATGCTCGCCAATAATTCTAGAATCCAACCCAGTTGCCACCATACATAAATGCATTAATGCATCTTCATTGTTTAAAAAGAAGAAATGTTTGTGAATCTCTAGGTTGCACCCCAAGTAATTACATATCACTTCGCATAACTCCTTAGACAGGTCTTGAGCGCTCTCAAAAATTATCTCTGTTCTATTGCATGTGGACAAATTTACCAAAGATGTAATCTCATTATTAAGTTTTGAATTAATTATTGGCCTGAGATCTTTCAACACTGAAGTATTGATTACGAGCTGCTCTCTTTCTTCTAGCGAAGTGTTATGATGGCTTATGCCAAATAAATACAAGCCCATACTCTGGTTAGTGGTTTTTAGTATGTTTTCGGCATGCCAAAGTATTCCAAGTGAAAAAAATGAAAGTAAATACCTTGGTTCTGTACTGGTTAAAAATACTCAATCTCAATTAAAATCCAATGTTGTAGTATACGAGAACGCCTCAGGAATAATTATACAACTTATCAAACCTATTGTTGGAAAGATTGGCGACATCAAAATAGGCTCTAAAGGAAGCAGAGCTGAATTTGTGAATAGTGATTTAAGTTTTGCTCAAGATTTTGAAAAAAGCTTGCAAGCAGATAAAGGTCTGATCATGGAAACTTTGAGCAAATGCTTATCAACAGGCTATTTGAATCGATCATTTCAAGAAATGTATATAGTTTGTAGCAAAAATTCTGAGAATATTCTTACCATTCGTTTTCAAATTATGAACGGATTTAGTGGTGAATTTATACTTAAAAAAGGCAAATGAAAGCTCAATTACTATCATGCGCTAAAATTAACTTGGATCTGAAAATCTTGGAAAGAAAGACCAATGGATTGCATGAAATTGAGTCTAATATGCAATTCATTGATCTCAGTGATGAAATCATCATTGATCTTAATGCATCTTGTTATCAGCTAGATGTTGATGGAGAAATTGATTGTTCTGAAGCTGATAACTTAGTGACTAAAGCTCATCGTGCTCTTCAAAATGAAGTCAATCAAGATCTGCCATGTAAAATTATGATTAAAAAAAATATACCCCTTCAAAGCGGATTGGGAGGAGGTAGTTCAAATTCAGCGACAGTTTTGTTGGCTTTAAATAAACTATTTAGATTAACCCTAACTCTTGAGAAATTAATCAAAATTGGGCTTAAATTAGGATCCGATATTCCATTTTTTATTAGGGGTCAGAGTGGTCTTGTTTTTGGCACAGGTGAACTTTTTAAACCAAAAACATACCCCCTTAAGGATTTTTCATTATTAGTTCCCGATATGAAATCTTCCACCAAGGATCTCTTTAATACACTTGATGAACAAAAAAATAGTTTAAGACATTCTTCGGTTAATAATTTTGAAAGTGTATTTTTTAGAAAATATGAGTTAATTAAATCAACTTTAGATAACCTAGATATTAAAAATACAATCTTCCTCTCAGGAACTGGTTCTACTGTTTTTTTTGAGGATCAGGGATTTGCTGAACTTGATAAAATTGCTGAAAAAATTCCCCCTAACTGGAGATCTTTTAAATGCAAAGCATTACAATATTCACCTATTTATAAACAATGGGGTGTAGCCAAGCGGTAAGGCAACGGGTTTTGATCCCGTGATGCGTTGGTTCGAATCCAACCACCCCAGCCATTAATTATGTTAGGAAAGCAAAAAGTAACTCTATTTTCAGGTTCTGGATCAGTCAATTTAGCCAAAGAAGTTTCGAAAATACTCGGAATTAAGCTTGGTGAAATTGAGCTTGGACATTTTTCCGATGGTGAGACAAAGGTTGAGATCCTTGAGAATGTAAGAGGCCATGAAACCTATATAATTCAATCCACTTCTGCACCAACAAATAATAATTTAATGGAGCTGCTGCTTCTTGCAGACGCTCTTAAAAGATCATCTGCAGCAAAAATTACTGCTGTGATTCCCTATTTTGGGTATGCAAGGCAAGATAGACGAGTGCGATCTGCAAGAGTGCCTATTAGCGCTAAAGTCGTTGCTGATATGCTTAACATTGTTGGTATAAATAGAGTTTTAACTGTTGATCTCCACTCTGAAACTATACAAGGTTTTTTTAATATCCCAGCTGATAATGTCTACGCAACAAAAATAATGCATGATGATATACGGCAAAATTTTAAAGCAACGCCATTAATGGTGGTCTCCCCTGATGTTGGTGGCGTAGTTAGGGCTAGAGCGCTTGCAAAGTTCTTGAAAGATGCAGAACTTGCAATCATTGATAAGCGAAGACAAGATTCTAATAAATCAGAGGTTATGAACATCATTGGAGAAGTAAAAGATAAAATCTGCATTCTTCCAGATGATATTATTGATACTGCAGGTACGATCTGTAATGCAGCCAAAGCGCTTAAGGACGCTGGAGCACTAAAAGTCTTTGCATATATTACTCACCCTGTTTTATCGGGTCCTGCTCTGGAAAGAATTGCTGAATCTAGTATTGATGAATTAGTTGTTACAAACTCAATTGAGCCTTCCCAAGAAGTGCAAAAATGCAGTAAAATACGCACCATTTCGCTGGCACCTACAATATCTGAGTGCATACGAAGATTAAATAATGAAGAGTCCTTAAGTGCTCTATTTTTATAAAAGGAATTTCTAATGTCTGAACAAATATTTTTAAACGCCGAACTCCGCCAAAGACTCGGCACCAATAAAAACAGAGAAATTCGAAGAGAAGGTAGTATGATCCCTGCAGTTATCTATGGTAATCAGCAAGATACAAAGAATATAAAAATTCCCCTCAATCAATTAGCTAAGGCCTCTATGGATGAGAATTTTTATACTCAAGTATTACTTATAAAACTTGATGGGAATGAAGAAAAGGTTGTACTAAAGGAATTACAAAGAGAACCAGAAAAAGGAAAGTTTTTGCACGCTGATTTTCAACGTGTTTCAAATAAAACAAAACTAAAAGTTGTTCTTCCTATTAAAGTTTCAGGCGAGGATGAGTCTTTAGGACTCAAAGAAGGTGGAGTCTTAACAAGGAATCTTGTTGAAATCGAAGTTGCGTGTTTGGCAGGAAACATTCCTGAATTCTTAGACGTGGACATTTCAAATTTAGAATTAGATAAATCAGTAAGACTTTCACAAATTGTATTACCTGAAGGAGTAGAAATTCCTGGCTTAGATGAAGAACATGATCAGCAAGTTCTGATTATACAGATTCCAAAAATTATCGAAGAACCTACAGAGGAAGTAATTCCTGAAGAGGCAAGCTCAGATTTAGAAGTGGATTCAACTTCAGAAGCTTCATCAGAATCTGAAGATGATAAAAACGAAGAGGAATCATAAGTATTCTAATAATCAATGCAAAAATTATGCATGATTGGCTTGGGCAACCCTGGCGAAAAATACATTAACACCAGACATAATATTGGCAGCGACTGGGTTCGCAAAGCACTGGCAACCTACGGAATAGATTTAAAATATAGCGAGAAAGATAAATCTTTCCATGCCAATACTCATGATTCAAATATTGAATGGATAATCCCGGATTGCTACGTCAATGAATCCGGTCAAGCAATAAAGAAAATCCTAACCAATAAACCCTACCCATTTGATAAAATCTTTATAATTCATGATGACCTTGATCTACCTACAGCGGAAATAAGAGTCAAGGAAGGTGGCGGTCATGGTGGACATAATGGATTGAGGGATCTAATCAAGCATTTTTCATCTCATGTTATGAGAATTAGAGTAGGTATCGACCATCCTGGGCATAAGGATTTGGTTACATCATGGGTTCTCACTAAATTCTCTAAAAATGATAGTGATTTGCTTGAGGAATCATTTATCAAATTTTTAAGGGCAATAGAAATGCTCTATGAAGATAAAATTGCAGAAGCACAAAAGTTTCTGCATACACAAACGAGAATTTAATTATGGGGTTAAAGTGTGGAATTGTTGGCCTGCCAAATGTAGGCAAATCAAGTCTTTTTAATGCATTAACTGAATCAAGTATTCCTGCAGAGAATTTCCCCTTCTGCACCATAGAGCCAAATGTAGGCATTGTAAATCTTCCCGATAACAGACTAGATACAATACACGCAATCACTAACTCAGCTAGCAAAATTCATAACACCACTACATTTGTTGATATTGCAGGCTTGGTTAAAGGCGCTGCAAGCGGTGAGGGACTTGGAAATGCATTTCTTTCTAATATACGAGAAGTAAATGCAATTTTGCATGTAGTAAGATGCTTCGAGGATGAAAAAATTGTCCATGTTCATGGGAAAACCGATCCCGTTAATGACTTCGAAGTTATTAATCTTGAATTGGCATTAGCTGATATTGCTATGCTAGAAAACAGCATGCAAAAAATTGAAAAAAAGCTTCGTTCAGGTGAAAAAAACCTTCAAAGAGAATTTGAAGTGTTAAAGCACTCTAAAGAATCAATTGAAAGCTCTAAAGAGTTAGATACTTCTTTATTTGATGAATATCAAAAATCTTATCTTCGATCATTAAACTTACTATCATTCAAGCCAGTTCTGGTAATTGCAAATATCAGCGAAACTGATTCCCTAAATAATGTTGAACCACTTCTCACCCTTTGCAATGAAAAAGGTTTAAAAGTAATTCAAGCAGTTATAAAGAATGAACTTGAAATTGCTCAGCTAGATCCAAATGAAAGAGATCAATATCTCGAAATACTTGAAATGGAAAATACGGTATTAGAAAAAATAATATTGGCCTCTTATAAGCTACTAAACATGGGAACTTTTTTTACAACCGGCCCAAAAGAGTCAAGAGCATGGAGTTTCAAGCTCGGTTCCACTGCCCCTCAAGCAGCTGGGGTTATTCACTCTGATTTCCAAAAGGGGTTTATTAAGGCCGAGGTTATTTCCTTCGAAGATTTTATTGCATGCAACGGTATGCTTAATGCTAAAAATAATGGAAAAGTTAGACTAGAAGGAAAGGAATACGCTATGTGCGATGGCGATATTACCCATTTTAAATTTAATGTTTGACATGAAGAGAGAGAACTATATTATTGTTCAAAAAATAGGCTATGTAGCTCAGTCGGTTAGAGCACGGCACTCATAACGCCGGGGTCGGTGGTTCAATTCCACCCATAGCCACCAATCTCTAATTAAAATTTTACTTCTTTAAATAAGCTAAAATGATGATTATTGATATTAATGCTAAAAGTCCATCTTGGCCGATCATTCCTATTATTTTGCTTACGTTTATATAAACAGAGCCAATAAAAGGAGCATCCGGTCCAAATATAATTCCTAACAACAACGAAACTACAATAACTGGAATCAGAACATTGGTAAGCTTTTCTAGGAAGCTTTTGATTGAGCCTAAAGTAATATTAAACATTTACACTACCATAAAACACCCAGCAGGTCGAACCTGCTAGGTGTTAATAATAACTTAAGTTAATTACTTAAGAAGCCCGATGAGGATAGCAGCAGCCAAAAGACCAACTAATCCAGCATCACCAAGGTCTTGAATAAGAGCTACTAGATTACCTAGAACATCTCCAAAGAACCAAGATTCACCGAATACGACTCCAGCTACTACACCTAGGCCTACGACAGCAACAAGAATACTTGTCAAACTAGTCACAAGACCTTTAATCATCGCTAATGCATTATCCATAACTTCCCCCTATGTTTATTATGGTTAATAAGACATATCAGATCACAAAATTGTTTAGGATACAAATTATTTAAGAATTAAATAATATAATAATTTGACAATTAGATTATTATTGATCTAGGGCTTTTTTTGAAAGTTTTAATTTTCCTCGATCAAAGCCAATTAACTTGACAGAGATTTTATCTCCTTCATTCAAGACTGAGTTTACATCTTCAACTCTTTCTTGCGAAATCTCTGAAATATGAAGTAAACCATCTTTGCCAGGAAGTATATTAACAAAGGCACCAAATTCAACTATTTTAACAACGGTTCCTTCGTAAACTTTATTCAATTCTGGTTCTTCAATGATCTTCTCTATTCTTTCAAGTGCTGCTTGCATAGAGCTTTTATTTTCTGCAAAAACTGTCACTTCTCCATCATCATTGATATCCACGGATGCTTCTGTCTCGGCCTGTATTGCCTTGATAACTGCGCCACCTTTTCCAATAATCTCTTTAATTTTATCTTGAGCAACTTTAATTTTTATCATGGAAGGTGCAGATTCTGAAAGCTCTTTAGGAGATGAAATAACCTGATTCATCCTTTCAAGAATATGCAATCTAGCAGCTTTTGCTTTGACCAATGCCCTCTCCATGATCTCTTCATTAATGCCTTCAATCTTTATATCCATTTGAAGAGCTGTAACTCCATCAGCAGATCCAGCAACCTTAAAATCCATATCTCCTAGATGATCCTCATCTCCCAAAATATCAGTTAGTACTGCAAAACGATCACCTTCTTTGATTAGGCCCATTGCAACACCAGCAACTGGTGCCTTCAAAGGAACTCCAGCATCCATCAAAGATAATGAGGTTCCACAAACAGTTGCCATAGAGCTAGAACCATTGGACTCAGTAATCTCTGAAACAACTCTAAGGGTATATCCAAATTGATCATTATTAGGAAGAACAGGTCTGATAGCTCTTTTTGCAAGATTACCATGCCCAATTTCTCGTCTCTTTGGTCCCATTGGCATGCTTATTTCACCAACGCTATATCCAGGGAAATTATAATGAAGCATAAATGGATCTTGCTCTTCTCCATGCAAAGATTCCAATCGTTGCATATCTTTAACAGACCCTAATGTTGCAGCTACTATTGCTTGTGTCTCACCCCTGGTAAACAAAGCTGATCCGTGAGCTCTTGGAAGTATAGCTGTCTCTATTGCAAGCGGTCTTACTGTATCTAAGTCTCTTCCATCTATTCTGGGTTGATGGGAAAGTATATTTTCACGAACAATGCTCTTTTCAGTATTCTTAAATGCGCTCAGAACTCTGCCCTTTTCTATATCATCTACATCTTCGAAATCTAAAAGTATTTGTTCTTTTATAGATCCAATAGCATTCCCACGTTCAGATTTATCTTTAATAGTAAATGCTGATTTGATGGCATCGCTATATTTATTCTCAATGTGTTGTTGATAGGCAGATATTGTTGGTATTTCTTCAACTATCCATGGCTCCGCACCACAATTATCTTTAAAAGTGTTGATTGCATCTATAACTGCCTGCTGTTCCTGATGACCAAATAGAACGGCACCAAGCATTAGGTCTTCATCGAGCTCATGCGCTTCTGATTCAACCATGAGAACTGCATCTTTAGTTCCAGCAACAACCATGTCCAACAGGGATTTAGTTAACTGTTCTCTGTTTGGATTTAAAACAAAATTATTATCAATAAAACCTACTTTTGCTGCACCAATTGGGCCCTGAAAAGGTATGCCAGATATTGCTAACGCGGCTGAAGCACCTATCATTGCAGGAATATCTGCATCGCAACCTTTTTCAAGCGACATCACTGTCGTAATAACTTGAACTTCATTGGTAAAAGTACTTGGGAAAAGAGGTCTTATAGGTCGATCAATAAGTCTTGAGGTAAGGGTTTCTTGCTCTGTTGGTCTTGCCTCACGCTTAAAATATCCTCCTGGAATCTTGCCAGTAGCATAAAATTTTTCTTGATAGAAGACAGCTAAAGGAAAGAAATCTTTTGCTGGATCGGATTCTTTTTTTGCAACAACTGTTGCCAGTACAACAGTATCGCCAGTGGTTACCATGACACTAGCTGTTGTTTGTCTCGCTATTTTGTTAGCTTCTAGCTTATAGTTTCTTTCACCGTATTTAAATTCAATGACATCTGCTTTTAGATTTAATTCGTTCACTTATTTTCCTGTTTAACCTCTTAAACCGAGTTCTTTAATTAATGAGGTATATTTTTCTGTATTTTTTTGTTTCAAGTAGGCCAAAAGCTTTCTTCTTAAATTGACCATCCTAATCAGCCCGGTTCTAGAATGATGATCTTTTTTATGAGCCTTAAAGTGTCCTTGTAGCTTATTAATGTTTTCTGTTAAAAGAGCTATTTGAACTTCTGGAGAGCCAGTATCATTATCTCCTGTCTGAAATTTTTCAATAATTTTTGACTTTTCTTCTTTTAAAAGTGCCATGTGTTACTCCTTGGGTATGCTTCTTTATGATCTAATTCCACGCATACCTGAAGAATTAGAGCGTGTAGCTTATTATTAATCAGGAAATTAAACAAGAAATTCTTTAATTAATTCATTATTCTCAATTCTAGCCAAACCAGCAACTTTACCTGAGTGCTTCAGGATAACTAAAGTTGCATCTAAACTTGCTATCTGTGGCCTTCTGCCATGATGAAGATCAATTAACTCAGAATCAGAAATTTCTAGATTCAAACAGTTTGGAAATATCTGATCTAACTCCAAAATATTGTATTGAGAAATTTTTTCTAAGTTTACTGCATCTTGAAGGTCAAAAATTCCCTGCCTAGTTCTAGTTAAATTAGTGATATGAGCACCAATTCCCAAACTTTCTCCCAAATCACGTGCTATGGATCTGATATAAGTTCCTTTAGAAACTTTCAATTTTAATTCCAATATTGGAAATTCAAATTTTACAAGCTCGCATTTCTTTATATTGACTTCCCGAGCTTTAATAACAATTTCCTGTCCCTTTCTAGCGTATTCATATAATTTTTTTCCTTCAACTTTGATGGCAGAAAATCTAGGTGGAACTTGATATTGAATACCCGTTATTTGTTTAAGCGCTTCAACGACTGCAAAATTAGAAACGGTTTTATTACTTGAAGAAATTATCTTGCCATCGCTATCATCAGTATCCGTAGTGATTCCTAAATGAATGGTGGCTTCATACTCTTTATCTTCATTCAATAAAAAAGCTGAAAGCTTAGTTCCATAATTTATGCCAAGTATCAATAACCCTTGTGCTAATGGATCTAAAGTTCCAAAATGTCCAGCTTTTTTTATGTTGAGTATCTTTTTTACTTTTTGAAGAGCTTGGTTAGAAGAGATGCCAGATGGTTTGTTTAATAATAATATTCCACTAGTCATTAATTGAATCTAATAAACCTGTAATTTTTGAATAGTTATCAAGAGCTTGATCTTCAAAAAAAGTTAATGTTGGGACTCTTTTCATGGTGATTGATTTAGCAAGCTTCGATCTAACCAATGAAGTAAATTTCTTCAAAGCAAGTGCTGAAATCGGTTCTTGTTTATTAAAGCTTATTTGCTTATAAAATATTTTTGCTGAACTAAGGTCTGAGCTACATCGAACTGCAGTAATATTAAAGTCTTTAAATCGGATATCATTAACCTGATTGAGAATGATTGTTGAAATCTCTCTTCTTATAAAGTCCTCAACTCTAGAAACTCTATCTGCAGACATGAATTAAAGCTTTTGCTGTTCTTCTTTTCTGTCAAAAACCTCAATGACATCGCCAGGCTTAATATCTTTGTAGTTTTTGATACCAATTCCGCACTCAGTGCCAGCTTTTACTTCGCTTACGTCGTCTTTAAATCTTCTTAATGAATCAAGTTCTCCTTGATGTATCACAACATTATCTCTTAAAACTCTCACTGGCTTGCTTCTTGAAACGCTGCCCTCAACAACTTGACAACCCGCAACTTGCCCAAACTTGGGTGAATTAAATACCTCAAGAACCTTTGCATTACCCACTATTTCTTCTTTTATCACTGGATCAAGTAAGCCTGAAAGCCTTTGTTTTGCATCATCGATGAGCTCATAGATTATGCTATGATAATTAAGAACCATATCATTTTCTTCGATCAACTTTTTGGCAGCATTATCTGCTCTAACATTAAAACCAAGTATGATAGATTCAGTTGCAAGCGCCAGATTGACATCGGATTCCGAGATGCCTCCAACCCCAGCAGATACAACCTTAATATAGGCTTCATCATTACCTACTTCCCGCAAAGCAGCCGAAATGGCCTCGCTTGTGCCAGCAACATCTGTTTTTAATACTATGTGAAGAGATTTCTTCTGAGCACTTCCCATTGAGTCAAATAAATTACCTATTGCCTCATCTTTATGCTTTAGAACTTTTTTATTCTTAAGTCTGATCTCTCTGTACTCAATAATTTCTTTTGCTTCTTTTTCTGACTGAACAACTTGAAATAAATCTCCTGCATTAGGAACACTATTTAATCCAAGAACTTCAATGGCCTCTGAGGGCCCTGCAGTTTTTAATTTTTGGGATTCAGCATCACTAATATTTTTAACTTTGCCAAATGTCGTTCCACAAACAACTATATCGCCATGAGCAAGAGTTCCATTTTGAACTAACAATGTGGCAACGGCACCTCGAAACTTATCTAATTCTGATTCTATGCAAACTCCTTGAGCGGGGCCTCTAACGTGTGCTTTTAATTCAAGCATTTCTGCTTCGAGGATTAATGCATCCAATAAGTGATCAACTCCCTCTCCAGTATGAGCTGATACTGGTATAACTTGAGTACTACCACCCCAATCTTCTGGAACTAAGTCTTTAGATGCAAGGTCGCCCTTAACTTTATCAATATCTGCATCAGCAAGATCAATCTTGTTGACTGCAACTACAATAGACACTCCAGCTGCTTTAGCATGATTAATTGCTTCCTCAGTTTGAGGCATGACACTGTCGTTCGCTGCAACAACTAAAATTACAATATCTGTGGTGTTAGCGCCTCTTGCTCTCATGGCTGAAAAAGCAGCATGGCCCGGAGTATCGATAAAAGTAATTGTGGAATCCTTTGCTTTAACCTGATATGCACCAATATGCTGGGTAATCCCACCTGCCTCACCATCAGCAACTTTTGCCTTCCTTATATAATCAAGCAATGAGGTTTTACCGTGATCAACGTGTCCCATTACTGTAACAACAGGATGTCTGGAAACTGGTTCATCCGTATAATTTATGTTTCCAATAATTTGCTCTTCTACGGACTCTGTAGATAACGGAATTGGATTATGTCCAATTTCTTCAGTGACTAGAATGGCAGTTTCTTGATCGATAGAATCATTGATTGTGGCCATAACTCCAAGAGACATTAGCGACTTGACCACTTCCCCCCCTTTAAGAGACATGAGTTTGGCAAGCTCGCCAACAAAGATTGTTTCTGGTATCTCAATGTCTTTTTTTATAAATTCTACAGGCTTCGAAAATTGATGAGCACCATCTGATTCAAATCTCTTTTCTTTTCTTGAATACTCTCTTGCAGCATTTGATAATTGTGTACCAATATCAACATTTGGTTTATTTCTATTAGTTACAAAGACTTTTTTAGCTTGAGCGGTTTTTAGCTTGGCTTCTTTTTCTTGATCTTGCCTCTGCTTTATAGCTTCTTTAATTTGATCTTCTCTTTTTTGCTGATGCTCTTTGAGTGTTTCTGCTGCAGCTTTTCTTTTGGCTTCAATATTATCTGTATACGATTTTTGCTCGATGGTTTTTTTTGGGGTAACTGCACCCTTGCTTTTAATTGTTACTCCTGAATCAGAAGTAGAAACTACAGATGTTTTCTTTTCTTTTAGAAATAAAAGTAATTTTTGTTTATCCTGAGGAGTAACCTCGTCAGAATCTTTGGTGTGCGATAGCCCTGCAGCTTTCATGCGATCCAATAGCGCTGCAGGCTCTATTTTAAGAGCTTTAGAAAAGTCTTTAACAGTAATACTCATAATAAGTCTTAATTCTCAAACCATGAAGCTCTAGCCTTCATGATAATATCGGAAGCAATATTGCTATCTATCTTGATAATATCAAGTAGCTCATCAACTGCTAACTCTGCAACATCATCTAAGGTTTTAATTTTGTTTTCTGCTAATAATTCAATTTGTTCATCTGAGAAGCCAAGATCTTGGAGAGCTGAGAGATTATCTTCTTCTGCAGTAAGTTCTCCCATGGCTTCCATTAACGCTGCATCAGCAGAAAGTGTTTTAATGTTTTCAACTTCTTCAGCAGATAAACCCGTACATGAAACCAATACTTGATCATCCGCATAAGTAATTGCATCAAATGTACTCAAACCCTCATTTACTAATTTTTCAGCAATGTCCTCTGAAATATTTAGTCCTTCCATTAATTTTGCTTGGATTTCAGTTTCTAATACTACTTCCTTGGCCTTGGCTTCCTCGCTTGAGATAATATTTAATTCCCATCCTACCAATCGAGATGCCAGCCTAATGTTTTGCCCTCTTGAACCGATAGCCATGGCAAGATTTTCTTCATTAACTGCAAGCTCCATTGATCGAGCGTCCTCATCCATGGTGATTGATTCAACCTTGGCAGGCGCCAAAGCATTTATAACCATTTGAGCAGGATTATCGTCATAAACAATGATATCAATCCTTTCATTACCAAGTTCATTGGAAACAGCTTGAACACGGGATCCTCTCATACCAACACAGGCTCCTACTGGATCAATTCTGCCATCATTAGTTTTTACTGAAATTTTTGAGCGTGAACCCGGATCACGAGCGATCCCTCTTATCTCAATAATATCTTCATTTATTTCTGGTACTTCAATTCTAAATAATTCTGTCACCATCTCTGGACAGGATCTACTTAGAAGTATTTGAGCGCCTCGACCCTCAATCTCCTTAATTTGCAAAACTGCTCTAATACGATCATTTAATTTATAAATTTCACCTGGCAAAAGTTGATCTCTTGGAAGTATAGCTTCAACATCATTATTAATTTCTACAATAATATTGTCCCTAGTGACTCTTTTAACCACTCCACTCAGCAAAGAGTTATTTTGTGATCTGTAAACAGAAACAATATTTTCTCTCTCTGCTTCTCTAACTTTTTGCATCATGACCTGACGCGCTGCCTGAGTCTCGATTCTTCCAAATGCAACATTCTCAACTTCTGTTTTAAATAACTCCCCTTCTGATAAATTTGTCTCTTCTGGTGTTTTATGACTCTCGGGATGAAACTCTGGATCAGATGCGTTAGTAACATTGAAGAATCTGAATGTCTTGTACGTTCCTTCATTTCTGTCTATCTCGACCTGCAATTCTGCATCTTCATGGAAATGCCGGACCGAAGCACTAGCAATTGCAGCTTCAATTGCATTAAAAATTACTTCTTCTTCCAAGCCTTTTTCATTAGATACGGATTCAACCACCGCTAAAATTTCAATGCTTTTCATTTTTTTCCCTCATTCAATAGTGCCCTAAAATCAGGCGATAGATTACATGTTTGGATGCTGGCAAATTGAACAGTGTGTCTGTTATGCTGCTCATCCTCTAGTAAAATATTCTCATCTTCAACACCAACCAAAGTTAGTACTTTTTTACCCTGAATTAAGTGATTTCCTTCTCTGAGTTTTATAGAAACTAATTCACCTAAGTAATTTTTCATTTGGTTGGCTGAAAAAAATTTTCTCTCTATACCGGGAGTTGAGACCTCGAGAATATAATCAAAGTCTGCAAGCTCATCATCAGCTGGTAGTTCAAAATTAATGTCATGCGAAATCTTTTCGCAATCATCTATAGTGGCTCCACCTATTGCATCAATGTATATACGCACAATTGGCTTAGATTTGCCTCTAATTAAATCTATACCCCAAAGCTCACAGCCATTGCCATGCACCAAGGGTTCTACAAT